>NZ_LMOM01000001.1:300000-600000 GCF_001424185.1 Deinococcus sp. Leaf326 | reverse complement strand
ACGCCGCCGACAGCTCGGTGCGCACCCTGATTCCTACCCTGATCGCCCTGCGCCGGCCCACGGCGCCCCTGGCCTTCGACATCAGTCCCAGCAACTTTCCGCCCGCGCAGTATCCGGCCCGCTACCTCAGCCCGTCCCAGGAATTCAGCGTCTTCTCGAGCGCCAGCACGCCCTGGACCGTGCAGCTGGAGATTCATACGGCCATCGACGAGCAGGGGCAGGCCATCCCGACCGACCGGCTGTCGTACCGCGTCAACGGCGGCCCCTGGATCAAGGCGCTGGGCGTGCCGCAGGTCGTGATGAGCGGTGTCGGCGCCACGCCCGGCTGGATGCCGCTGCGGATCGAGGTGGCCCTTGACCTTCAGGGCGGAGAAACCGGCGGCGACTACGACTTCGACCTCACCTTCACCGCTCTGGTGTTGCCCTAAGGCGCGTCCGGGAGAACCTGTCATGTCCAGCATCCGGCCCACGACCCGGCACTCCGTCCCACACAGCGTCTCGCTGCGGTGGATGTCGTTGCTGGCGGCCCTGCTGATTCCCCCGGTCTGCCCGGCCTCGGCCCAGACCACCCCGGCCCAGGCGGCTCCGGTCGAGACGGCCCCAGGCGCCACCGTGATCGGAGCTCTCACGCTGGAGGCCCCGGCCACCCGGCAGGCCGCACCCGGCGAGTACGCCACCCTGATCTTCCGGGCGAGCGGACAGGGCGAATACGACATGACGGTGGACGCCGGCCCGGACTGGATTCCGGTGTCGTCGGGCCGCAAGGTGAGCCTGAACGGCTCCACGCTCATTCCCGTGACCTTCCGGGTGCCGCCCCGCGCGGCGGTGGGCAACTCGCCCGACATCGTGATGCGCCTGCGGGCCGGCGGGCAGGTCGCGGCGCAGGCCAGCGCGCATGTCGGCGTGCTGGCGCAGTCGCGCCTCACGGCCCGCGCGCCGGCCCGCCTGACCGGCCAGCTCAGGCGCAAGGTGACCTACGAGGCGCAGTTCACCAACCAGGGCAACCAGGACGACACCCTGACGCTGCGGGTGGTGAACGTGGACGCCCTGCCGCAGCTCAGTGTGCCGTCGCTGCGGCTGCGGCCAGGTGAGACCGGGTCGGTCGGGGTATCGTTCGAAATCAGCGACGCCTCGCCGGGCTACGAATACACCGTGACCCTGGAGGCGGCCTCGCAGAACAGTCCGGCCGTCAAGGTCCGGGCGCTGACCGACGTCGTCTTCAATCCGGTCAATCTCCAGGGCAACCGGGACGCCGACCGGCCACAACTCGTGTTCGGGGTCCAGGCCGGAGCCGACGCGGCAGTGGACTGGACGCCCAGTGGGCGGAAGACCACGCTGCGCTACGGCCTCCAGCCCCGGCTGGGCGGGCGCCTGTCGGACTACGCGACGGGCGACGCCAGTCTGCTGGGCCTGAACGGCTCGAACGAGCGGCCCCTGCCCGGTGGGCTGACCTTCGGCGTGCGCCTCAACGCCCGTACCTGGGACCTGAGTGCGTATGGTGGCCAGTCTGGCCTGTCGGTGGAAGGCAATCTCTACCGGGGCGCCTGGCGTTTCCGGCCCCGCGTGAGCTACCGCCGGGGTGAGGGGGGCACCTTCGGCGTGCAGGGGGGCCTGGGGGCTTCGGGGCCGGTGCTGGGCGGCAGTCTGGAGGCCGACGCCGACACCTCCTACATCCGCAGCGCGGACGCCTCGTCGGGCACCGACCAGCTCAGCGTGCGCTACGCCCGGCAGCTGACCCCGAACGTCGGACTGGTCGTCGGGGGGTTCGCGGGGGGGCAGCGCGGCAACGGGGTCTACCGCGTCTCGGCGCTGGGCTTCGAGCAGGTGTCGTATTCCAACGGCACGGTCGACCTGACCCAGACCTACACCGGGACCCCCACCGGCCTGCACAACCTCAGCGTGTCGGGCGGGCTGACCTCACTGCGGCCCTTCGGCGTGCGCGCGGCCCTGGGGGTCAGTTTTCAGCCGGGCGGCGCGACTTATACGGGCAGCGGCCTGCTGACCTACGCCGCCGGCAACGGGTTTGGAGCCAGCGTCGGCGGACGGTATCAGAACGGCACGGCCCCCGGAACGCGCGCGGCCTGGGGCCTGACCGGTACCCTGCGCACGCCCACGCTGGGCTGGAAGAACGCCTCGCTGGGCGGCGCGGCGGCCTACACCCTGAACACCGACCCCGACCAGCCGGGCAGCTACGGCCAGGTGGCCACGGCAAGCGCCACCCTGGTGACCGGGCCGGTGCTCACGAGCGGCGCGGCCCTGTGGTCCCGTGACCCGCAGCTCGGCGGCGAGACGCTCCAGACCCTGCGCCTGAGCCTGGTGAGCAGCTACAGTTTCCGGCTGCGCGACACCGTCAGTGCCGAGTACGCCTTCGAGCGGCTCGCGGGCGCCGCGCAGAGCACCACCAACTCCGTGCGCGCCGTCTGGACCCACCAGTGGACCCCGCAGATCGACACGGCCGTGAATTACCAGCGGGCCTGGGTCAACTCGTCGGCCGGCACCTTCAGCCCGGAGGTCGCGGGGTTCAGCGTGGGCGCGCAGGACCTGTTCGTCGCCGGATTGTCGGCGCGCGCCGGATACTCCGCCTCGGCCCCCAACGGCCTGACGCGGGGCAACCTGAGCAGCAGCCTGCGCTTTTCGCTGAACTACAACGTGGACTGGGTGCTCAACACCCCCGATCCGGTGGTCAACGTGTTCGGCGGGCGCCGGGGCGGCCAACTGCTCGGCACCCTGTACCGCGACGACAACTACAACGGCCGCCGCGACCCCGGCGAGACCGGTCTGGCCGGCGTGACCGTTGAGGCGGGCGGGGTCCGGACGACCTCCGGCGCGGACGGGTCGTACAGCCTGCGCGTGCCGGTCGGCACCGTCAAGCTGGGCTACGTGAGCGGCGTGCCGGCCACACTGGAAAACCTCACTGACGAAGACACGGCCGTCCGGGAAAACAGCGTGAACCGTCTGGACGTTCCCTTCGCGCCGGTGGTGCGCAGCGAGGTGCTGGCCTACGACGACCTCAACCGCAATGGCCGGCGCGACGAGGGCGAGGGCGCGCTGCCCTTCGTCGGCGTGAACTTCAGCGGTCCGGTCGTGCAGATGGTGCAGGGCGACCTGGGGGGCGTGGCTCGCGTCGCCACTTTGCCGCCCGGCCGCTACACGGTCAGCCTGAACCCCGCGCAGCTGCCCGAGGGCTACGTCGCCACCGGCAGCGCCGCGCAGGTCGAGTTCCGTGCGGGCGAACGCCCTGCCCCCATCGAACTGGGCGCGGCCGTGCCCCCCCGTCAGAACGTCACGACCTTCACGGCAGGTAGCATCGCCCTGATCGGCCGGCTGACCTCCAGCCCCGCCGCGCCCGGCAGTGAGGTCGGCGTGGTGCTGAATGTGCAGCGCGCCGCCGAGGTGCAGGTGCAGGCCTTCGGGCAGAGCGTGACGGTGCCGGTGCAGTCGGGCCGCGCCGAGACGAAGGTCCGGGTTCCGGCCAGCACCGCGCCCGGCGAGTACGACGTGACCGTGACGGCCCGCGCCGCCGGCGCCGAGAAGACCACCGTGCTCAAACTGGTCGTGGCGCCGGTGGCGGGGAAGCCGTGAAGGAACTGGTCTCCCGGCCACGTCCGCCGCCCCGGTGAACTGGTCAGGCCACTCGTGACCGGCTTCCTGCGGAACTGACCTTCCTGGGAACCGGGTTCGGGCCAGAACCGTCCCACCTGCGCTGCTCCTGGAGTGGCCCCCCCGGCAGGTGGGACGCTTTTGGTCTATGTAGCCCAGAGGCCGCCAGTGCTGCCCGGGCTCAGCCTTCCCGCAGCGCCTCCACCCCCCGCCGCATGGCCGCCAGCGCCTCGGCGATCCGCCAGGCCGAGCGGTCACGCGGGCCGACCATGTTGCTCACGCCGCGCACTTCCAGCGCCGGGACGCCGCAGCGCAGGGCGGCGTGGGCCACCCCCGCGCCTTCCATCCCCTCGGTCAGCGCGCCGGGGTAGCGGGCCTCCAGCGCGCGCGCCGCCGCCGCACTGCCGGTCACGGTGCTCAGGGTCAGGGCCGGGCCGTAGGCCCCCCCCGCCCGCCGGGCCGCCTCCGCGCCACCGTCCCACCCGCGGAAGCGGCCCGTGTGCCCAGGGTCTACGCCGGGCTCGACGCTCAGGCCCAGGGTCTCCAGGTCCAGGAACGTTCCGGCGTCGTCGGCGCCCAGGTCGGCCTGAACGAGTTCGCTCGATACGGCGAGGTCGCCGGGGCGCAGGCCACTGCCGGGGTAGGCCCCGCCGATGCCCGCACTCACCGCGAGGTCGTAGGTGCCGCCCAGCAGGGCGGCCTGGGTGCTCAGCGCCGCCGCCACCGGCCCCACTCCGCAGACCACCACCCGCGTTCCTCCGCCTTCCAGGTCGCGCAGCCGCGCCGCCTCGGGATGGGTCGCCACCACGATCAAGATCCGCCTGTGCGTGCTCGTCATGGTGGCCCAGGGTAGCGCGCCCGGCCGGAGTTCCGACTGTGCCCTGCGCCGGCGCCGCGCCTCCAGAGGGCCGCTAGACTGCCCCCAGATGCGCCTTGTTCCCGTTTCGCTCTTTCTGGCCCTGTCTCTCGGCTCCGCTGCGCAGGCCGCGCCGGTACGCATCGAGTTCTGGCACGCCATGGCGGGTGTCGAGGGCAAGGTGGCCGACTACGCCCGCGACTTCAACCGGTCGCAGAACCAGTACGAGGTCGTGCCCAGCACCCAGGGCAACTACCGCGAACTGCTGCCCAAGTTGCAGGCGGCCATCCGCGCCGGGAACCCGCCCGCCCTCGCGCAGCTCGAACTGACCCAGGTCCCCGCGCTGGCGGCGGCCGGCAGCCTCAGCGACCTCTCGCGTCTGGAAGACAACCTGCCCGCCGAGCTGACCCGCGACTTCTATGCCCCGGCCTGGAAGTCGGGCGAGGTGGGGGGCAAACGCTACGCCCTGCCCTGGAACCTCAGCGTGCCGGTCCTGCTGTACAACGCGGGCGCCCTGGGCCGCGCCGGAGCAGGGACGCCCGCCACCTGGAGCGCCCTGGAGACCACGAGCGCGCGCCTGGCTACGAATGGCCGGCGGCCTCTGGTCGCGGCGGCGGACGCCTGGACCTTCGAGGCCAACGTGCTGTCGCGGGGGGGCTCGCTCGTGCAGGGCGCGGCCCCGGCCCTGAACAGCGCCGAGGCGGTCGAAGCCCTCACGCAGCTTGCGCGCATGGCCCGCGCCGGGCAGGCGCAGCCGCGCAGCCTGAACGAGGCGACCCGCGCCGCCTTCGACTTCGCGCGTGGGCAGAACCTGTTCGTGCTCGCCAGCGTCGCCAACTGGAACGACGCGCGCAAGCTCCCGTTCTTTCAGCTCGGCATGGCGCCCTTTCCCTGCGAGAAGGCCGGGGCCTGTACCGTGCCGGTCGGCGGCGGCGCGCTGGCGGTGCCGCGCGGGGTCAGTGCGGCGCAGCAGGCCGGAGCGGCCGCCTTCTGGCAGTACCTCATGGAACCCGCCCGCCTGGCCGACTGGATCAAGGTGACGGCCTACGCCCCGCCCCGGCGCGCCGTGACGCCGCTGCTGGCCGACTGGTACGCCAAGAACCCCCAGATGCGCGCCGCCCATGCCCAGATGGAGCGCGCCGTGGCCCGGCCCGCCCTGCCCGAGTACGGCGCCTGGACCGCGCTTGTCGAAGACGCCATCGGGCAGGCGCTGAGCGGCAAGGTGACGGCCCGCGCCGCCCTCGACGAGGCACAGCGCCGGGCAAAGTAGCGGACCGGCGCGCGGAGCCCGGAGACGGCGCGTTCTGCCCCGGCCGCCCGCCCCGACTCCGGCAGGCCGCTACACTGGCCTGCGAGATGCTTCTGACCGCCGTTTACCTGCTCGTGACGCTGCTGACCGCCCTGATCCTGGTGATTTTCCTGTTGCGGGCCGGTGCGGCGCGGGCGATGGTCGTGTGGGGGATCGCGGCGACCCTGCCCCTCCTCGCCGCCCTGACCGCCTCACTGAGCGGGCAGGCGCGGGCCACACGCGCCCTGCAGGACTACGTGCCCCAGAGCACCCAGGTCGTCGTGCAGACGGCTGCGCGCGACTACGACCTCGTCCTGAACCCCGAGGACGCCGCCTGCCTGGAGCGCACCGTGCGCCTGCGCAGCGAGGCCGATCTCGTGTCCGGCAACCAGACGGTGCCGGTGCGCGCCGACACGCTCGTCACCGGGACCCTGCCGCCGAGCGCCGTGGTCGAGGCCCTGACGGTGCGTGGCCAGCTCGGCTGCCACAACTTCCACTCAGTGCCGGGTGTCAAGAAGTAGCCGCTAATTCCCCAGAAAGCGCCGCAACTCGTCGAGGCTGTGGGCCGTGCCGATCACCACGAGCTTGTCATGTGGGGCGATCACGTCCTCGGCGCGGGGCGTGACCTCGATGCGGCCACCGCGTCCCAGGGCGATGACCTGTACCCCGAAGCGGCCGGTGAGGTTCAGGTCGCGCAGGCTGCCGCGCAGCCGGGCGCTGGCCTCGATCTCCACGATGGCGTAGTCGCTGCCCAGGTCCAGCGTGTCCACGATATTGGGGTTGGCGATCTGGCGCGCGAGCCGCACGCCCATGTCGTGCTCGGGCCGGATGACGAGGTCGGCCCCGATGCGCTCCAGCACCCGGCGGCCCATCTCGTCGACCGCCTTGGTGACCACATAGGTCGCGCCCAGGCTCTTGGCGTTCATGGTCGCCAGGATGTTGGCCTGCACGTCGGTGCCGATGGCGACGATCACCACGTCGAAGTCGGCCACCCCGATGGCCCTCATGGCGCGTTCCTCGGTGGCGTCGAGCACCGCCGCGTGCGTCACGAGGTTCACGACCCGCTCGACGTTGTCCTCTTCGCGGTCCACGGCCACGACCTCGTGGCCCATCTCGTAGAGCGTCGTGGCGACGGCGGTTCCGAACCGGCCCAGGCCGATCACCAGACACTGCTTGGTCTTCATCCGGCCCGGAGTGTAGCCCACCCCACCTGGCCCGGCCCGCCTACCCCACCAGGATGTCGCGCTCGGGCGGGTACTTCAGCGGGCTGGCCTGCGTCTGGCGCGAGTTGAGGGCCACCGCGAAGGTCACCGGCCCGATGCGCCCCAGGTACATCAGGACCGTCAGGATGAGCAACCCCGCGTCGTTGATCCTGGGGGTGGTATTCATGCTCAGACCCACCGTGGCGGCCGCACTCACGGTCTCGAACAGCAGGTGCGTGAAGTCCAGTTTGGGGTTGGTGACCAGCAGCCCGAAAAAGGCGCTGAAGACCAGCAGCGTATAGATGGTCGTGATGGTCCCGGCGCGCACCACGTTTTCCGGCACCACCCGCCGCCCGAAGGCGATAAGCTCGGTGCGGCCCCGGATCAGGTTCCAGGCGCTGCCGACGAGGATGGCGAAGGTGCTCGTCTTGATGCCGCCGCCGGTCGAGCCGCTGTTGGCCCCGATGAACATCAGCGCGATGGTCAGAAAGAGGCTGGCGCTGCTCAGGGCCTCGACGTCCAGGGTGGCGAACCCGCCCGAGCGCGGCGTCACGCTCTGGAAGAAGGCCGCGAGCATCTTGCCCGGCGCCGCGAGGGGCCCCAGCGTGGAGGCGCGTCCCCACTCCAGCGCGAGGATCAGCAGGGTGCCGCCCAGCAGGAGCGCGCCGGTGGTCATCAGGGTCAGCTTGCTGTACACGAGCAGCCGGTTGCGTCTCGGCTCGCGCCAGTGCGAGAGCACGTTGAGCTGCACCAGGAAGCCCAAGCCCCCCAGCACGATCTGTACGGCGATCACCCCGCTCACCAGCGGGTCCTGCACGTACTGGGCCATCCCGCCCGGCATCACCACGAAGCCCGCGTTGTTGTATGCGCTGACCGAGTGGAACACCGCCTGGTACAGGCCCTCGCCCCAGCCGAACTGCGGCACGAAGCGCAGGGCCAGCAGCGCCGCCCCCGTGACCTCGGCGACGAGGGTATAGAGCATGATGGTCCACAGCAGCGACACGGCCCCGCCCACGTTCAGGGCGCTGATCTGCTGCACGAGGAGCTGGCGCTCGCTGAAGTTCACCCGCCGCCCGGCCAGCAGCGCGAACAGCGTGCCGAAGGTGATGATGCCCAGCCCCCCCACCTGCGCGAGCAGGATGATGACCACTTGGCCCAGCCGCGTGAAGCCCTCGCCCGTGTCCACGACGACCAGTCCCGTGATGCAGATGGCGCTCGTGGCCGTGAACAGCCGCTCGATGAGGCTCAGGTGCGTGCCGGGGGTCAACATGCCCGGCAGGGAGAGTAGCGCCGTGCCCAGCCCGATGCCCAGCACGTAGGCCAGCGCGATGAGCTGCGGCGGCGTGAAACGCGAGATCACGGAGCGGCGCAGCCGCGCACTCGGCAGGGGCAGCGGAAGGGGAGGCGGCAGGCGCACCCGCCCAGCATGGCACGCCCCGGCATCGTCCGGGCACGCCGCCGCGCGGTGTGGGCGGCAGGACCGGGCTATACTGCCCTGTTATGCCGCGCCCTGCCCGTTCCCCCCGACCATCCTCCGGCCGCTCCGATTCCGGCTCCTTCTCCGGCAAGCGGGCCAGGCCGCGCGGTGATTTCCGCACCCGGCAGCCCGCCCACGAGTACGAACTGGAGGTGTTGCCGGGCCTGGAGAACGTGGCCGAGACCGAACTCGCCGCCGTGCCGCTGGCGCGCGACGTGCGCGGCCTGCGCTTCTGGTACCCCGGCGACCCCGAACGCCTGACCCGGCTGCGCTCGGCGGTGGCCGTGTACCGCGTGCAGGCCTGGGACGTGCCCCGCCCGCGCGGCCTGCTGGGCAACCAGCAGCTCGGCGAACTCGTGGCCTTCCTGCGGGAGGTCGTGGAGGTCGGTGGCCAGCAGTCCTTCCGCATCAGCGCGGCCGGGCGCGAGTCGGCCGTCATGGAGCGCCTCGCCTCCGAACTCCAGACGGCCCTGGAGCTGCCCCACGACCCCAAGGAGGGCGAACTCCTGATCCGGCTGCGGCCCGAGGAAGGGGGAGAGGGCTGGGAGGTCCTGGCCCGCATGACGCCCCGGCCGCTCTCGGCCCGTTCCTGGCGGGTGTGCAACCGGGGCGGCGGCCTGAACGCCACTATCGCCTACGCCGCCCTCAAGCTCGCCGGGCAGCGCGACGAGGACCGCATCTTCAACCCGATGTGCGGCAGCGGGACCCTGCTTGTCGAGCGGGCGCTGCTGGGGCCGTCGGCGGCGCTCGTCGGCGTGGACATTGACGCGGAGGCGGTGGCGTGCAGCCAGGCCAACCTGAAGGCCGCCGGCCGCGAGGTCGAGGTGGCCCAGGTGGACGCCCTGCACACGGGGCTCGCCCCGCGCAGCTTCGACCTCATCGTGGCCGACCTGCCCTGGGGCGACGCCATCGGCTCACACCGGTCCAACGCCGCGCTGTACCCCGAATTCCTGGCCGAGGCGCACCGCCTCCTGAGCCGGCGGGGCCGCCTGTGCGTCATCACGCACGAGATCCGGCTGTTCGAGCGCCTCCTCGAAGAGCAGGTGCAGCACTGGCACGCGCGCGAGCTGTTTCAGGTCTACAGCGGCGGGCATCACCCCAAGGCCTACCTGCTCCACAAGCCCTGAGGCGCCGTCTTCCGGCTCGCCTCTTTTCGCCGGGGCACCGGCGTGATACACTCCCGGAGTTTGCCCTCTGACGGGGGCGTGTCCCCGCCCACCCAGGCGCCGGGGCCAGAGATCAAGGAGAAAGCAGCATGAAGCGTACCTACCAACCCAACGTCCGCAAGCGGGCCAAGACCCACGGTTTCCGCGCCCGCATGAAGACCAAGGCTGGCCGCAACATTCTGGCGCGTCGCCGCGCCCGTGGTCGCCAGCAGCTCACCGTCAGCGACGAGTAAGCGCCCACAGGGGAGCGGCCTCATCGCCATATCACCTCCAGACAGCGTCACGCAGGAGCGGTCCCGCCGCCCGGTGGCGCTGTCTTCGTTGCGCGGCGAGCGCGAGTTCCGCAAGGTGCGCGCTCACGGCTCGCCTGTCCGCGGGCCGCTGTTCACGCTGCGGCTGGCCGAATATCGTCCGCGGTACGGCGAGCCGTGGCGGCCGCGCGCCATCATCGGCATCGTGGTGCCCAAAAAGACCCTGAAGCGGGCAGTGGACCGCAACCGTGCCCGCCGCCGCGTGCGCGAGGCGCTGCGGACCCTGCCCGCCGGCCTGCCCCCCTGCCGCGCCATCCTGATGCCCACCCCCGCCGTCCTGAATGCGCCCTTCGCCGAGCTGCAGGACGCCCTGACGCGGGCGCTCGCGCGGGCACCGGGCCGGAAGGGAGCGGGCCGCAAGGCGGCCGACCGGAGTGGGAACGCGGTGAGCCCAGGCGCCGTATCCGTTTCCGTGACTGACTCCCGTTCGCCTGACCCCGCACCCAGAGAGGAAAAGGCGTGACCCCGCCCGTTCCCCCTGCGCAGGGTGGTCCCTTTGCGCGCGGCATGGTGCGGGCCGTGCGGGTCTACCAGCGCCGGCTTTCGCCCCTGAAACCCGAGCCGACTTGCCGCTTTAGCCCGAGCTGTTCCGAGTATGCTGCTCTGGCCATCGAACGGTTCGGCGCGGTGCGGGGCGGCTGGCTGGCCGCGTGGCGCGTCGCGCGCTGCAATCCCCTGGTGCCGGGCGGCTTCGACCCGGTGCCCGATCATTTTCCCAAACGTTCCACCCCCCCAACCAACACATGACCAATAAACTTCTGCTTTCGCTGGCCGCCGTCGGCGGTACGCTGCTGCTCGCGGGCTGTGGCCAGACCGGTCCGCTTCCCACCTTCGGCAAGGCCATCATTCCCGAGTGGATCACCGCCAACTTCGACGGCCAGCCCGGCGACGAGTTCATCGCGACCAGCAACCTGCAGGACGTGGTGTTCAACGCGCGCGGCGAGGTGATCGGCTGGTACGTCAAGGGCTACGCCGGCACGCCGTACATCAAGCGCAACGCCGACGGCACCTACAACTTCGACGCCCTCAAGAACTCGCGCAGCATCGTGAACATGGTGGGCGGCGCGGCGCAGAACGGCCAGCAGACGCCCACCTTCGCGCCCGAGCGCCGCGCCTTCGCCCTGAGCGGCGGCGCCCTGAACCCGGCCCAGGCGGCCGAGACGACCGCGCCGACTCTGAGCCTGGACCTGCCGGCCAACCGCCAGGAAGCAGTCTTCCGGTACACCCAGGGCGGCGTCAGCGTGACCAAGACGGTCGTCATGCACCCGCGCAACTTCAAGATCGACGTGCAGACCCAGGTTACGGGCGGTGGCGATCGTGTAAACATGCTGTTCCCTGGCCTCGGCCGCGCCGATAACCCCGACGTGCGCGCCGTGCCGGTGGGCGGGCAGTTGGCGGGCGTGCAGGGCAGCGGCACCCTGGACGTCAAGAACATCCAGTACGCAGCCCTGCAAGAAAAACCCAGCCAGGTCGCCCACGCCCTGATCATCCGGCCACAGTCGGGCACCTCGGTCGACGTGACCCTGACCGGCGGCGCGCAGGGCCTCATCAGCGCGAGCGTGCCGGCGAGCAGCAACCTCGAAGTGTACGGCGGCAAGAACGAACTGATCCACCTGTACCAGAGCGGCTACACCAGCCTGCCGGGCCTGTTCAAGCCGAACATCTTCGGTGAGATCAGCCTGTTCATCGTCAAGCTGATGGAGTCGATGTACAAGGTCATCGGCAACTGGGGCCTCGTACTCGTCGCCCTGACCATCCTGCTGCGCCTGATCATGTGGCCGCTCATGCAGACGCAGGGCCGCACGACGGCGCGCATGCAGGTCATGCAGCCCAAGATCAAGGAAATTCAGGACAAATACAAGGAACGCAAGGACGTGGACTCGCAGCGCGCCATGCAGGCCGAGATGCAGCAGCTCTACCGCGACCACAACTTCAATCCGGCCGGCTGCCTGAGTACCTTCCTGCCCTTTCCGATATTGATCGCCCTGTGGTCGACCATCCGCAACTTCGAGTTCGACAGCGGCTTCCTGTGGCTGCCCGACCTCGCCGTGCCGGACCCCTTCTACATCTTGGCGCTCGTCTACCTCATCGTGAACATCGGGCAGCTCTACGTGATGACGCGCAAGAACCCCGACATGTTTAAGCAGCAGGCGTTCATCTACCTGATCTTCCTGTACTTCGCCCTGACCTTCCCGGCCGGCGTGACCATCTACATCATTCTCTCGACCCTGATCGGTATCGGCCAGCAGATCCTGATCAACAAGCAGGTCGAGCGGGAGACCGCCACCATCGGCGTGCAGAAGGCCCCGGACCGCACGGTCAGCCTGAGCAAGGGCAGCGGCAAACCCGCCAAGCCGGCCAAGACCATCGACGCGCCCAAGAAGTAGGCGCGGAGTCACCACAGAGAAGCGCCCGACCATCTGCTGGCCGGTCGCTTCTCTGTATGGCTGAACTGAAGTGCGCCGCGCTCAGCGGCGCCGGTCGCGCTCGCGCTCGGCCAGAGCCATCAGGGCGCTGCGGGCTTCCGAAGGGGGCAGCACCCGCAGGGCGTCCGTGGCCGCCTCGGCGCGGCGGCGGATCTCCTCGCGGGTGGCCTCGGCGGTCCCATAGCGCGACACGAGGTCGAGGATGCGGGCGAGGTCGCCTTCCTGCCCGGCGCGGCGCTCCAGAACGGCGCGCACCTCGTCGCCATCGGGGGTATCGAGCAGCAGCAGCAGGGGATAGGTCGCCTTGCCCTCGCGCAGGTCGCCGCCCACTGGCTTGCCGATGAGCTCCTCGTCGCCGGTCAGATCGAGCAGGTCGTCCTGAAGCTGAAAGGCGAGGCCGTACTCGCGTCCGAAGGTAGAGAGAGCCTCGTGCTCCCTGGCCGGGGCCCCGAGCAGCGTGGCGGGCGCACTGGCGGCCAGCTCGACGAGGGCGGCCGTCTTGCCGTGAATGACCTGAAAGTAGTGCGTGAAGGAGTAGTCGGCGTAGGAGGCGACCTGAAACTGCAGCACTTCGCCCTCACAGATATCGCTGGCCGCCTGGCCGAAGGCGCGGGTCAGCGCCGGCGCGCCGGGCAGGCCGGCGAGCAGCGTGAGCAGGCGCGCGAGCATGAAGTCTCCGCTCATTACGCTGACCACGTTGCCGAAGCGCCGGAAGGCGGTCTCGTGCCCCCGCCGGGTGTCGGAGTCGTCGATGAGGTCGTCGTGCAGCAGGCTGGCCGAGTGCAGCAGTTCGGTGCAGACCGCGAGGTCGACCACTCCTTCCCAGCGGGGCTGACCGGGATGGGCGCCGAGAGCCTGCGCGGCCAGAAAACCGATCAGGGGCCGGGTACGCTTGCCACCGGCGGTCTGGAGGTCGTCGCCGATGAGCTCGATGAACTCTACACGCGACCGCAGCACCTCCCGCAGCCGGGTTTCGAAGGCCACGTCGGGAACGCTCAGGCTGGACACGCCGGTCATGGGCCGAGTATAGGGAGGTGGGGGCGGCCCTGACGAGGGGAAAACGTACCGGCCGGGCGCCGGATCACGCGCGGCAGACTTGGTCTTTTCTTGGGGGAATCAGAGCCCACTCCGGCGTGCCGCCCTTTGTCCCTCGCGCGCGGGGGGTCCGGCATGCTAAAAAACATCTCATGGAAAGCGTGGTTGCCCTCTTCCCCGAACCCCGGCAGGCGCAGGTGGCGCTCGAAGCCCTTCAGAGCCGGGGCTTCGAGCGTGAGCGTCTGGCGTTCGCCATGACCGACGTCGTGGCCGAGAACGACCTCGCCCAGATCACAGGAGTCAGCCCCGAGGCGGGCGCGCCGGCTGGAGCCGCAGGGGTCATCCGCGGCTCGCTGCTGGGTCTGGCCGGCGGCCTCGCCATGACCACGCCCATCTGGATTCTTCTGCTCATCGTGCCCAGCACGCGTATCTTCGCCGATGGGGGCCTCGCCGGCATGCTGTTCGGGGCGCTGGGGGGACTGGGTCTGGGCGGGCTGTTCGGCGCGCTGTCAGGCACCGACCACGGCGACTACGTCAAGCTGCTGCGCCGCCTGGGCGTGCCGGCGGTACAGGCCGAGAAGTTCTACGACGGCATGAAGAACGGCTACGTGATGGTCATCGCCCGTGATCCCGACGGTGCGCGGGCCGACGAGGCCATGAACATCATGCGGCGCAACGGCGCGGCCAAGCTCGACGACGCCTTCAGCCGCAAGAGCGCCCTCCAGAGCGAGCGCGGCACCCAGACCGACCACTGAACCCGCGGCCGGCCGACGGTCCCTGTAAACTCCCACTCCGGTAAAGGGTGGGAGTTCGCTGTTGTGGACCCGCTCGGCCCGTTACCCTGACGCCCATATGCGTCTGACTGCTCTGGTGATAGGAAACGTTCAGGGAGTGGGCTACCGACGCTACGTGCAGCGCCATTGCCGGGACCTAAATCTGCGGGGATACGCCGAGAACCTAACTGACGGCCGGGTAGAGGTCATTGCCGAGGGAACGCAGGCCGATCTCGACCGTCTGCTGCACTGGCTCCAGAGGGGTCCACCCCACGCCCGTGTTCAGGAGGTACAGACCCAGTACAGCGAGGCCACCGGCCTGAACGACTTTCACGTGTACTGATCCGGAGGGGCAGTCTGGTGTGCTGGCCGCCCCCAAAAGAGCACGTGCTCCGGCGGCAGCCGGAGCACGTGGACTGATTGCAGCGATCCTATTCCAGCACGGCGTCGTGGACGATCTCGACGTTGCCCTTCATGACGCGGCTCAGGGGGCACAGTTCGGCTGCCTGGGCGACGTGCTTCTCAAACTCGGCCTGGTCGATGTTGCCGACCTTGCCGCGTACCTGAAGGCGCATGGTGCTCACCTTGAAGCCGCTGCCTTCCTTGACCATTTCGCAGGTGGCTTCGGTCCGCACGTCCTGGGGATCATGGCCGTGGGCGGCGAGCAGGGCCGAGAGCTGCATGGTGAAACACCCCGCGTGCGCGGCGGCGAGCAGCTCCTCGGGGTTGGTGCCCACACCGTTCTCGAAGCGGGTGCCGAAGGAGTACTGCGCGTCCCGGACCGTGCCGCTCTCGGTACTGATGTTGCCCTTTCCGTGCTTGAGGTCGCCCATCCACTGGGCATTGGCCTTCCGTGCGATATCTGCCATGAGTTCACTGTATGCGCTTCAGGTCAGTTCCGGCTTCTCTGTGCCGGAGAGGTGAACTGAAGGCCAAGGGCCGGGTAACCCAAGTCGGCAAAGGCCGGTGGGGGTGGGTCGTTGGGGAGGAGGGCCACCCAGTACACTCGGAGAGATGCAAGCTCAGAACTGGACGGTCCCCGGCGCGCCGGTCGCAGGCTACCTGTGGCCGGCGCAGGGTGAAGCGCGCGGCGCGGTGCTGCTGGCCCACGGCTTCGGAGAGTATGCCGGACGCTACGCCACCCATTACCACGGCCTGATTCCGGCGCTCACGGCGGGTGGGTTGAGCGTGTACAGCTATGACCAGCGGGGTCACGGCGCCTCGGCGGGCCGGCGCGCGGTGGTGGATCTGGGGCTTCTGGTCGAGGATCACCTGCGGGCCCGGGAAGCGCTGCGCAGCGTGGGGCTCCCCCTGTTCGCCTTCGGGCACAGCATGGGCGGCCTGATCGCGGCTGCGAGCGCCTCCCGCGACCCACGTGGCCTGAGCGGCGTGATTCTTTCCAGCCCGGCCCTGCAGGTGGGCGCGGACGAGCCGCTGTGGCTGCGCCGCCTCGTTCCCCTGGTCGCCCGCGCCGCGCCGGGGCTGGCCACGGCCCGGCTGGCAACTGGCGGGCTGTCGCGGCTGCCGGCCGAGGTCGGGGCCTACGAGGCCGACGAGGCGGTCTACCGGGGCGGGGTGCCTGCCCTGAGCGTCGCCTCGATGCTGCGTCTGAGCGCCTCTCTGTGGGACGGCTACGCCGGGTGGCGCCTGCCCACGCTGATCGTGCACGGCTCGGCCGACAAGATCACCGACCCGCGGGGGAGCCGCCGCTTCGCCGGGGCCATCGCCTCGGTCGACAAGACCTACGCCGAGATAGAGGGCGGCTACCACGAACTCCTGAACGACGAGCCCCGGGACGAGGTCCTGGCCTTGATCCTGAACTGGCTGCGCGAGAGGACCCCTCCGCAGAACTGAGCTGGACTGTGCGGCGGCTGGGCGCTCAATAGGGCGGTCCAGGACGAACAACTGAAGAGGAACTGTGGCGGGGTCAGGCGAATTCAGTCCGGCCCCGCCACAGTTCCGGAACCAGCCTCTCCGGCCACCCCCAACTGCCCACGGGGCCAGGACGGTGGGCCGGAGAGACCGTGCCGGACGCCTGTGGGGTGCGGGGCCAGCGCCCTTTTGTGCTAGAACAATCCCGCACCATCAACTCAGGCTCTGCGTTTTTCATTCTCTTTTTTCACCTTACTCGTGCCGTTTTTCACGAGCTGTGTGCTGAAGCGGGGTCGTCCCGCCGAAGGAGGAAGCCGTATCGAATACGCGAATTTCGTCATCATGCTGCTGCTGGCCCTGGGCATCGGGGTGTTGGCGGTGGTCGTCAGTGCGCTGCTGGGTCCCAAGAAGGCGACCCGCGTCAAGCTCATGGCCTACGAGAGCGGCAACGATCCCGAGCGCGGCGGTGTGGGTACGGGCCAGCGCTTTCCCGTGCACTTCTACCTCGTGGCGATGCTGTTCATCGTCTTCGACATCGAGACGGCCTTCTTCTATCCATTGGCGGTGGCGTACCAGAAGCTCATCCCCTTCGCCTTTTTCGAGGCGTTGACCTTCGTGCTGCTGCTGCTGGTGGGCTACGTGTACGTCCTGAAGAAGCGGGTACTGGAATGGGCCTGAGAGCAGGTACTCCTCCGTCAATGAATCCCGGCCCTATGGCCCGCCCGATCCCCGAGGTGCACCCATGCCGCTGAAGGAACTGTTCGACCGCGACTGGCAGGAACTGGAATCCGAAGGCGTGCTGTTTTCCAGCCTGGAAAAACTGGTGGCCTGGGGCCGCAGCAACAGCATGTGGCCGGCGACCTTTGGGCTGGCGTGCTGCGCCATCGAGATGATGAGCAGCACGAACGGGCGCAACGACCTCGCGCGCTTCGGCTCGGAGGTCTTCCGCGCCTCGCCCCGGCAGGCCGACGTGATGATCGTGGCGGGTCGCCTGAGCAAGAAGATGGCGCCGGTCATGCGCCGCGTGTACGACCAGATGCCCGACCCCAAATGGGTGATCTCGATGGGCGCCTGCGCGAGTTCGGGCGGCATGTTCAACAACTACGCCATCGTGCAGAACGTGGACCAGGTCGTGCCGGTGGACATCTTCGTGCCCGGCTGCCCGCCCCGCCCCGAGGCACTCATCTACGCCGTCATGCAGCTTCAGAAGAAGGTGCGCGGCGAGGCCTTCGACAGTCTGGGGCACCAGCTTCCGATGGTGGACGCATGGACGCGCTAGCGGCAGAGCGCGACCTCGGGCCTCTGCTGGCCGAACTGGGCCTGACCCGCGACGACTCGCGCGAGGCGACGGTGGTTGTCGCGGCGGCCGAGCTGCGCGCGGTGGCCCGGCAACTCGGCGAGCGTGGGTTCATGCTCATGGACACGGTGGGCCTCGACTACCTGCGCTACCCCGAGGCGCGCCCGGCGCGTTTCGCGGTGCTGCACAACCTCTACCACCCGTACGACCACCGCCGGCTGTTCCTGCGGGTGTGGCTGGAGGACGGCGAGCCGCTCGACAGCCTGTACCCGGTGTGGCGCGCGGCCAACTACCTGGAGCGCGAGGTGTACGACCTGCTGGGGGTCGAGTTCGTGGGGCACCCCGACCTGCGCAAAGTGCTGACGCCCGACGACCTCGAAGGCCATCCTCTGCGCAAGGATTTCCCGCTGGGCGAGACGCCCACTCTCTTCCGCGAGGGGCGCTTTCTGGACCCGGCCGCCTTCCGCGCGGGCCTGAGCGGTGAGGACACGGGCCTGAGCGGCTGGCGCGGCAGCCTGCGCCGGGGGTCCACACGCGACCTTGAACCCCCCGTGATGCCGGAAGGAGGGCCGAAATGACCCGCAGCCCCAGTCCTAAACCCAGCAGTCCCAAACCCACCCACGGCGCCGGCACGCCCGGCGGGACCCTGCCGCCCGAGCGGATGGGGCCGGACCACCAGGAGTCCACGGCCCAGGAGCGGCTGCACGGCCAGACCGGCGCCCTGCTGCACACCGAGACCATGAGCCTGAACGTGGGGCCGCAGCACCCCAGCACCCACGGCGTGCTGCGGCTGGTCGTGGATATGGACGGCGAGTACGTGGTCAAGGTCACGCCGCACATGGGCTACCTGCACACCGGTTTCGAGAAGACCTTCGAGCACCGCACCTACCAGCAGGGCGTGACCTACGCGCCGCGCACCGACTACCTGCACTGCTTCGGCCACGAACTCGCCTACGTCCTGAGCGTCGAAAAGCTGCTGGGGGCCGAGGTGCCCGAGCGTGCCAGCACTGTCCGCGTGATCCTGCACGAACTTGGGCGCATTCACAGCCACCTCGTGTTCGTGGGGACGGGTCTACTCGACCTCGGGGCCCTGACACCGTTCTTCTACGCCTTCCGCGAGAAGGAGACCTGCCAGGACCTGTTCGAGGCCGTCTGCGGCTACCGCATGAACCAGGGCTACTTCCGGGTGGGTGGCCTGAGCCGCGACATTCCCGAGGGCTGGCCTGCGCGGGTGTCGGCGTTCCTCGATCAGCTCGAACGCGGCGTGGGCGAGTACACGACCCTGTTCGCCAACAACCCGATCTTCGTAGACCGGGCGCAGGGTGTGGGCGTGATTCCGCCCGAGGTGGCGCTGGACCTGGGGCTGACCGGTCCGAACCTGCGGGCCTCGGGCGTGCCGCTCGACCACCGCAAGGACAACCCCTACTCGGGCTATGAGCACTACGACTTCGACGTGGTGACCAGCCCGGACGGCGACAGCCTCGCGCGCTTCACGGTGCGGCTCCTGGAATTCGGCCAGAGCGCGCGCATCATCCGGCAGGCGCTCGCGCGCCTCGCGCCGGGGCCGGTCAAGGACCCTAACCGCAAGATTTCTCTGCCTCCGCGCCAGGAGCTCGAAACGAGCATGGAGGCGGTCATCCATCACTTCAAGCTCGTGACCGAAGGATTTCACCCGCCGCTGGGCGAGGTGTACGTGCCGGTCGAGTCGGCGCGCGGCGAGGTGGGCTACTACATCGTCTCGGACGGCGGCTCGATGCCCTACCGCGTCAAGATCCGCGCGCCCAGCTTCGTGAACCTTCAGGCCCTGGAATACGCCTGCGTAGGCGGGCAGTTCGCCGACCTCATCACCATTCTGGCGACCATTGACCCGGTGCTGGGGGATGTGGACCGGTGAACAGGCCACTCGTCAGGGAGGAACCCGCTTGAGTTATTTCGCCGACAAATCAGCCCTCGTGGCCGACATCTTCTCCCGTTACCCGGATACGTCCCAGGGCCGCCGCAGCGCGCTGATGCCCCTGCTGCGCGAGGTGCAGGACGCCCAGGGCTTCGTCTCGGAGCCGCATATGGCCGAGATCGCCCACCTGTGCGGCACCACTGCCACCGAGGTCCGCAGCGTGATGAGCTTCTACTCGACCTACCACACGCTGCCCACCGGCCGGTATCACCTCCAGGTCTGCTCGACGGTGATGTGCGCGCTGGCCGGCAGCGACGAACTGTGGGACGAACTCGTCTCGCAGCTCGACGTGCAGCCCGGCGAGGTCAGCCGTGATGGGCGGTTCAGCGTGCAGAAGGTCGAGTGTCTGGGGTCGTGCGGCACCGCGCCGGTCATCCAGCTCAACGACGGCGGCTACTACGAGCGCGTGACCCAGGCCAGATGCCGCCACCTGCTCGCCGAACTGCGCGCAGACCGTCCCCCGGCCCCCGACGCGCCCATTCCGGTGATGGTCAATTCGGCCGGCCGACAGGTCATGGCCAGCGGCGAGGCGGTGGGGGCCGGTACAGCGTCGCTGACCGCCCTGATTGACGGAAGCCAGAGCCTCGGAGGACAGTCATGACCGCCACTGCGCCCACTCCCCCCAAGCCGATCACCAGCGGCAAGGACGCCCGCTTCGTGCCCACGCTGTACGCAGCGGTGGGGCAGCCGGAGAGCTGGACGCTCGACACCTACCGCCGTTCCGGCGGCTACGGGGCCGCCGCCCGGGCCTTCTCGCTCGGGCCGGACGCCGTGATCGAGGAGGTCAAGAAGTCAGGGCTGCGCGGGCGCGGCGGCGCGGGCTTCGCCACCGGCCTCAAGTGGTCGTTCATGCCCCTGAACGACGGCCGGCCCCACGTCGTGATCTGTAACGCCGACGAGTCGGAGCCGGGCAGCTTCAAGGACCGTTACCTGCTGTCCGAGGACCCGCACCAGCTCATCGAGGGGATGCTCATC
Organism: Deinococcus sp. Leaf326; assembly: GCF_001424185.1. Lineage (NCBI taxonomy): Bacteria > Thermotogati > Deinococcota > Deinococci > Deinococcales > Deinococcaceae > Deinococcus > Deinococcus sp. Leaf326. The sequence goes on along the minus strand of NZ_LMOM01000001.1, from coordinate 579,768 downwards.
GGCGGCTACGCCATGCGGGCCAACACGGGCTACGTCTATATCCGGGGCGAGTACGTGCAGGCCGCCGAGCGGATGTGGGCGGCCATCCACGAGGCGCGCGCGGCCGGGCTGCTGGGCAAAAACGTGCTGGGCAGCGGCTTCGACTTCGACCTTCAGGTGCACCGGGGGGCGGGGGCGTACATCTGCGGCGAGGAAACCGCCCTGATGAACTCGCTGGAGGGCCTGCGCGCCAACCCGCGCCTCAAGCCGCCCTTTCCCGCCGCCGCCGGGCTGTACGGCCTGCCGACGACCATCAACAACGTCGAGACGTTCTGCGCCGCCACCCAGATTCTCAAGTACGGCGCCGACTGGCACGCGGGTATGGGCACCGAGCGCAGCAAGGGCATGAAGCTCTTTCAGGTGTCGGGACCGGTCAAGCGGCCCGGCGTGTACGAACTGCCGATGGGCACGCCACTCCGCGAGCTGATCTACGACTGGGCGGGCGGCCCGCAGGCAGAGATCAAGGCAGTCATTCCCGGCGGGTCCTCGTGCCCCATGCTGCCCTGGGACGACAAGACGCTTGCCATGCCCCTGGACTACGAGTCGCTGGCGGCGGCGGGGTCGATGCTCGGCACGGGGGGCGTGACCCTCATTCCGCGCGAGGACTGCATCGTGAACGCCACCTGGAACATGGTGCGCTTCTACGCCCACGAGAGCTGCGGCAAATGCACCCCCTGCCGCGAGGGCATCTCGGGCTGGATGGTGCGGATGTACGAGAAGCTCGTGCGCGGGCACGGCCAGCCCGGCGATGTGCAGCTCATCCTGGACATGGCCGACAACATCGGGGGCCGCTCGTTCTGCGCGCTGGCCGACGCCTGCCTGGGGCCGGTCCTGAGTTCCATCAAGCTGTTCCGCGAGGAGTACGACGCGCTCGAGCGGGGCGGGCCGCCTCTGTACCCGGCGCGCCCGCGCTGGAGAGAGGCGTGAGCGGCGCCGTCAGCAGCGGTCGCCCCGGCACGCGCCGCGCCGCCGGCCACCCGTTTTCCTGCCCTGGAGGCCCCCAGTGAAAGTCACCGTTGACGGCACCGAACTCGACCTCCCCGCAGGCACGTCCGGCATAGACGCCGTGTTCGCCGCGGGCCGGGACGTGCCCTATTTCTGCGCGCATTCGTACCTCTCGCCGGTGGGGGCGTGCCGCATGTGCCTCGTCGAGTCGGGCAGCCCGCGCAAGGGCAAGGACGGGCAACTGGAGCTGGATGAGGCGACGGGCCAGCCCAAGATCTTCTGGTTCCCCAAGCCGATGGCCGCCTGCACCATGCAGGCCACCGAGGGCATGCACATCAAGACTGCCGGCACCTCGGAAGTGGTCGCCAAGGCGCAGGCCGGCATGATGGAATTCACGCTGCTCAACCACCCGCTCGACTGCCCGACCTGCGACAAGGGCGGCGCGTGCGAGTTGCAGGACCGCGCCTTCGAATACGGCTACGGCGCGAGCCGCTTCGGCTTCGACCGCCGCCACGCCGACAAGCACTACCCGCTCTCGGACTTCATCATCCTCGACCAGGAACGCTGCATCCACTGCAAGCGCTGCGTGCGCTACTTCGAGGAGGTGCCGGGCCAGGAGGTGCTGGACTTCATCGAGCGCGGCGGGCATACCTTCATCGACACCGAGGAGGGCGGGCTGCCGGTGGGCTTTCAGGGCAACATCGCCGACATCTGCCCGGTGGGGGCGCTGCTCGACAACGTGGCGCGCTTCCGGGGCCGCAACTGGGAATACGACCACGCGGCCACCACCTGCACGCTGTGCCCGGTGGGCTGCTCGATCACCGCCGACGCCCGCAGCGGCCGGCTGGAGCGCGTGGTCGCCCGCGAGAACCGCGACGTGAATGAGGCGTGGATCTGCGATGCGGGCCGCTTCGGGCACGTCTTCGCGTCGCAGGGGCGCCTGACCCGGCCGCTCGTGCGCGTCGAGGGCGAACTGCAAGAGGCGAGCTGGGACGACGCCGTGGCGGCGATGCGCCGGGGCTTCGCGGGCACGGCGCCCGCCGACCTCGCGCTGTTCCTGCACGCCGACAGCACGCTGGAGGAGGGCGCCGCGCTGCTGGCCCTGGCAGGCGCGATCGGCAGCCGCAACGTGGACCACTGGCCGCGCTATCCCGAGGCGGTCACGGCCCCGGCCGCCACCCTGACCGATCTGGCGACCGCCGACGCGGTGGTCGTGCTGGGCGCCGATCTGGGCGAGGAGGCCCCAGTCGCCGAACTGCGCATCCTGGAGATGCTGCGCGGCGGCCTGATTCCGCCCGAATTCGCGCACGGCACGGCCATCGCCGACCTGCGCCTGGTCGAGCGCCCGGCCCGCAAACCCGATAAGCTGGCCGTCATCGGCCGCCCGTCACGCCTGTGGGAGCACGCCGGGCTGACCATTGAGGCCCAGGTCACCGGGGCCCAGACCACCAATGCACAGGGCCGCCTGCTTGAACGCCTGATCGCGGGCGAGGGCGAGGACTGGCGCGCCGCCCTGGCGCTGCTGGAGGGCGCCGAGCGGCCCGTGCTCGTACTGGGAGCCGACGTGCTGAACGACCCGTCCGGCACCTTCGCAGCCAATCTGGGCGACCTCGCGCTACGCACCGGGGCGAAGGTGCTGCCCCTCGCGGCGGCGGCCAACAGCGCGGGCCTCGCGCACCTGCCCCTCGTGCCGCGTTCCGGCGCCCTGGGCTACGCGAATCTGTCCGGGGCGGGCGCGGCCTTCCTGAGCCGTCTGGACCCGGTGTCGGCGGGGCTGCCGGGCCGGGCACGCGGCTTCATGGTCGTCCACGATACGCACCTCACGGCCACGGCCCGGCAGGCCGACGTGGTGCTGCCGGCCGTGACCGGCTATGAGAAGCGTGGAACGGTCGTGAACATCGAGGGCCGCGCGCTGGCGCTGGAACCTGCTGCCGTCCTGTCGGGCGAGGCCGCTGACCTCATCCGTGCCCTGGGCGCGGTCGCCGAGGCGCTGGGTGTGCGCACGGGCGTGCGCGGCCTGAAGTCGGCGCACGCCAGACTCGCGCAGGAGATGGGTGCGGTGCCGGTGCCTGGCGAGGTGCTGGGCCGTCCTGGCCACTTCGTCGCCCCGACCGGTGGCCTGAGCCATACGCCCCAGCTGTGGCGCGAGGGCATGGTGGACGCCGCCTGGGCGCCGCAACCCGCCTGGGCGGGCCTGACCGAGCTGCCCATGCTCGCCGCCCCGCCGGCTGCCGACCGGCCCATGCCTGGGCGCCCTACCGCCCTGGGAGGTGACGACTGATGCCCGACTGGCTCGCTGCCCTGCTCATCACGGTGCTCAAGGGGGTGCTGGTCGCCCTGGCCCTGCTCACCACCTTCGCGTACATGACCCTCATTGAGCGGCGACTGCTCGCCCGTATGCAGATTCGCCTCGGCCCCAACCGGGTTGGACCGATGGGGCTGCTGCAACCGCTGGCCGACGCCATCAAGAGCATCTTCAAAGAAGACCTCGTCGTCAGCGGGTCCGACAAGCTGGTCTATACCCTGGCGCCCATCATCGCCATCGGCATGGCCCTCACTGCCTTCGGGGGCATTCCGGCCGGGCCGCCGCGCAGCCTGTTCGGCGAGAACCCCTGGGTCTACAACCTCGACGCGGGGCTGCTGGCCCTGCTGGCCCTGACCAGTGTGGGCGTGTACGGCATCTTTCTGGGCGGCTGGGCCTCGGGGAGCAAGTACCCGGTGCTGGGGGCCCTGCGCAGCAGCGCGCAGATGATCAGCTACGAACTCGGCATGGGCCTGAGCGTGCTGGGGCTCCTCATGCTGGTCGGCAGCACCAACCTGCTGGACATCGTGGGCTGGCAGGCCGCCAACAGCTGGACAGTGGTGGTGCAGGTCTTCGCCTTCGCCCTGTTCATCCTGAGCAGCTTCGCGGAGGTCAACCGCACGCCCTTCGACCTGCCCGAGGCCGAGCAGGAACTCGTCGCGGGCTACCTCACCGAATATTCGGCGATCAAGTGGGCGCTCTTCCAGATGGCCGAGTACGTCAACATGATCACCGCCTCGGCGCTGATGGCGACCCTCTTTTTCGGCGGCTGGCGCGGCCCGGCCTTCCTGGACGGCCTCATTCCCGGCATCGCCGACTGGCCGCTCGTCTGGCTCGTGCTCAAGATCGCCTTCTTCCTGTTCGTCTTCATCTGGATCCGCGCCACGCTGCCCCGGTTGCGTTACGACCAGCTCATGCGCCTGGGCTGGAAGCTCGTGCTGCCGCTGGCGCTGGGCAACACCATCCTGGTGGCGTTCTACCTCGCCTTCCTACGTCCGGCGGGCTGGGGCCTGTGGACCCTGGGCGTCCTGAGTCTGGTGGCCCTGGCCGTGCTGTTCGTGTTCAGCGACCGCGTGCGCGCGCTATGGAACGTGCCCGCCGTGCATCCCGGCAGCGGCGACACGCGGCCCCGGCCAGTCCAGCGTCCGGCCGGAGGGGACTGATGGACCGTTTCTGCGCAGTGCAAAGGAGATTCTGAATGGGCGTCCTCGACATCGCCAAGGGCATGGGCCTGACGCTGGGCAAGCTGTTTTCCCGCCCCGTGACCGTGAGTTACCCCGAGCAGCGCGCGACCCTCCAGCCGCGGTTCCGGGGGCGGCACATCCTGACCCGGCACCCCTCGATGGTGCCCGGCGAACCCGGCCTGGAAAAGTGCATCGGGTGCTCGCTGTGCGCCGCCGCCTGCCCCGCCTACGCGATCTACGTGGAAGCCGCCGAGAACGACCCAGCCCACCCGCACAGCCCCGGCGAGCGCTACGCCAAGGTCTACGAGATCAACATGCTGCGCTGCATCTTCTGCGGCATGTGCGAGGAGGCCTGCCCAACCGGCGCGGTCGTCATGGGCAACGAGTTCGAGATGGCCGACTACCGCTACCGCGACTTCGTGTACGGCAAGGACGACATGCTCGTGGGCGTGCAGGGCAGCATTCCGCAGCGCCGCGAAGCCGCGCGTAAGGGCCAGCCGGTGCGCGTGGGCTTCACGGTCGAGGGCGGCCCCCGCCCCGAGCTGGAGGGGGTGAAGTACCCGTCATGATGCTCGCCTTCATTCTGCTGGGCGCGCTGACGCTGGTCGGCGGGGTCATCACCATCGCGGCGCGCAACGCCGTCCACGCCGCGCTCGGGCTGGTCGGCACGCTGCTGTGCGTGGCGGGGCTGTTCGCCACCCTCAACGCGTCCTTTCTGGCGGCTACCCAGGTCATCGTGTACGCGGGGGCCGTCATGGTGCTGTTCCTGTTCGTGATCATGCTGCTGGGGGCCACCCAGCCCATAAAGGGCCGCGACCCGGTGCCCTTCGTGCGCGAACTGGCGGGCATCGGGGGCACGCTGCTGGCAGGGGCCTTCGTGGTGCTGGCCTTCTCGTACCGCGACCCGCGCCCGCTGGCCGAAAGTGCGGCGGCCCTGCGCGGCGGCGCGGCGGGGGCCGTCGGCGAGACGCTGCTCACGCGGTTCCTGCTGCCCTTCGAGGCGGTCAGCATCCTGCTACTGGTCGCCATCGTGGGCTCGGTGGCCCTGGTGCAGCGGCCCGCGCCGCAGCCCGACCCCGTGCCGGACGCCTCGCCGGCCCACCCCGACTTTGCCGAGGAGGTGCGCGCCTGATGGTCCCGACCACCTATTACCTGGCCCTCTCGGGCATCCTGTTCGCGCTGGGCATGATCGGCGTGCTGACCCGGCGCACAGCCATCATGGTGTTTCTCAGCGTGGAGCTCATGCTCAATGCCGCGAACCTCTCGCTGGTGGCCTTCGCGCGGTCCTGGGGCGACCTGACCGGGCAGACGGCCGTGTTCATCGTGATGACCCTGGCCGCCGCCGAGGTCGCCATCGGTCTGGCGATCATCGTTTCCATCTTCCGCCGCCGCGAGACCACCAACGTGGACGAGCTGGCCGCCCTGAAAGGTTGAGGTGGCTATGCCCCTGTATCTGATGCCGCTCTTTCCGCTGCTGGGTTTCGCACTGCTCATGCTGTTGCCCCGGCTGTTTCCGGGCCGCTCGGGCGGGCTGCTGGCGAGCGCCGCCGTCCTCCTGAGCTTCGGCGTGGCCCTCACGCGCTTTCTGGGTCAGGGCGGGTCCGCGGCCCATGAGGTGCTGTGGAGCTGGCTGCCCAACATGGCGCTGGGTGAGGGAGGCGCTGCCGGCAATCCCACAGCCGTGAATCTCGCGGTCGGCTTCTACCTCGACCAGCTCTCGGCCCTCATGACCCTGATCATCACCGGGGTGGGCTTTCTCATTCACGTCTATTCGCTGAGCTACATGGGCCACGACCGGCAGTTCACGCGGTTTTTCGCCTTCCTGAACTTCTTCGTGGCGATGATGCTCGTGCTCGTGCTGGCCGACTCGTACCCGCTGATGTTCGTGGGCTGGGAAGGCGTGGGCGTGGCGTCGTTCCTGCTCATCGGCTTCTGGTTCTCGGGGCGCGGCTCCGAGGCGAGCGGCCGCGACGTGCGTGAGGCGAGCGGCCGCGAAGGCATCGCCAACTCGAACGCCGCGCGCAAGGCCTTCCTGATGAACCGCATCGGCGATCTCGGCTTCATGCTGGGAATGTTCCTGCTGTTCAAGCTCTACGGCACCCTCAGCATCCCCGAGCTGGCCGAACGGGTCGAGAATTTTTCGGTCGCGCAGGCGGGCATCGAACTCGCCTGCCTGTTCCTGCTCGTCGGCGCGGTCGGCAAGTCGGGGCAGCTGCCCCTGACGACCTGGCTGCCCGACGCGATGGCCGGCCCCACGCCGGTCTCGGCCCTGATTCACGCGGCCACGATGGTCACGGCGGGCGTGTACCTCGTGGCGCGCAGTCACTTCCTGTACGACCTCGCGCCGAGCGCCTCGCTGTGGGTGGCCTGGGTGGGCGGCCTGACCGCGCTGTACGGCGCCCTGTCGGCCCTGAACCAGCACGACATCAAGAAGATCCTGGCGTACTCGACCGTTTCGCAGCTCGGGTACATGTTCATGGCGGTGGGGCTGCACGCCTACTCGGCCGGGGTCTTCCATCTGCTCACGCACGCGTTCTTCAAGGCGCTGCTGTTCCTGGCTGCTGGGGCCGTGATCCACGCGCTGCACGAGGAACAGGACGTGCGGGCGATGGGTGGTCTGCGCAAAACCATGCCGTTCACGCACCTCGTCTCGGCAGCGGGCGTGCTGGCGATCGCGGGCATTCCCATCTGGAGCGGCTTCTTCTCCAAGGACGCCATCCTGGCCGCTGCCTACACCCAGAGCCCGGCACTGTACGTGATCGGACTGGGGGTCGCGCTGCTCACGGCCTTCTACATGGGCCGCTGGTACTTCCTGGTGTGGCGCGGCGAGTACCGGGGCCAGGTGGCGCACGTTCACGACGCCGACACGCTAATGAAGGTGCCGCTGGGCATCCTGGCCGCGTTCGCCACGCTGGCCGGCTTTCTGAACATTCCGAGCTTTCTGGGTGGGGGCCACGCCTTCGACACGTACCTGGGCCGCGCCATTCCGCTGCACCCTCATGAGATCGCGGCGAGCACCGAGTGGCTGCTCACCCTGCTCGCGGTGCTTGCCGGGGTGGGCGGGCTGGCCTGGGCCTGGGCCTGGCACCGCCGCGGCGCGCTGGCCGACGGCCCTCTGGGGCAGGCGAGCACGCGTGGCCTGTACCTGGACACCGTGTACGACACGCTGCTGGCCGTACCAGGGCGCGCGGTTGCCGGGGCGCTGGACGTGGCTGACCGGGGCGTAGACGGCGCCCTGAGCGGGGTGGCCCGCAACGTCGCGGCCCCCGGCGGTCTGTTCACGCTGTGGCAGAGCGGCTTCGTGCGCGCCTACGCCGTGAGCATGTTGCTCGGCACGGCCCTGATCATCGGGTACTGGGCCATTCGGACGATCGGGATGGGGGGGCAGTGAGCACGCCGCCCGCCCCCAGGAGCGCATCATGATTCACCTGTTCATCTTCCTGCCGCTGCTCGGCTCGCTGCTCATGGGCCTCTTTCCCCGCCAGTGGCGCGACGAGGTGGCGGTGGCGGTCTCGCTGCTCACGCTGGGGCTGGGGGTCGCGCTGTGGGCCTCGGGCGGCACGGGTCTGTTCAGCGTGCCGTGGGTGGAGGCACTGGGCATCACCTACTCGGTACAGCTCTCGGGCGTGAGCCTGGTGCTGGCCCTCGTGACCGCCTTCATGACCTTCGTGGCCGTGCTGTACGGGCGCCAGCGGGTCGAGAACCCGGCGGTGATGCTCGCCCTGGTCCTGAGCATGGAGACCGGGCTGCTGGGCATCTTCGCGGCGCGCGACCTCGTGCTGTTCTACGTGTTCTTCGAGGACGCGCTGCTGCCGGCCCTCCTCATGCTCGCCATGTTCGGCGGGCCGTCGCGGATGCGGGCACTGGTCAAGTTCGCGGCCTACACGCTGCTGGGCAGTCTGATGATGTTGCTCTCGATCATCGGGGTCAAGTGGCTGGGGGGCAGCCCGACCTTCGCGCTGGCCGACCTGCTGCAGCACCCGGTCACGGGGCCGGCGCAGACCTGGTTGTACTTGGGCTTCCTGGCCGCGATGGCGGTCAAGCTGCCGCTGTGGCCCATGCACGCCTGGCTGCCCGACTTTCACGAGCAGAACCATGCCAGCGGCGTGCCGGACGTGATGGGCACCCTCTACAAGGTGGGCGGCTACGGCCTGTTCACCTTCGCGCTGCCGCTGTTCCCGGACGCCTCGCTCGAACTGCGCCCCATCCTGATGGGGCTCGCCGCCTTCACGGCGCTGTACGCCGCCTGGATCGCCTTCCGGCAGACCGACTGGAAACGGCTGCTGGCCTACGCGGGGCTCTCGCACATGGGCTTCGTGGCGCTGGGCGTCTTTTCCATGAACGAGACGGCCGTGATCGGCGCGATGTACCTGCTGGCCTTCCAGAACCTGTATACCGGGGCGCTGTTCCTGGGCGTGGGGATGCTTCAGGAGCGGGTCGGCAGCCTGGACACCCGCGTCGGCGGAGTGATGACGCAGGCGGGCGCGCTCGGCGGCCTCACGATGGCGCTGTGGTTCGCGTCCATCGCCGTGCCGGGCATGGCGGGCTTCGTCGGCGAATTCAGCGTGCTGCTGGGCACCTATCAGGTATCGCCCTGGCTGGCCTTCGTGGCGGGCCTGACCACCATTGCCGCCGCCGCCTACGCCCTGAACGCCTTCCAGACGACCTTCTGGGGTGGGCGTCCAGACGGCGCGGTGAAGGTCCGCGACCTGCGCGGCGCCGAGTGGCCGGTGCTGGCACTGCCCCTGGCGGCCGCCCTGTTCTTCGGGGTGTACTCGGCCCCGGCCCTGAATCTCATCCAACCGGCGGTGCGCGGGGTCCTGAGCGCCATCGGAGGCAACTGATGCTCACCGTTCCCGACGTCGCCCTCGCGCCGCTGCTGCCCATCCTCATCGTGCTGGCGGGGGCGCTGTCCAGCACACTGCTGGGTTTCTGGCTGCCCCGGCGCACCCTGACCTTCGTCAATCTCGTGGCACTCGTGCTCTCAGGCGCTGCCATGGTCACGCTCTGGAACAGCGGCGAGTCCGCCTTCGCGGGGGGCTTGCGGGCCGACAACGCCGCGCTGCTGCTGGGCCTGACCATCCTGGTCGGCAGCGCCCTGACGCTGCTCGTGTCGCTGGACACGGCCTACCGCGCCCGCGTCAGCTTTCCCGAGTTCGACGCGATGCTCATGTACGCGGTCACGGGCTGCCTGCTCATCGCCTTCTCGGGCGACCTGATCGTCATGCTTATCGGGCTGGAGATCATGAGCCTGTCGGGGTACGTCCTGGCGACCCTGCAACAGTCGCGCCGCGCCGAGGAGGCGGGCCTCAAATATTTCCTGCTGGGCGCGGTGGGCAGCGCCACCCTCATCTACGGCATCGCCTTCCTGTACGGCGCGACTGGCAGCCTGAGCTACGCGGGCATCGCCGAGCGCGCCAGCGGCCTGACCCCGGCCAACCTGGGCATTCTGGTGGCCGGCGCCCTGCTGCTGCTCGCGGGCTTCGGGTTCAAGGTGGCCCTCGCGCCCTTCCACCAGTGGACGCCCGACGTGTACGGCGGCGCGCCCACCAGCGTCAGCCTGTTCCTGAGCACGGTGGTCAAGGTGGCGGCCTTCGCGGGGCTGCTGCGCGTCTTCGGGGGCGCGCTGGCCGACGCGCCCGGCTGGCAGCCGGTCCTGCAGGTCCTGACCGCCGCAACCCTCATCGTCGGCAACCTCGCGGCGCTGTTCCAGACGAACTTCAAGCGGATGCTGGCGTACTCGGCGGTGGCCCACACCGGGTTCCTGGCCCTGACCCTGCTGGGGCAGCCGGACCTGGGCGGCGCGGCCCTGAGCTACTACCTGCTCGTCTACACCTTCATGACGGCCGCCGCCCTGGCCATTGTCGCGGCGCTGCAACGCGGCGAGGAAGGCATGGAGATCAGCGACCTGCGCGGGCTGTATCACCGCCACCCGGCCTACGCGGTGGCGCTGGCGGTATGCCTCGCCTCGCTGGCGGGCCTGCCGCCCTTCGCGGGCTTTTTCGGCAAGTACCTCGCGTTTCAGGCCGCCTTCCAGAACGGCTACGTGGGCCTGAGCATCCTGGCGGCCCTGAGCAGTGTGGCGGCGCTCGTGTACTACCTGCGCCCCGGCATGCTGCTGTTCATGCCTGACCGCACCCCCGCGCGCGAGTATGCCCACGGTCAGCGCCCGGCGACCACGCTGGCCCTGGCCGTGTGTCTCGTGGGCGTCACGGTGCTGGGCATCCTGCCCAACCTCTGGTACGGCTGGGGCGCGAACCCCGACATCTGGCGCGTGCTGGCTGGCCGCTGAGGCCAGGAGAACACGCGGCGGGCGGGGCCGGGAGTTGTCGGCCCCGCCCGCCGCGTGTTCAGTTCCGGGTGTCGGTCTGACCGCGCCGGTATTTCATGCGGTAGCGGCTGCGGCTGGCGGCCTCGATCAGCTCGCTCGGTGTCAGGACGTCGGCAGAGGTCGAGGCGGCCCCGATGTTGGCCTGCACCCGCAGGTCGTGGGCCCGCAGGTCACCCAGGTTGCGCTGGAAGTGGTCCGTGAGCGCCGGCAGTTCCTGGGGACCGACCTGATCGAGCAATACGGCGAACTCGTCGGGCCCCCACCGGAAGACGATATCGCCCCGGCGACGCAGTTTCTGAAGTCGGCCGGCGAGGTCGCGCAGCAGGGTGTCGCCCGCGAGGTGGCCGTACCGCTGGTTGACCTGCCGCAGGCCGTCGAGATCAATGAGCATCAGGCTCATGGGGCGGTCCTGGCGGCTGTGCCAGCGGTGCTCGACCGCGCGCGTGAAGGCCAGGCGGTTGCCCACGCCGGTCAGGCCGTCCTGGGTGCCCAGCCCGCGCAGCTGCCACCAGCGTTCGGCGGCCACCAGCCCCACGCCGACCAGCGCCGCGAGCGAGAGCGACACGCCCGGCAGCACGAGGTTCACCAGCCAGCCCAGCACCGCGAGCCCCAGCGCGAGGGCGGCGGCCCCGAAGCCCCACAGCCCGCGCAGCCACACCGTCACGGTGGCCAGGAGGGCCCCTAGCGCCGCCATCAGCCACAGGGGCGGCCGGGTCAGCGGAGGCGCGAGCAGCGACGACACCGCGCGCGCCTGAAGGTACGTCCCCGAGACCTGCGAGCCGTCGAGGTCGGGCGAGGTCAGGCCGCTGAAGCCGCTGGCCGTCAGGCCGATGAGGACCACCTTGTCCTGCAGCTCGGCAAACCGTACGTTGCCGTTCACCACGTCCCGGAAGGACAGGGTCACGGCTTCCAGGGCGCCCGGCGGCACGTAGCGCAACAGGCGCGGCGCCGTGTCGGTAGGCACGGTCCCGCCCGCCAGCCGCGCGATCTGCCCGGCGAAACTCGGCACCAGTCGGCGGTCTCCGCCCGGCCCTTCGAGTTCGTAGGCGGTCTGGACACTGCGCGCCACCCCCCCCGCCGAGCGGTTCAGGACGCTGACCCCGGTGGGCGAGCGCCAGCCGGGCTGCGGCGGCTCACCCGCCTCACCGGGCGAGGTGGCCAGCACCAGGCGGGGTGTACTGAACAGAGGCGAGAGGGCGGCGTCCGTCCCAGAGCTCGCCCCCGAAAGCAGCACGTCCAGCCCCACGACCCGCACGCCCGCCTCGCCCAGGGTCCGCAGCACCTGGGCGTACAGTTCGCGCGGCCACACGTCGGGGCGGCCGTAGTCGCGCAGGCTGGCGTCGTCTATGCCCACCACCACCAGCGCCGGACTGGGGCGAGAGGGCAGCAGCTGGTTCAGCGTGTTTTCCAGCCGGGGATTGAGCGGAAAGACCAGCAGGACGCCCGCGCCCAGGACCGCCGCCAGCGGCAGCGTGAAGCGGCGCAGCGAGCGCTCAGGGAAGCGGGACATCGGTGATGTTTCCGGCCGCGTCTTGCAGGCTCAGGCGCAGGGGCGTGCCGTCGGGCAGGGCAGGAAGCAGCACCTGGAAGTCGCCCTCTACGCGCCGGGTCACGGTCTGGGTGGAGGTCCCCGTGCCGAACACGACGTTCAGGGTCAGGGCCGCGCCCGAGTTATCGCTCGTCCGCCCGCTGAGCCGCAGCACCTGGCCCTCGGTGATCGCCTGGACCCTAGTGGCCCGCGGAGGCGTGCGGTCGAGACTCACGCGCGCGGCCCAAACCTTCACGGCGCCGTAGCGCTCGGCCCGCACCCGCACGAGGTACTCGCCCTCCGGCAGGTCCAGCGCGCTGCGGACCGTGAACTGGCCGGCGGCCGCTCCTGGGATGACGCCCAACACCGTGATCCGGCCCCGGCGGTCACGCGCGGTGGCGCTCAGGGTGGTCTGCGTGGTTGCCGTGACGGGCAGGTCTATGACAGTCAGGCTGCGCGCTGGCCGCGCGACGCTCAGGACCAGGGGCCGGGCGCGCTGGGTGTCGAGCGCCTGGTTGACACGGTCGGTGGCATCAAGCTGTAGTGCGCCGGGGGCGGCCTGCTCGCGGCGTTTCTGCTCTCCGGCGCCCAGGGCGAGGTCGCCGCTGCTCGTCAGGGCGACCTCACCCTCGAAGACCTTGACCAGGCCGTCAGCGTCCACCCGGAAGACGGTGCCGCGGACCGACGTGCTCACCACCGGGGTCGAGATCCGGTAACCGCCCTGGCCCTTCTCCACGACGTTCCAGGCCACGCCGCGCCGGAGCTGCAACGTGACCTCCCGCCCGCGCGAGGTCTTCTCGACGGCCAGCACGCCCAGCTCGCTCTGTTCGGTCAGGCGCAGGTAGCCGCCCCCCGTGAAGCCAATCTCGGCCCAGGCGCCGGCCCCGGTGCGCAGCGCCTCGCCGGGGGCCAGGTCGTCCTGGCGGGCGGCGGCGCGCAGGGTGCCGTCGGTCCGGCGCAGCTCGACCGGGCCCAGCAGGCCCTCGACCCGCGCGTCGCCGACCCCCACGAACTGCGCGTCGTACCAGGGATCGCGCTCGGTAAAGGCCGTCAGCTGCGAGGTGGTGAAGGACAGCTGCTGGCCCGCCGGCACCGTGAAGGCCCGCCCCACCCCCGACACCCGCACCTCTCCGCCCAGCACTGCGAGGCGCTGGGTGCTGCCGCCGGGGCTGAGGTCCACCCGCACGCGCCCCGCCCCCCCGATCATGAGGTGGCGTCCCAGCACGAAGGCGGCCACCGGCCCTTGCAGCAGGAACTGGCCTTCTTGCAGGTCGGCCTCGCCGCTATAGACCCGCAGGCGCGAGGCGCTACCCACCACCACGCGCCCCGTGCCCCAGGCCAGTGTGGCCCGGCCGGTGCCGGTGCGCAGCCCGGTGCTCAGCGGCGCGGCGGTCTGCGCCTGCCAGGTGGTGCCGGCCAGCACCTCCACGCGGCCCGAAGCCTGCTGCACGCTGAGGCGGGAGCCGCCCTGCGGAGTCGTCTGGGCCTGCGCCGCCGTCAGGACACTCCCCGCCGCCAGCAGGGTCAGGCGGATCATCAGGGAAGAGAGGGCAGGCCGGCTCACTGCTGTCAGTGTACGAGAAAAAAGCCTCAAATCGGCCCTTCCGTCTGCGGCTCCGTGGACCGGGTTCGGGGGGGCCGCAGGGGGCGTCCGGATGGGGGTGCTGGAGCAAAAGGCCGGTATACTGCAGGGCGTGCTTGTCGCTGCGGTAGAGGTTTCCAAGGATTACGGCCCGATGACGGTCCTCTCGGACGTGACCTTCGCGGTGCAGCCGGGCGACCGGGTGGGACTGGTGGGCCGCAACGGTGCGGGCAAAAGTACCCTGTTCCGGTTGCTGACCGGCCAGACCGCGCCGGACGGGGGCAGTCTCAAGCGCTCGCCCGGCATCCGGGTGCGTGCCCTACAGCAGGACCCTACCTTTCCAGCCGGGGCCACCATTGACAATGTGCTGGAGGCGGCCTTCGAGGACCTCGACCGCCTGGAGGCCGAGCTGCACGAGGCCGCCGGGGCTATGGCCGACGGCACCCCCGAGAGTGTGCTGCGCCACGAGGAACTGCTTGACCAGTACGCCCGCCGGGGCGGCTACGAGCGCCGCAGCCGCAAAGAGGCGGTCATGCTGGCCTTCGGTTTCCGGGGCCGCGAACACGACCCGGTCACGGGCCTCTCGGGCGGCGAACGCACCCGTCTGGGGCTGGCCGCGCTGCTCGTAGAGAACCCCGACGTGCTGCTCCTCGACGAGCCGACCAACCACCTCGACATCGTGATGGTCGAGTGGCTCGAGGGCTTCCTGGGCCGCTACCCCGGCGCGGTGCTGGTGGTCAGCCACGACCGGACCTTTCTCGACCACGTGACCACCGAGACGGCCTACCTGCGCGGCGGGACCCTCAAGGTCTATCCGGGCGGCTACACCCGTTTCCGTGAGGCGCTGGACGCCGAGGCCATCCAGCAGGCCGCCCGGTTCGCGCAGGACAGCCGCGCCGTGGCCTCGCTGCAGGCCAGCGCCGACCGCATGAAGATCTGGGGCCTGGGCATGAGCAAGCTCGCCCGCCGCGCCAAGGCCATGCAGGCCCGCGTGGACCGGATGCAGTCCCGCGCCGCCGCCGCGCCGCCGCCCGAGGAGCGCACCACCCGCATCGTGTTCCACGCGCCAGAGTCGGGCGACGTGGTGCTTGACGCCCGGCACCTCACCCGCCGCCTGCCCGACGGCCGGGGGGGCACCCGTACCCTGTTCGAGGACGTGAACGTGCAGATCCGCCGGGGAGAACGCGTGGCGATCATCGGGCGCAACGGAGCGGGCAAGACCACGCTGCTGCGCATCCTGCTGGGCCTGGAGCGCAGCGACGACCCGCGCGCCACCCTCCTGACCGGCGCGCGTGTGGGCGTGGGCTACTACGACCAGGCCCTGCGCGGTGTAGACCCGGACCAGACGCTGTACGACGTGGCGCGCGAGTATGTCCAGAAGGACCCCCAGGCCCACGATCTGCTGGGCACTTTCCTGTTTCCCTACGATCAGCACGACAAGCCCGCGCGCATCCTCTCGGGCGGCGAGCGGGCGCGCCTGGCGCTGCTCAAGCTCGCGCAGGAAGACCGCAATCTCCTCATTCTTGACGAGCCCACCAACCACCTCGACATGGAGATGGTCGAGGGACTGGAAGAGGCCCTGGGCAACTACACCGGCACGCTGATGATGGTCAGCCACGACCGCGCCTTCATCGAGGAACTCGCCGACCGGATCTGGCTCATCGAGGACGGGCGCTTCTACGAGTACCCCGGCTGGGAGGACTACCGCGCCAAGCACGTCACCCTGGCCGAGCAGGAGGCGCAGGCGGTTCCCAGGCCCGTACCCGTGCCGGTCGCCAGCGCGCCCAAGGGCAAAGGCCTGTGGCATCTCAAGCGCGAGGTCGAGGGCATCGAGACCGAGATCGCCCGGCTGGAGGCCGCGCTGGAAGAGGCCCACGCCGCCCTGGCCGGGGCCGGCGCGGGCGCCGACTTCGCCGCGCTGGGGCAGGCCGCGCACGACCTCGAAGGTCAGCTCGAAACCCAGATGGAACGCTGGAGCGAGAAGTCGGCCGAGGTCGAGGCGCGCGGAGGCTGAAGCCCGAGCGGGGCGTTCTCCCGCCTCCTGGGCAGGCCTCTCCCTAAACCATTCGGGAACTGTGCGGAGTCATCCCCCGCTCAGCCCCTTCAGCTGGTCCAGACCGCTCCGCCCAGACGTGAAGACAGGCCACACTGGCCCGCCATCTCTCAGAGCTTCAGGTCGCCCTTCTGGGTCACGTCCAGATCCTTCGCCAGTTCCTTGGCGGCCTGCTGGCGCTCGCGGTCGAGGTAGATCTGGGCGTGGCCGACCTCCTTGTCAAGCACCTGCATGGTGTCGCGGAAGCGGTCGAGGGCCTGCTGGCGGTACACGCTGATGGCGTCGAGCGCGCCGTACACCTCGCGGAAGGCCGCCTGGATGATCTGCGGGTCCACCGTGGCGCTGCCCGCCTGCTTCTGGATCTCGGTGGACTGCTGGCGCAGCAGCTGGGCCGTGCTGGAGATCATGCGGCCGGTCGTCTCGTTCACGGCCGTCACCTGCCCCAGCACCGCCTGCTGCGTGCCCAGGGCCTGCGAGACCATCAGGGCGGTCTTCAGGGCGCTGACGGTGGTGGTTGTGGCGCGGTCCACGCCCTTGATGAGTTCGAGGTTGTTGCGCCGCACGAGGTCGAGCGCCAGGTAGCCCTGGATGCTCACCGCGAGCTGGGTGAGCAGGTCGGTGACGCGCTGGCGCACCGCGAACAGCAGCTCCTCGCTCACCATGCGCGCCTTCTCGGGGTCGGTCTGCGCGAGTTGCGAGAGTTTCGTGGTCAGGGCCTCGTCCACGGCCTTGCCGACGTGGGCGTACTGCCGGAGCTTCTGCATCGTCTCCCACAGGTGGACCTTCTCGGTCTCGATGACGGCGTTGTCGCGCCGCAGCTCGTCCTGGCCCCGGTATAGCGACTCCAGGATCCCGTTGAGGTGCCCCTGCGCGCTCTGGTACTTGTCGAGGTGGTTCTGCACCTTCTTGGCGCCGGGCAGCATCCCGAACAGGCGCCGGGGCGTGGGCGCGCGGCTGGGGTCGAGGTCCTCGACGGTGCGGCGCAGGTCGGTCAGTCCCTTCAGGATCTCGCTGCCCTCGGCCAGGGCTCCGGCGCGGGTGGCGCGCAGCGGGCGCTCGAGCATGCGGTTGCTGCTCTGGGCCGCGGCGCGCTGCTCGGGCAGGCCCAGGTCGTGCACGGCGTCGAGCTTGCGCTTGAACTCGGGGCCGTGTGCCCCAGCCGAGAGCACGTCCTCGGCGAAGGCGCGGGCCATCGTGTCCAGGCGGGCGCGGTCCTCGTCCGAAAGCGGCACCATCTCAGGGGCCTCCTGTGCGGGGACCTCCGGTACGGCTTCGGGCGCCCGGAGCGCCGCCTCGGGCGGGGTCAGCGGCGAAAGCTTGTCATTCATGCCCTACAGTACGCCCCGACTCCGGCCAGGGTTGCATCGGCAAAAAGGCGCACTCCGCCTGCCGCTGTGCTCAGCGCAGCGTGACGCTGAGGCTGGCGGGCGCCGTGGTCACGCCCGCGCCCCGGAAGACGGCCCGCAGGGTGTAGGTGCCGGCGGGCAGGGGGCGGCCCTCGCCGTCGCGGCCGTCCCAGCGCACCTTCTGCACTTCGGTCGTCTCGCCGGGCGCCGCCTCGGTGAGGACGAGTTGCAGGGTACAGATGGCGTTCTGGGGGTCGGGGCGCACGACTGTGCCCGCCGCGTTCAGAACCTCGAAGCGCACGTCGCAGGCCCCGTGTTGCAGCTCGACAGGTTCGGTGCCGGTGTTCGTCAGCACGAAACTCCATAGCGTCGCCTCGCCCGCCCGGACGGTGGCGGGGCCGCGCAGGGCGACCGTGTGCGGTGCGGCGAGCAGAGGCCCGGCGTTGACGACGCCGGGGGTGGGCAGGGTGCTCGCGCCGGGAGCCGCAGGAGCCGGAACGGGCGCGGGAGTCGCGGGGGCGGGCACAGCCGGCACGCTCGCCCCTGGAGGCAGGGCCGGAATGCTGAAGATGGTGGTCTGTGCGGCGGCCAGGGGAGACAACGTGCCGAGGACCAGGGCAGCCAGCAACAATCTGGGGGTCATGCCCCTACCCTGACGCCCCGGAGCTGACGCGCGGTGAGGAGGCGCTGAGCGGGCGGTCAGAACCGGTCAGGTGGCCGACAGGACCGGGCCGCCCCTGCAGGGGAATGGCCCAGTCCCCAGGCCGCCTATTACCGCAGCAGGTTCAGCGTGGCCGCGTACAGCCCCACGAAGGCGGACTCGTCGAGCGCTTCGGGACGGTTCCAGGTGGCGCTGACGCACAGGGTCCGGCCCCCCTTCGTCGTGACCTGGGTGGTCAGGTTGAGTACGCCGGGCTCGCTGCCGCCCTTGAAGCTCGCGCGGGCGAAGTCGCCCGGAGTCGCCACGCCGGGGTTGAGCCCCGTCGCCTCCAGCCCGGCCACGTCGGCCATCAGTCGGCACAGGCGGGCCGTGTTCACGTACCACTCGGCGTCCAGGGCAGTCGGCGTCTCCCAGCCCTGGGCGGGCAGAGGCGCAGTGGCCGCCCGCGCCAGCACCGCGCGGCGGGCGGCCACGTCCAGTCCCGCCGTGCGGTAGGCGCGCAGCAGCTCGGCGTTGGCCGGGTTCTTCAGGGCGAACAGCTCGCGCGTGCTGGGAATGGCCCGCTGCCCCAGCCGCGCCTCGACCCCCTCCCGGCCCACCGCGTTCAGCAGCAGGTCGGTCGCCGTGTTGTCGCTGTCACGGATCATGTGCGCGGCGAGGTTCGAGACGCGGTAGGGACCGGCCGGCGCGTCCTGAAGGGTGCCGCTGGGCAGGCTGCGCAGGGCGTCGGTGAGCTGCACCTCGCTGTCCCAGCCCAGGCGACCGGCGCGGACCTGGGCCTGCACCTCTCCCAGAATGGCGAGTTTGAAGGTCGAGCCGACTGCGAGCAGCCGCCCGGCGTTCAGGTCGAGCAGGGGGGTGGGCCGCCCTGCCTCCTGCACCAGCACGCTCACCTGGCCCGGCAGCGTGGCAAAGGCGGCGCGGGCTTCCTCCAGCGTGCCGAGCCGGGGCACTACGCCCCCCAGCCGCAGGCCGGTCACGCGGCTCTGGGCGTCGGCCGTGAAAGCCAGCACCGGCACCGTGCCGCGTTCGTAGACCAGGACCCAGGTCTGGCCGCGGGGCTCGGCCCGCACGAAGGCGCCCAGGCTGGCGGTCAGCCCGGCCCGCAAAGCGCCGAGTTGCTCGGCCGGCACGGCCTCCAGAAAGTCGGGGGCAAAGAGCGCGGGGTCAAAGCGTTCGCCCGTGAACAGGCGGGTCAGGAGCGCGGCGGCCTGCGTGAGCTGGGCCTGTGTCAGGTCGGGCGCGGCCTGGGCCTGCGCGGGCGCCGCCCCGAAGGTCGTCAGGCGGCCCTGGTCGTCGAGCCGGGCCGAGGTGACCCGCAGCGCTCCGCGTTCGTACACGGCGACCGCCTGCTCGCCCGAGGTGTCCAGCCGCGTGAAGGCGCCGTAGGCCGCGCGGAGCTGCGCGAACTGCGCCTCGATGGCCGCCAGCGGCACCTGCGCCAGAAAGTCGGGCGCGAACCACTCGGTCTGGAGGCTCGGCGCCGAGAACAGCCGGGTCAGGGCGGCGCTCAGGTCCTCGGCCACCTGCCGCTGCGCCGCCGGAGCCGGAGCGGCGGCGGGGGCAGCGGTCTGCGCCAGTGCCGGGGCCGAGAGGGCGAGCAGGGCGGTCAGAGCAAGGTGACGCATATCACGGTTACGGCCCGCGCCGCCGCCGGGTTCCCGCCGCCGCACGCCCCGCAGCCCGCCCCCTATACTCCTGGGCATGATTGACGCGGCCCAGATCGACCACCTCGCGCAGCTCGCGCGGCTGCAGCTGACCCCGCAGGAGCGGGCGGATATGGGAGCGGACCTGACCCGCGTGCTGGGCTACTTCGAGCAGCTGGCCGACGTGGACACGGGCGGCGCCGAGGAGATGCAGCGCCCCGTGAGCCTGGTGAACGTGCTGCGGGACGACGTGCCCGGCGAGACCTTCGCGCCCGCCGTCGTCGCCGCCCTGGCCCCCGAAACCCAGGACGGGTTCATCCGCGTACCCCGGACCGTGGAGACCGACTGATGCTCGACTTGAAATTCATCCGTGAACACGCCGGCGCGGTGGCGCGCGCCATCGAGGTCAAGCGCGTGAATCTCGACCTGGACGAGCTGCTGCGTCTGGACCGCGACCTCCTGGCGCTCAAGCAGCGCGTCGAGGCGATGCAGACCGAGCGCAACGCCAATGCCAAGCTCGTGCCCCGGGCGACGCCCGAGGAGAGGGGCGCCCTGATCCAGAAGGGCAAGGACCTCGGCGAGGAACTCAAGGCCCTCGAACCCGCCCTGCGCGCGCACGAGGAGCAGCTCAGGCAGTTGCTGCTGCGCGTGCCGAACATCCCGCACGACACGGTGCCGGTGGGCGCGGACGACAGCGAGAACGTCGAGCTGCGCCGCGAGGGCACGCCGCGCGAGTTCGACTTTTCGCCACTGGACCATGTCGAACTGCTCGAACGGCAGGGCTGGAGCGACCCCGAGCGCGTGGCGCGGGTGTCGGGCAGCCGCAGCTACCTCCTGAAGGGCGAGGCGGCGCTGCTGGAGATGGCCGTGCTCATGTTCGCCCTGGATTTCCTGGCCGGGCGCGGCCTGACGCCCCTTTCGACGACTGCCCTCGTGCGCTCCGAGACCCTGATGGCCTCGGGCCACTTTCCCGGCGGCGAGGATCAGGTCTACAAGATCGAGGGCGACGACCTGATGCTTGCGGGCACGGCCGAGGTGCCGGTCAACAGCCTGTACGCGGGCGAGCAGCTGGCCGGCGAGACCCTGCCGCTGGCCTTCGCGGCGATCAGCGCGGCCTTCCGCAGCGAGGCGGGGTCGGCGGGGCGCGACGTGCGCGGTCTGATCCGCGTGCACGAATTCCGCAAGGTAGAACAGTACGTCGTCACGCGCGCCGACGAGGCCGAGGCCCTGAAGTGGTTCGCGGCCATCCTGGGCAACGCTGAGGCCATCCTCGCGGCCCTGGAGCTGCCCTACCGCGTCGTTCAGAACTGCACGGGCGACATGGGGGTGGGCAAGGTTCTCATGTACGACCTCGAGGCCTGGGTTCCCAGCGAGCAGAAGTACCGCGAGACCCACTCGTGCTCGTATCTGGGCGACTGGCAGGCCCGGCGCACCGGATTGCGTTACCGCGGCGAGGACGGCAAATTGCAGTTTGCCCACACCCTGAACAACACCGGAATCGCCACGCCGCGCATCCTGGTGCCGCTGCTCGAAAACCACCAGCAGGCCGACGGGACCATCCGTGTGCCGGCCGCCCTGCAGGCCTACCTAGGGGGCCGCACGGTACTGGGTACGCCGGTGCGCGGCCCGGCAGACGCAGGCGCCTGAGCCTTAAATCTTCTTCACCCGTGCCGAGTTGTCCCCGCGTCTCCCTATCATTCGTTCAGCCCATGACCCGATCCGCCCCCTCCCTCCCCCGCGCCTTCCGATGAACGGGCTCTCTCTTCTGGAACGGCAGGCCGGGCTGGACTGGGCGGCAACTCCTCTGGGCCGCGTGGCCGGGTGGTCGTCCGCGCTGCGGGCCGCCGCCGGGCTGGTCCTTGCCCACCCCCTGCCCGCCCTGCTGCTGTGGGGCGAGGCGGCCGCTCCCCTCTACAACGTGCCCTATGCCCGGCTGCTCGGAAGCGGGGGAGCCGGCTGGGCCGGCGCGGCCCTGCGGCCGGCCGAGAGCCGGCATATCGAGGCGGTCCGGCGCGGCGAGAGCTACGTCGTGATGGGCCAGCCTCTACCGCTGGCCCCACGGGAGGGCAGGGGCGACCGGGCGGGGCGGGAGGCGGCCTTCAGCCTGTCCTACGGACCGGTGCCGGACGGGGACGGGGTGGGCGGCGTGCTCGTCACGGCAGCGGCGCCGTCCCCCAACGAACAGACCTTTCTGCCCGCCATCCTGAGCAGTCTGGGCGAGTCGGTCATCGTCTGTGATGCCCAGGGCCACATCGTCTTGTCGAACGCCGTCAGCGAGGACTTTCACGACCAACCGCTCGTGCCGGTGTCGCCGCAGGACTGGCCGACGCTCTATCACCTGTACGCGCCGGGCGGCGAGCGGCGCCTGACTCCCGAGGAAGTGCCCCTCTACCGGGCCTGGAAGGGCGAGACGGTCCACAACAACGAACTCGTGATCCGGGTGCCGGGGAAGGCGCCGCGCACCGTACTTGTCACGGGCCAGCCGGTGACGCTGCCCGACGGCACCGTGGGGGGGCTCGTCGCGCAGCGCGACATCACCCGCCGCCAGCAGCAGGAGCGGGCACTGGCCGAGCGGACCGCCGCGCTCGACGCCTTCGCCGCGCTGACCGAGGCGGTCGGCAGCGAGACCGACGTGCTGGTCCTTGCCAAGCAGGCTATCGACGTGCTGCGGGCACGGTTTTCGGGCGACAGCGCCGCGTACTACGCGCGCGAGGACGGTCTGTGGCGCGCGCAGGCCTGGAGCGGCGATATCCGCGCCGAACTGTCGCAGGTCCGCAGCGGGTTCGGTGACGATCACCCGCTGGTCGCGGAGCTGCTGAGTACCCAGCGCCCCGTGTTCCGCGAGGGCGAGACGGCCGCGCGCGACCACGGCGAGTACCTGGGCGAGTACGCCTCCAGCGGCGCCTATCCCCTGAGCGTGGGGGGGCAGGTGCTGGGAGTCCTGGCCGTGGCCCGGCGCAGCGCCATAAGCTGGACCGAGGGCGACCGGGCCATCCTGCGCGCGGTGGGCCGCAGCCTGCGCCTCGCCCTGGAGCGCAGCGAGGCGGCGCGCGCCCTGGAGACACGCAACGCCGAGCTGCATACCCGGACCCGCTGGCTGGAGAGCTTCGCGCTGCTGTCGCACGACCTCACGCTCGAGGGCGACCCCTACGCGCTCGTGCGCCGCGCGCAGGGCGCCATGCTGCCCCTGCTGCCCAGTGGCCACACGGTGTACTGGGAACTTCAGGGCGGCCGCTGGACCGTCCGCAGCGCTGTGGGGGACGTGGCCTCGGCGCACACCGCCCTGGTCGGGGACGGCCTCCCGGCGGGGGACGCGCCGCCCCTGGACGTGCCCTGGAGGAGTGGCCTGCCCTACTACCAGGACCGGACTTGGCCCCAGGGCGCCCAGCTGCCGGGCGAAGAGTCTTCTTCGGTCGCCACGCTGCCGGTACTCGTCGGCGGGCAGCCCAGCGGCGTCCTGAGCATCACCACGGCGGGGGCGCACGAGTGGCACCCGGTGGACAAGTCGCTCCTTGAGACGGTGGTCCGCAGTCTGGGTCTGGCGCTGGAGCGCGCGCGGGGCCTGGAGCAGCTTGCGTCCGAGCGGCGCAAGCTCGAGGCGGCCAATGAGGAACTCGAGGCCTTCGCCTACTCGGTGTCGCACGACCTGCGCACCCCGGTGCGGCACATCCTGGGCTTCAACAGCCTGCTGCGTCAGGCGCTGGGCCCGGAGGCGCCCCCCCGCGCAACGCGCTACCTGAACGTGGTGGCCGAGGCGGGCCAGCGTATGAACGTTCTGATCGACGCCATGCTGGACTTGTCGCGTACCTCACGGGCGGACCTGTCGTTCGCCCCGGTGGACCTGGGAGGGCTGCTGGCCTCGGTGCGCGCCGAGGTCCAGCCCGACGCTGGGGACCGTCGGGTCGAGTGGGGGGTGGGTGAGCTGCCGGTGGTCAGGGCCGACGCCGACACGTTGCGTCAGGTGTTCGTGAACCTGCTCACCAACGCCCTGAAATACACCCGGCCACGGGAGCTGACCCGAATCGAGATCTGGGCCGAGCGCCGGGGGAGCGACTGGGCGCTGTTCGTGCGCGACAATGGCGTGGGCTTCGATCCGCGCTACGCCGAGAACCTGTTCGGGGTCTTTCAGCGCCTGCACCGCGCCGACGAGTTCGAGGGCACGGGAGTCGGACTGGCGAACGTGCGGCGCATCATCACCCGGCACGGCGGCGAGGTCTTCGCGCACGGCGAGGTCGGCCAGGGGGCCACTTTCGGCTTCACCCTTCCGGGCGGCTGAGGTGCCTGGCCACCATGCAGGTGACGGGTGCACCGCCGGACGATGGGCATTCGCTCAAGCTCCTCCACATTGAGGGGTCATCCGGCACGCCAGACTGCGGTGATGATGACCGCCTCTCCAGATGACCGCAGTGACGAGGTCCTGCGGGCTTTTCTCGTGGGGGGCGGGCAGGACCTGTACTTGTGCGTGAAGGTCTTCAGTCCACTGCTGTTCGCGCTGGCCGCGCACTGCCGCCTCGCGCAGCCCGAGGACGCCGTGTACCTGGCCTTCGCGGAGGTGCGGCGCCGCGCGCCCTGCTGGGAGGCTTCGGGCCTGCCCGCCCGGCTGTGGATCGTGGGGGTTGCCCGCCGTTGTTTCGAGAACCTGCCCCGGGTCGGGTCGGCGGCGTGACCTGTGCCGGCACTTTGGCGAGGAAGTTGAACAAGTCTTAAATCATGTCCCACACTGCGAAAAAAGCACAAAGTGCGGTGGCTGCACGCGGCACCATAGGCGCGTTGCACCTGTTTCAATGACGCGCCGCAATCCGCTGGTGTCCTCTGGCGAACCGTGCAACCTAATCCGACCCTTCTCCGGGCCCCTGCCTTTGCGGCGGGGGCCCGGTCTTTGTTGCAAAGGCGACTGTCCCCCAGTGGAGGGGGCCGGGTGTGGTAGGCTGAGGGTGCTTATGGAGCCTCCCAGTCCTGGCTCTCTGAATGCGCCGCGAAAAGACCGCCTGCGGGCGGGTTTTTTACTGTGGCAAGACAACCTGTCCGGCAACCGACGCTACGCGCCACGCGCGTGTGGCGGGCAGCATGTGCCTTGCGGCGTGCCGGGGCGTGGCCTGGAGCACGCCACTTCATGAACGACATCATTGGTCTGTTTGCCCTGTTCTTCCTCGTCGTGATGAACGGCTTTTTCGTGGCGGCCGAGTTCGCCCTGGTCAGTGTGCGGCGCACCCGCATCGACCAGCTCGCCGAGGAAGGCAACAGCACGGCCCGCGCCACGCAGCGCGCCCTGCAAAATCTCGACCTCTACATCGCCGCGACGCAGCTCGGCATCACGATGGCCAGCCTCGCCATCGGCTTCGTCGCCGAGCCGGCCATCGAGCACCTCATCCACCCGCTGTTCGCCGAGACGACCCTCACCGAGGGCCAGATCAAGGCCATCAGCTTCGGTGTGGCCTTTGCCATCAGTACCGTGCTGCACATCGTGATCGGCGAGCTGGCGCCCAAAAGCTGGGCCCTGCAGCGCAGCGAGCAGGTGGCCCTCCTCGTCACGCGCCCGCTGCTGATCTTCGCGACCGTCTTCAAGTGGGCTATCAAGGGTCTGAACGCGCTGGGCAACGGCGTGGTGCGGCTCTTCGGGCTGCGCGGCGTCGCCGGGCACCACACGGCCTACTCGGAAGAGGAGATCCGCATGATCGTGGGCGCCTCGAGCCAGGAGGGCGTTCTCGAGGACAGCGAGAAGGAGCTCGTGTATAACGTGTTCGACCTGTCGGACACTACCGTGCGCGAGGTCATGACGCCGCGCGTGGACATGGTGGTCGTGGACGCCGCCGCGCCGCTGCGCCGGCTGCTCGAACTGAGCACCGAACACGGCTACTCGCGCGTGCCGGTCTTTCAGGACACGGCCGACAACATCGTGGGCATCGCGCATACGGGCGACGTGCTGCGTCACCTCGAGGAACTCGACCACATCTCGATCGCCGACGTGATGCGCCCGGTGTACTTCGTGCCGGAGGGTATGAAGATCAAGGACCTGCTCGCCAAGATGCGCGACAAGAAGTCGCACATGAGTGTGGTCGTCGACGAGTTCGGCGGCACCGCCGGGCTGGTCACGCTCGAAGACGCCCTCGAGGAGATCGTCGGCGAGATCTACGACGAGACCGACGAGGAGGAGTTGCCGCAGGTGGAAGTGCTGGGCGACGGCATCTACCTGATGGACGCTAGCCTGACCGTCCACGAGGTCGAGCAGCGTCTGGACAGCAATATCGAGGACGGCGAGGGCGAGTTCGATACGCTGGCCGGGTTCATAACCAACCACTTCGGGGACATCCCGGAAATCGGCCAGCACTTCCTGTACGCCGGCTGGAGCTTCACGGTCGAGGAGGCCGACCAGCGCCGCGTGACACGTGTGCGCGTCGAGCGTGCCCCCGACCCGAATCCGCCCGAGGGGTCCGAGGTGCCGGCTCATGAATAATGCGGGCGTGACCCGTACCGACACAGAGCAGTCCAGCAATCCCCTGAACCTGAGTCCCGATCCGCAACTGCTCGAAGGCGCGCAGGCCGCGTTCAAGCAGGCGTACGCGCCCTACAGCAAGTTCCGCGTGGGCGCCGCGCTGCGCACCACCGACGGCCGGGTGTTTTTCGGGGCCAACGTCGAGAATGCCAGCTACGGCCTGGGCCGCTGCGCCGAGCAGTCGGCGGTGCAGGCGATGGCGACGGCGGGTGGACGCGAGTTTACTGACCTCATGGTCTACTCGGAAGCCAGCCCCCCGGCCAGCCCCTGCGGCGCGTGCCGGCAGGTTCTCTACGAGTTTGCGCCGGACGCCCGCGTCGTGTGCGTCAACCAGCACGGTGACGTGGTGAGCGGCCTCGTGCGCGACTTTCTGCCCCACGGCTTCCGGCTGGAGCAGCGTGACGACGGGCACGAGGTTGGCACGGAATAGAGAGCCAGCCCGCAGGACGGCAGGTGGGAAGCGGAGGGCCCCTGAACGGAGGCCGGTTCGCTTCCCGCTTTCATAGGCGTGGTGTACCGGTGGCGGGATTGTGACCGTCTCTCTGGGCTCATGGTCCACGAACAGGCCCGGCGTCAGCCACGGGCTCCACAGGCCTTCAGGGTAAGCGGCTCGCCCCCATGGTGAGAAGGGGGGAAGCCCTTCCTGACCACCCTCCTCCCGCTCCGGTCCTCAGTCGTGCGCCCCGGCCAGCTCGCGGTGCCCGAACTGCTGCGCCTCCGTGCTGCCGGCGAGGGCCGTGGTGCTGCTCTGGCCGCCGCCCGCCGCCTGGGCCACGAGGTCGAAGTACCCGGTGCCCACTTCGCGCTGGTGCTTGACGGCCGTGAAGCCGCGGTCCTGCGCCGCGAATTCGCGCTCCTGCAATTCGACGAAGGCGGGCATCTGGCGCCGGGCGTATCCGTGCGCGAGGTCGAACATCGCCATGTTCAGGCTGTGGAAGCCCGCCAGCGTGATGAACTGGAACTTGTAGCCCAGCCGGCCCAGTTCGACCTGAAATTTGGCGATGGTCTCGTCGTCGAGGTTCTTGCGCCAGTTGAAGGAAGGCGAGCAGTTGTAGGCCAGCAGCTTGCCCGGAAACTGCGCGTGCACGGCCTCGGCGAACCTGCGGGCCTCATCCAGGTTCGGCACACTCGTCTCGCACCAGATCACGTCGGCATAGGGCGCGTAGGCCAGGGCGCGGGAAATCGCCTGCTCGATGCCCGGCCGGACGTAGTAGAAGCCCTCGGGAGTACGCTCGCCGGTACAGAAGGGCTTGTCGTTGTCGTCCACGTCACTTGTCAGCAGGTTGGCAGCGTCGGCGTCGGTACGTGCGATCAGGACCGTGGGCACGCCCGACACATCGGCGGCGAGGCGGGCCGCGTTCAGTGTCCGGATGAACTGGCTGGTCGGCACGAGCACCTTACCGCCCAGGTGGCCGCATTTCTTCTCGCTGGCGAGCTGGTCCTCGAAGTGCACGCCCGCCGCGCCCGCCTCAATCATGGCCTTCATGAGCTCGAAGGCGTTCAGCGGCCCGCCGAAACCCGCCTCGGCATCGGCCACGATGGGCGCGAAGTAGTCCACGTCGTGCCGGCCCTCGCTGTGCTGGATCTGGTCGGCCCGGCGCAGCGTGTTGTTGATGCGCCTCACCACGTCGGGCACACTGCTCGCCGGGTACAGGCTCTGGTCGGGGTACATCTGCCCGGCGTTGTTGGCGTCGCCCGCGACCTGCCAGCCCGAGAGGTAGATGGCCTTGAGGCCCGCCTTGACCTGCTGCATGGCCTGGTTGCCGGTCAGGGCGCCGAGCGCGTTCACGAAGGGTTCGTCCTTCATGAGCCCCCACAGCTTGGTCGCGCCGTGCTTGGCGAGGGTGTGCTCGACCATCAGGCTGCCGCGCAGCTTGACCACCTCGTCGGCGCTGTAGTTGCGCCGGACGCCCTGCCAACGCTCCTCGGTCTGCCACGTCTTGCTCAGGATCTCGGCGGGGGTGCGGGGCTGTGCGGTCATGGTTGGCTCCTGGCCGAAGGGGAAGACTGGCGCCCCCACGGTGGGAGTGCCTGAAGAACGGGCCCTTCGGGTGCTGTAGAGCCAGTGTGCCCCCGCCGGGGCCGTAAAAGAGGTGGTGTACCTGTGCGCGTGGTGTACTCTCACGCGCCGCAGGTACACCACTTCAGGCCAGCCCCCAGCTTCAGCCCTCGCCGGCCAGCCAGGCGGTCAGCTCGCGCTCAAACTGCTCGTGGCGGTCGTGGTGGTACAGCAGGCCATGAAAGCCGGCGGCGTGAGCGGCGTCGATGTTCTCCTGCACGTCGTCTACGAAGGCCACCTGCGCGGCGGGCACGCCCATTGCCTCCTCCAGCGCGTCGAAGGCCTCGGGCGCGGGCTTCTTGTGCCCGATCTCGTTGCTGAACACCAGCGCGTCGAAACGCCCGAAGCGCGCATCCTTGCGCAGGTGGTCGCTCACGACGGGGTAGTTGTTGCTCAGCAGGCCCACGCGCACGTCGGCGGGCAGGGCACTCAACGCGGCGTACATGGGGGCGTTGTCGTGCACGCTGCCCAGGTACAGTTCCTCGAATTCGTCGTAGGGCAGCGGAATCCCGGCCTCCTCCTGCAATACGGTCCAGAACTGCGGCAGGCTCCAGGCGCCGACCTCCAGCTGCCGCACATGCCGGAAGTAGCTTTCGCGCACACGCTCGACCGGTACCCCGGCGCGCTCGGCGACGTTCTGGGTGCTGCGGCCGTCGAAGGTGCCGACGGTAAAGACGCCGCCCCAGTCGAAGGCGACGTGACGGGTCCGGGCAGGAGATTCGCTCATGGGGGCCACTATGCCGCGCGGCGCGGCGCGGGGCGGGGGCGCTGTGCAGGCGAGCCCTCTTATACTTCAGCGGATGACGAGGATGAACTCCGGCAGTCCCGAGTATGCGCGGGACATTCAGGCGGTGGCGGCGAGGCTGCTCGCCCACGACGGCCCCGTGGTGGTCCTGGCCCACGAGAACCCCGACGGAGACGCTCTGGGCAGCGTGCTGGGCCTGACGAGGGCGCTGCGGGCGATGGGCCGCGAGGTCGTGGCACCCTTGGAGGTGCCGCGCTACCTGCGTTTTCTGCCCCAGCCGGGCGAGGTCGCCGCGCCGCTGACCGCGTGGCCCGCCGGCGCCCTGGCCGCCGTGCTCGACGTGGATAACAACGACCCCGTGCGGGTGGCGGGCGCCGACCTGGCGGCCTTTGCGGGCGACGTGGTCAACCTTGACCACCACGGCACCAATCTGCGGCGGTCCACGGCGGGCGCCGTGGACCCTTCCAAGCCGGCGACGACCATGCTGGTGGCCGACGTGATCGACGCGCTGGGGGCGCCCTGGTCCGAGGCGGTCGCTACCCCGCTCATGCTCGGGCTCAAGACGGATACCGGCAGCTTCAGCTTCGACAGCGTGAGTGCCGAGACCTTCGAGTACGCTGCCCGCCTGCGCGCCCACGGCGCCCGTCTGGGCTGGCTGGGCGACCAGATGGCCCAGAACTCGCACTCGTACTACCTGCTGCTGCGTGAGGTGCTGGGCACCATGGAATTCACGCATGGCGGCCGGGTAGTGCTGGCGCGCGTGGACGACGCCATGCTGTCGCGTGCGGGGGCCACGTGGGAAGACGTCGAGTCCTATGTGGGCCTGCTGCGCAGCGCCGAGGGCACCGTGCTCGCCGTGATGGTCAAGGACTTCGGCGACCGCGTGAAGCTCTCGCTGCGGTCGCGCGGCCCGGTCAGCGCCCAGAACATCGCCGTGGCCCTGGGCGGCGGCGGCCACGTGCCGGCGGCGGGGGCCTCTCGCTCCGAGCCGTATCCCCAGGTGCGCCGCGACCTCGACGCGGCCATCACGGCCGAACTGGCGCGGGTGGACGCCCAGGAGGGCTGAGGGGCGGCGCGAGGAGAGCCGGGGACGATGCGCCCGCCCTCCTCGCCCGCCTGTTCAGGGGTGCCCGGCTTTGGCCGGCTTCGGGGCTAGGGGCCGGGGAATCTGCGCGCCGATCACCGCGTCTATCCCGGCATTGATCCAGGCAAAGGCGCGGCGGGTGTTGGGCATCGTGTAGGTCTGGTCGGCGCCGTGCTGCATGAAGGCGTAGACGACCTGCCGGCCGTCCTTCGTCTGGAAGTAGCCGCTGTAGGTCAGCAGCCGCCAACCGTTGCCCCCCTTGCCGCCGAAAAAGGCGACGTTGCCAGCTGCCTCGGCCCGCAGTGCGCGCCGGCCGAAGCCCCGCGCCATCACCTCACGCTGCCACTTGCGCGCGCGGGGCGACAGGCCGGGATCGAGGAATTCGTGCGCCAACAACGTGCCCAGTTCGTAGGGCGTACTGAGGTTGTGCGCCCGCAGGTCGTCGGCCGGCTGGTAGCGGTGGTCGAAATACAGGTCGAGCTGGCGCTGGATGTACCCGGCCGGATACTGCCGGGCGTCGGCGTCGATGAGGCTTGCCAGCCGCAGTCGCTCGGCGCCGGTCGCCCCGGCCCAGCGCGAGGTGCCGCTGAAGGTGGCCGACAGCCCCGACTGCGCCACCCACCAGTCGCGGGTCGGCAGGATCAGGCGGGTGCGGCACAGGCCCAGGCGGTCGGCCACCGCCTGCACGCGGCCCAGGCCCACGCGCCGGTGCAGCAGGTCGGTGGCGGTGTTGTCGCTGTACTGGATCATGCGGGTGGAGAGGTCCCGCACGTTCATGCCGTCGAAGGGATAGGTGCCCAGGCTCTGGGTGCCGCGAGACACGTCGAAGCGTTCGGTCGGCGAGACGCGCCCGGCATCGAACTCGCGCAGCAGGGCCCACAGCACCGCCTGCTTGTAGGTGCTCGCGAGTGGAAACACGCTGTCAGGGTTGGTGCCCACCGCCCGGATCACCCCCAGCGTCTCCGGGTCGATCTCTGCGACCCACAGCCCCAGGCGACCACTCAGCGGTAGGGGCGGCGTGGGCGCCTTGGCAACGGTGGGTGCAGCGGTCAGGCAACCCCCGGGGTCCCGCAGTTCGGGCCGAATGAGGCGGGACGGCGGGACGGCGGCGGGACTGGTCTTCGGCGCGGCCGTTACCGGTTGCGGGGCGCTCTCACCAGAGGCGACCGGTGCGGCGCCTGGGGCAGCGGCCCGCACCGGACTGGAGGCCGGCTCGGCCCGGTGTGCGGCGGGCTGCTGACAGGCGGCCAACCCCAGGGTCAGGGCCGCACCCAGCAGGAACCGCCCGGCTCCCCGGCGGCCCGGAACAGTCGGCAACAACGGAGCGACCTAGCGGGGAGGTTCCAGGGCCACGCCGTAGGCACCGGGGCCGGCGTGCGTGGCGACGACCGCGCCGATCTCGTGGGCCCCCAGGTTCTCGAAGGCCACGCCCGAGAGACTGGCCGCCAGTTCCTGCGCCGACGCCTCGCCCCCCGCCGTGTACAGGAAGGCGGCCCGCGCGCCGCCGTGGCGCGCGACGTAGTCGGCCGTGTGGGTCCTCAGTTCCTGCATCGCCTTCTTGCTGCCACGCGCGCGCCCCCCGCTCTCGACGCGCCCGCCCTTGACCACCAGCAGGGGTTTGATGTTCAGCAGGCTGCCGAGCAGCGCCGCGCCCCCGCCGATGCGCCCGTTGATCCGCAGGAAATCCAGCGTGTCTACCGTGAAGCGCAGGTCGGCGTCCGGGGCGACCTTGTCGAGCGCGGCCACGATCTCGGCCATGCTCCGGCCCTCGCGGGCCAGTTCGGCGGCGCGCAGCACACGCAGGCCCAGGCTCATGGTTACCGTGCGGCTGTCCATCACCGTGACCCGGCCGCCGAACTCCTGGGCGGCGAGCTGCGCGCTGCCCACCGTGCCTGACAGCAGACTGCTGATGTGAATGCTCAGCACCTCGTCGGCACTGTCCAGGGCCTCGCGGTACACGGCCGAGAACTCGGCGGGGCTGGGCTGCGAGGTGCTGGGCGTCTTCTTGCCGGCGCGCACACCCGTGAACAGTTCGGTGGGCCGGATGTCCAGGCCGTCGCGGTACATCTGGCCGTCGAACAGCACGTACAGCGGCACACTGCGGACGCCGTACTGCCCGCACAGCTGCGGACTCAGGTCACTCGTCGAATCGGTGACGATGGCGATGGTCATATCCCTCATCCTAGAGCATTTGTCAAAAGCGGCGCCGCCAACAGTACCTGGGGGCAAAAAAGGAGAGGGGGCCGCGGCCCCCTCTCCTCTGGACTTGGCAGGTGCTCAGGCCTTCTTTTTCGGCGTCCACTTCTTGCGGCCGCCCGCGCCGGGTTCGCTGGTCGCCCGCGCGCCTTCCTCCAGCAGGTTTTCGCCGACCTGTTCCAGATGGACGTGCTCGGTGATGGGTTCCTGCTCGGGAAGCGCGGTCGCGGCAGCAGGCGTGGCTGGGGCGGCGTCGGTTCTGGCCTTCGGAGTCCATTTGGGACGGCTGCCGGGGGCGGGGGCTACAGCTTCGGCGAGGGCTTCAGCCGGGGCCGCGTCGGCGCCCGCGGTGCTGGGCGTGACCGGCGGGGCAGTTACCGGCGCTGGGGCTGACGCGGCCTCCGCCTGAGCGGCCGCCCTGGGGGCCCACTTCTTGCGCTCGGGGGTCTGGCTGGGCGGGGCCTGTACCGGGTCGGTCGCCGCCACGGCTGGGGCTGGGGTCATGTCGCCCTCCGCTCCCTCGGTGCTTAGGGCAGGGGAGACTGCCGGAGCGGGTGCCTCGGCTCTCGCCTTCGGGGCCCAGGCCTTGCGGGGGGCCGCCGTCTCCGGAGCTGGGGCAGCGACAGGGGCTGGGGCGGCCGGTTCCGGGAGGGTCACGGGGGCGGCGCTCACGTCGTCGGCTGCGGCCTTCGGCTTCCAGGCCTTGCGGGCTGAAGCGGCGTCGGGCTGAGCCTGCGGTGTGGGGGTGGCCTGTGCCACATCGTCGCTGGTCTGTGCCGCTTCTGACGGCGCCGCCTCCGTCTGGGCAGCTTTCGGCTTCCAGGCCTTGCGCGCGCCGGGGTCGCCAGTCGTTTCGGGGGTGGGCGCGGCAGGAGCGCCCTGTACTGGGGTTGTCACCACATCGTCCGCCGCCGCTTTGGGCTTCCACGATTTACGGGTTGGAGTCGCGTCGGGGACAGGTGTAGTGGTCTCAGCCGGCTGGGGGGCCACGTCGTCGCGTTTGGGCTTCCAGCTCTTGCGGGCGGCGGCCTCCGGGTGCGCGGCCTGGGCCTCGGGCTGCACGCCGCTGTCGGCGCTCGCCTGCACCGGGCTGCCCGGCTGGGGGCCCTGCACGTCTGCGCCCGTTTCGCCCACGGCCAGCTCCGGTCCCCCGGCGGCAGGCAGGTCGCCCGTACGGTGCATCGGCATCTGGGCGTTGGGGGCACTGACCACTTCGGGCTGCTCGGTAGGCGCCGCGCCGGCGTCGGGGCCGGTCGGGGCTACGGTCACGCCGGTCGCCTTCTGCATACTCTCCAGCATCAGCTCGGCCACGTCCTTCACCACGATGTCGTCGCGCTTCTGCTTCTCGGGCGTGGAGTTCAGCATCGATTTGCAGAAGGGGCAGCCCACGGCCACCACCTTGCCGCTGCGCTCGAATTCGGCGCTCGCCTCGGCGGCGGTGTCCAGCCGGGTCTGCAACTCGCGGAAGCGGTTGTCGCTGACCCGCTCGCGGCCCTCTTCTTCTTCCTTCCAGAACTGCGCGCCGCCCGCCCCGCAGCAGAAGCTGTTGTCGCGCTCCCGCTCCAGACTCAGGACCTCGCCGGCCATCTT
This sequence comes from Deinococcus sp. Leaf326, assembly GCF_001424185.1. Taxonomy (NCBI): domain Bacteria; kingdom Thermotogati; phylum Deinococcota; class Deinococci; order Deinococcales; family Deinococcaceae; genus Deinococcus; species Deinococcus sp. Leaf326. The sequence goes on along the minus strand of NZ_LMOM01000001.1, from coordinate 545,984 downwards.
CGAGATCAGGTTGCGCGGCGCGTCGTACACGCCGTTGTGGCGGCCCAGGTAGCAGGGGTCGTGGTAGGTGACATGGTCGCCCAGATCCGTCAGGGGAAGCTGGCCCGCCGCCACTAGCGTCTCCAGGTACTCGGTATGGTGCACCGTGCGGTAGTCGCCGCCGAGCTGCTTGTACTCGTGCCCGATGGCGTTCATGCAGTGCGGGCAGGTCGCCACGATCAGCTTGGGGCGCACCGTGTTCAGGGTCTCGACGTTCTCGGCGGCCAGGGTCTGGTACAGGAACTCGTTGCCGCTGCGCCGCGCGCTGTCGCCGGTGCAGGCCTCCTTCTTGCCCAGCACGGCGTAGTTCACGCCTGCCTTGTCGAGCAGCTGCACGAAGCTGCGGGCCACCTTCTGCGCGCCGGGGTCGTAGGCCGCCGCGCAGCCGACCCAGTAGATGACGTCGGGTTCGGGATTTTCCTCGATGGTGGGCACCTTGAGACCCTCGGCCCACTCCAGGCGCTTGTCGCGCGAGATGCCCCAGGGGTTCGAGGTGCGCTCCATACCCCGGAAGGCCGTCTGGAGCTGTGCCGGGAACTCGCCCGCCACCATGACCTGATGCCGGCGGATATCGATGATGTCGAGCATCTGCTCGTCCTGCACCGGGCACACCTGCATGCACGCGCCGCAGGTCGTGCAGGCCCACACCGATTCCTCGTTGATGGCGAATTCCAGCAGGGGGTGGGCCGTGCTGGCACCCGATTCGTACGCCGCAGGCCGCAGCGTGAAGGGGCTGGGGTGAGAGGCGATCACGTTGAGTTCCATGCGCTTGTTGATTTCGAGCGCGGCGGGCGAGAGCGCCTTGCCGGTCGCGTTCGCCGGGCACACGTCCTGGCAGCGGTTGCACTGGATGCACGAGTACGCGTCGAGCAGCCGGGGCCACTCGAGGTCTTCGAGCTTCTCGGCGCCCAGTTTGGGTTCCTCGGCCTCCATCGCCTCTTCCAGCCCCTTCATGGGCGGCAGGACGCCGCTGCCCACCGGGCGCTTGAGGGCGTAGTTCAGCGGAGCCATGAAGATGTGGATATGCTTGGTGTACGGGAAGTACGACAGGAACGCCAGCACGCTGCCCAGCGCCCCCCAGAAGCCGAAGATGCGCCAGCCCTCGACGGCGCGGTCACTCAGGCCGCCGAACAACGCCGAGCCCAGCGCGGACGAGAAGGGCTGGAAGGCGTCGTAGTGCCCGAACTCGCGGTTCTCGGCGACCATCTTGGCGGCGTTGCCCAGAATGCGGCTCCCCACGTGGAAGGTGATGAAGGAGCTCACGATCAACCCGTCGCGGGCGATGTAGTTCTGCTTGATGAGCGGGTGGATGGGCGTCTTTTCGGTGAAGCGGAAGTCGCGCTTGCTCGGCGAGCCGAAGCGCCGGATGACCAGCCCGATCACGCCGACGAGCACCAGGAAGCTCAGCACGTCGGCCAGGACGTTGTACACCGCTCCCAACGGGTTGCTGCTCAGGATGGAGAAGTGAAAGTAGCCTTCCAGGCCGTCCACCACGTTCACCAGCAGGTAGTACACGAAGCCGTAGAAGATGAAGGCGTGCAGCGTGCTGATCCAGGGCCGGCGCCGGAAGGTGCGCTCCTGGGTCAGGCTGACGCGCAGCGCGTAGCCCAGGCGCTCGGGCAGGCGGTCGAAGCGGGTTTCCGTGCTCGGCGCGCCGCGGCGGACGCGCAGGTAGAGCCGCCAGAAGCCCCAGGCCCCGAAGCCCCCGGCCACCAGGGCGAACAGAAAGAAGACGATCTTGTGAATGGTGGGCAGCACGGCGGAAACCTCCAGGGGCGGGCAGGCCCCATCAATATTGGACTCGGTTCAAAGACAGGCGGTGAGTATACGGGAGACGTGCCCAGGATAGGGGATGGGAAGGGCTGTGCCCGCAGTGTCAGGCGCGGCGCGCTACCGTGGGGCGTGCCTCTGGGATGTCTCGCCTCGCTGTTCGGAATCCGGGAAAAAGCTGCCTCCGCCCTGCCGGGCAAGGGAGCGCAGCGCTCGGGCGCGCCCCTGCCCGAGTCGCTGCCCCTCAAGGTCCGGCGCTACTTCTTCACGCGCGACGAGGCCGCCTTCTTCGAGGCGCTGGAGGCCGCGACCGCCGACCTGCCCTACCGCGTGCTCACCAAGGTGCGGCTGGGCGACCTGTTCGACATCACCGACAAGGTCAATTCGGGGGCCACACGCGGACGCCTCCGGGACAAGCACGTGGACTTTTTGCTGGTCCACACGCGCGACCACTACCGCCCGGTGCTCGCTATCGAGCTCGACGGGGTGTCGCACACCGCCGACCAGCAGCAGTACCGCGACGCCGTCAAGGACATGGCCTTCCGCTGCGGCGGACTGCGGCTGCTGCGGGTGCCCTCGCGCACCTACACGGCTTCCCAGGTCCGCGAGATGCTGCACAAAGAGGGGCTGGACGGGGGCTGAGCGGCGGCCCGCCGGGAGCCGGGCAGGGTCGCCGCCGGACCTGCCGGTCTGGCCCCGCCGGTCCGCCTGACCCCACCTTTCCCGCAGCACGTGCCCGCTAGACTCGGGCACATGACCCGCCCCGGCACCCCCCACACAGGCGGCGACCAGCGCACCCAGACGCTGGAGCGCACGCAGACCGACCAGCCCCGGCTGTGGCGCGTGCTGCTCCTGAACGACGACTACACCCCGATGGAGTTCGTGGTCGCTGTTCTCGCGCGCCACTTCCGCAAGTCCGAACAGGACGCCCTCCTCATCATGCTGGCTGTCCACCACAAGGGCCAGGGCGTGGCCGGCGTCTATACCCGCGACGTGGCCGAGACCAAGGTCGCGCAGGTCAGCGCGCAGGCGCGGCGGGAGGGCTACCCCCTGCGTGTGGTCGCCGAGCCGGAGGAGCGCGAATGATTGGCGACCACCTGCAGGTCACCATCGGGCGCGCGGCCGACTACGCCCGCGTCGCTGGGCACGAGTACGTGACCCTCGAGCATCTCCTGTTGGCCCTGACCCACGACCCCGAGGGCTTGGACACGCTGCTGGCCCTGGGCGCCGATGTCGAAGCCCTGCGCGAGACCCTGAAGGACAGCCTGCAGGACGCCTCGGCGCGCGGCGAGGACCTGCCCGGAGACACCGACCCCGACTTCACCCTGGGCGTGCACCGGGTGGTCGAGGGCGCCGTGCTACAACTGCACGCCAGCGGCAAGGGCGGGGAGGAGGCCGACGGCGCGCGCGTGCTGGCCGAACTGCTTGAGGAGGAGGATTCGCCGGCCCGCGCGGCCCTAGAGGCCCAGGGCGTGACCCGGCTGGACGTCTTGAGCTACCTCTCGCACGGGGTCGCCAAGGTCGAGGGCCGGGGCCGCGAACGCCGCGTGCCGGGCGTGGACGGCGCCGCTGCCGAGGCCGAGGCCCCGGCCGAGACCGACCCGCTGGAGGCCTACGCCACCGACCTGACGGCCCAGGCGCGGGCGGGCGAGTTCGACCCGGTCATCGGCCGGGACGCCGAACTCGAGCGCACGGTGCATATCCTGGCGCGCCGGAGCAAGAACAATCCCGTGCTGGTGGGCGAGCCCGGTGTCGGCAAGACCGCGCTGGCCGAGGGTCTGGCGCAGCGGGTGGCGGGCGGCCAGGCCCCCGGCTTCCTGAAGGGGGCTTCGGTGTATGCCCTGAATCTGGGGGCGCTGCTCGCGGGCACGCGCTACCGGGGCGACTTCGAGGCGCGGCTCGGGGCGGTGATCGCGGCGCTGGACGGCCAGAACGCCGTGCTGTTCATCGACGAACTGCACACCATCGTCGGGGCGGGGGCGACCGAGGGCGGCAGCGTGGACGCCGCCAACCTCCTCAAGCCGGCGCTCGCGCGGGGGCGACTGCGGGTGCTGGGCGCGACCACACCTGCCGAGCTGCGGCACCTCGAAAAGGACCGGGCGCTGTGGCGCCGCTTCCAGACCGTCGAGGTGCCCGAGCCCTCCGAAGAGGACGCGCTCGCCATCCTGCGCGGCCTCGCGCCCCACTACGCCGCGCACCACGGCGTGACCTACGCCGACGATGCCCTGGACGCCGCCGTGCGGCTCTCGGCGCGCCACCTGCGCGACCGGTTCCTACCGGACAAGGCCATCGACGTGATCGACGAGGCGGGGGCGGCTCGCCGCAGCGCCGGCCGGGGCGGCGAGCTCGCGGTGAGCGACATCGAGGCGACGGTGGCGCGTATGGCGCGGGTGCCGCTGGGCGCCGTGAAGGCCGAGGAGGTCCGCAGTCTCGCCACCCTGGAGGCCGACCTGGGCGCGCGCGTCTTCGGTCAGGAGAAGGCCGTGCAGGCGGTCGCTTCGGCGGTCAAGCTGGCGCGCGCGGGCCTGCGCGACCCCCAGAAGCCGCAGGGCATGTTCCTGTTCGCCGGGCCGACCGGGGTCGGCAAGACCGAACTGGCCCGCGCGCTGGCCGATCGCCTGGGTATTCACCTTGCGCGCTTCGACATGTCCGAATACCAGGAGCCGCATACGGTCGCGCGTCTGATTGGGGCGCCTCCCGGCTACGTGGGGTTTGACCAGGGGGGTCTGCTCACCGATGCGGTCGCCAAGCATCCTCACGCCGTGCTGCTCCTCGACGAGATCGAGAAGGCACATCCGGACGTGTACAACGTCTTCCTTCAACTCATGGACCACGGCACCCTGACCGACCATGCGGGCAAGAAGGTGGACGGCCGCGGCCTGCTGCTGATCTTCACGACGAATGCGGGCGCGGCTGACGCCAGCCGTCCGGCGCTGGGCTTTTCGCGGGTAGGCCGGGCCGGCGAGGAGAGCGAGGCGGTCAAGCGCACCTTCACGCCCGAGTTCCGCAACCGTCTGGACGCCGTGATCCACTTTGCGCCTCTCTCGCCGTCCGTTCTGGCCGGCGTGGTGGACAAGTTCCTGCGCGCCCTGGAGACCCAGCTCGCCGAGCGCCGCGTCACCCTGACGGTCACGCCCGCTGCCCGCGCCCGCCTGGCCCAACTCGGGTACGACCCGGCGCTGGGCGCCCGCCCGTTGGCCCGCGTGATTGAGGAACGGCTGGGGCGCCCGCTGGCCGACGAACTGCTGTTCGGCCGCCTGACCGGTGGCGGAACCGTCACGGTGGATGTGGACAGCGAGGAGAACTTCAGCTTCCGGCCGTGAGGGTTCATAGCCCTGATGACTTTCTTGAGACGGCCTTGAATTCCATATGTTTGTTAACTCCCGCGTGAAGGGGCGTTGCTCTCATGCTCATGCTTGCCGAGGGGGCGAGTCGCCATCATGACCTCATGAAGAGCATCCTGACGATTCTGCTGACCGCCGGTCTCCTGGCTTCCTGCGCCCCCAAGACCGACACGACGACCACGACGACGACCACCGACACTACGGCCACCACCGACACTACGGCCACCACACCCGACGCCACCACGACCGAAGGCACCCCCGCCGACAGCACCCTGGCCAACGGCGACTCGGCGAACGCCAGCGAGGAAGCCGACATGGCGGCCGGCGACGGCCTGGAAGGCTCGGTCATGAGCTTCGACGGCACGGCCCGCACCTTCATGCTCAACGAAGACGACAAGAACTACACCGTGAACGTGGACGCCACCACCGCCTACGAAGGCACCGCCACCACCGCCGACGACTTCTTCGGCACCGACCGCAACAACGCTTCCGTGGCGGTCGAAGGCGCGATTTCGGGCGACACCATCACCGCCACCAAGATCACCACGAACTGATCTCCCGCAATTCATAAGACGGCCCGGTTTAGATAACCGGGCCATCTTGTGGTGGATTTTATGGCCAGAGGGTCAAGCTGCCTTGGGTTCTTCGGGAGGTGACCAGACCAAGCCCGTGCCACGCTGGCCCATGCCCCTTCCGGAACGACTCGCCCTGACCGCCATCCGTTTCTATCAGCGCCGGCTCTCGCCGCACAAAGGCTTTCGCTGCGCGCACGCGGCCCTGCACGGCGGTGAGAGCTGCTCGGGAGCCGTGGCCCGCATCGTGCGCGAGGAGGGGCTGCTGGCCGGCCGGGAGCGCATCGCCGGCCGTTTCGGTGACTGCCGCGCGGCCCATGCCGCCCTGAAAACAGGCGCCCCACTCTCGGCGCTGGCCTTCGGGGCCAATGTCGAGACGAGGGGCGTGTGCTGTGTAGGCCCGTGCCCTATTCCCTTCCGCTGCGGCTGAGGGAATACGGGGCCGTGCCGCCTAGTCCTGGCCGGGCACCTCGGGCGGAGTGCCCCGGAAGGCGTCCTGGCCCTCCACGAACTTCAGGCGCACGACTTGCCCGCTGCGGGCGCTCTCGTAGACCGCGTCCATAATCACGTGGTCCTGCACGCCCTCCTCGCCAGGGGTCCAGGGGCGCTGGCCGTCGCGGACCCGCTGCGCGAAGTGGTCGAACTCCTGAGAGAACTGGTCGTAGCTGCCGAAGCTCGGCTCGAACTTGCCGGCCTCGTCCTCAATGGTCAGTTTCAGGCCATCGTAGGGAAAGGCCGGGTCCATCAGCAGCGCGCCTTCTTCTCCCAGCACCCGCAGGGTCGAGGTCTTCAGGGCGCCGTAGCTCGTCAGGCAGTTGGCGACCACACCGTCCGCAAATCCCAGCATGAAGCTCACCGACTCCTCGACCTCCGTGAAGCGCAGGTCGCCCTGGGGCTGGTGCTGCGCGGCAAAGACCCACTCGGGTTCCTGGCCGGTCACGAAGCGGATGGTGTTCAGGCTGTAGATGCCCACGTCCGGCAGTGGCCCGCCGCCTGCGAGACCGAGCTTGAGGCGCCAGGCCTCGGGGTCGTCCTGCACCTGCACGTGGATGGAGTCGAGCAGCTTGATCTTGCCCAGCCGGCCCTCCTGCACGGCCTGGCGGGCCGCCCAGTGTTCCGGGGTGTACTGGCAGCGGTAGGCGGTCATGAGCTGCACCCCGGCCCCCGCGCAGGCGTCCACGATGGCCTGGGCGTCGGCGGCGTTCACGCCCAGCGGCTTCTCGCATAGGACGTGTTTGCCCGCCTTCGCGGCCCGCTCCACGTATTCGCGGTGCATCGAGTTGGGCAGCACGACGTACACGGCCTCCACGTCGCTGCGCTCACCGAGGCGGTCGTACTCCTCATAGGTGTACACGTCGTCCGGGGTCAGGCCCAGACTCAGGGCGAAGGCCTCGCCCTTGCCGCGTTCGCCGGTGACCAGGGCCGCCACGTAGGCGTGCTCGCTCGTGCGCGCGGCCGGGATGAGTTCCTCGGCGCTGAGTTCGCCGATGCCGACGATGGCGAATCCCACCCGTCTGCTCTGGGTCTCGGGACGCTCGATATCCGGTTTCAGGGGCATGGCGTCACCGTAGCGGGCGCGCGCGCGGCCCGGATGCCCGGCGCTTGAGCTGTTCTTCACCGGCAGGCCCCTGAAGGCAGGGGAGGGGCCGGGGGTCCAGAGGCCGGGCGTGGCATAGTCCGGGCATGTCGCTTCAGGCCCCAAACGCCCTCCGGGTTCGCCCCGCCGTCCCTGGAGACGCCGCCTTCGCCGCGCCGCTCATCCAGGCGACCATCGGGGCCATCGGTCACGCGTTGACGGGGGAGCCGGATGACGCGGGAGCGGCGAAGGTCATCGCGGAGTTCTTCAGGCGGCCCGGCCACCGCCTGAGCGCCGAATTCACGCTGCTGCTGGAAGAAGGTGGCGTGCCCCTGGGCCTCGCGGTGCTGTATCCCGGTGACGGAGCGGCGGCGCTGGACGTCCCCTTCCGGGACCGCCTACGCGCCCTGGGCCGCCCTGACCAGATTGCCGCCGAGGCCCGGCCGGGTGAGCTGTACCTCGACACGCTGGCGGTCGCCCAGACGGCGCGGGGGCGGGGGCTGGGGGCCACGCTCGTCGCGGCCTGCGCGGCGCGCTCGGAGGCCGCCGGGCTGCCCCTGGCGCTGCTCGTCGAGGAAGGCAACCCGGCTGAGCGGCTCTACCGTCGCCTGGGGTTCGCGGGGCAGGAGACAGTCACGGTCGCCGGGCACCGCTACCTGCGGCTGCGCCGGGCGCCGGCCAGCCGGTGACGGGTCGCCGTAGCCCATTCCCGTCGCCGCGCTTCTGCCATACTCCGCGCCGTGAGTGACCTCCCCGCCCTGGCCGTGACGCTGCGCGACCGCCGACCGGAAGACGTGCCGGCCCTGGCGCGCTGGCTCACCGATCCTGCCGCCGAGTGGCGAGTCTGGGACGCGCCCTACACCCCGCCGGCCCAGACGACCGAGACCATGCGCGCCTACGTCAAGTACCTGCGCCAGACCACCCCCGACCCCGACGAGCGGCTGGTCGTGGTGGGGGAACAGGTGGTCGGCATGGTCAACCGCTCGGAGGAGGAACCGGTCGGCGGCGGCTGGTGGGACCTGGGCATCCTGCTGCTCGACCCGGCCTACTGGGGCGGTGGGGTGGGCACGCGCGCCCTGAGCCTGTGGGTGCAGGATACCCTGGACTGGACAGATGCCCAGACTCTGACCGTCACGACCTGGGGCGGCAACGAACGCATGATCCGCCTCGCGCGCCGGCTGGGGTTCCGGGAGTGCGGGCGCGTGCGCGAGGCGCGGGTGGTGGGTGGAGTGCGGCACGACAGCGTACGGCTCGACCTGCTGCGCCGCGAGTGGCCCGGCGGCCCGGCGTGAGCCTCGCCGCCGCGTTCCCCGGCCGGACGGGCCGGCTCGACCCGCACGCCGTCACGGGGACGTGGTACGTGACCCGCACCAGCCTGCCGCTGTGGCGCCGGCTGGACAATCCCAGCGTCACCTACGCGCTCCTGCCGGACGGCCGCGTCGTGGACACGGTCCGCGCCACCGCCGCCGGCCGCCCGCGCCTGATCGTGGGTCTGGACCGGCCGCTGGGACACGGCGCCGAGGGTGCCGGGCGCTTCGAGTGGCGCGGCCTTACCTTCCCCACCTGCCTGACCCCCAGTCGCTGGGAGCTGCTGGCCCACGACCCGCAGGCGCAGGTCTGGGCCGTGACGGTGTTCGCGCCCACGCTCTTCACGCCCGCCGGGCTGGACGTGTATACCCGCACGCCCCGGCTTCTCCCGGACCTCGAAGCGCCGCTGCTCCGGCTGGTGGACACCCTCCCGCAGGCGCGGCCCTTTCTGGCCCGGCTGTTCGCGCCGCGCCATGACTGAGGACCGGCCGCGGCGCGGTGTGCCGCTCAACCCGCCCGGTTTTCTGGCGACCCAGGACCTCAAGGAACGCGGCTGGACCCCCACGCTCATCCTCAAGTTTCTGGGCGAGCACGACGCCACCCGCCCCAACGGCCTGAAGATGGGCCGGCGCAAGCTGCCGCCCGTCAAGCTCTACCGCGAGGAGCGCGTGAACGAGGTCGAGCGCGAGGACGCCTTTCTGGCGGCCCAGGCCCGCGCCGCCGACGCCCGCGAGCGTGCCGAACACCGGCGCGCCGAGAAGGCGGCCCGCCGCGCCGCCCAGTTGCGCGCCGCCGCCGAGAGCTACGTTCCAGTCATCTACCCCGAGCCGCTGAGAAAGGGCTCGGTGCGCAAGGCCCGCGATCCCTACCTGCCCACGCTGGCCGCCGTACAGGCCGAACTGACTGGAGAACTGGGCCAGGTGACTGAGGCAGAGGCCGCCACCCTCGCCGAGCTGCTGCGCGGGCGGCTGGACGCGGCCCTGTCGCTCGTCTACCCGTGGTATCTCTCGCCGGATGCCAAAAAAACCCCCACCCCCCGGTCGGCTGAGGCAAAATCCAGCGACTGGCGCGAGTGGGAGTGGGATTGAGGAAGCCCGGAGGCTCCCTCTGGCCGGTCACATCAGCTTGCCGCCGGTGATCGGGAACAGACCGCCCGTGATGTAGCTCGACTCCTGCGAGGCGAGCAGGACGTATAGGGAGGCCACTTCCGCCGGCTGGCCGGGGCGCCCGAGGGGCACCTGCTCGCCGAACTTCTTGAGGTTCTCCTGGCTCTGGCCGCCGCTGGGCTGCAGGGCCGTCCAGAAGGGGCCAGGCGCGACCGCGTTGGCGCGGATGCCCTTCTCGGCCAGCTGGCCCGAAAGCGCCTCGGTGTAGGCGGCGATGGCGGCCTTGGTGGTCGCGTAGTCCAGCAGCGTTTCCGAGGGCTGCGTGGCGTTGATGGACGTGGTCGTGATGATCGTCGAGCCGGGCTTGAGGTGCGGGATCGCCGCCTTGGTCAGCCAGAACAGGGCGTACACGTTCGTCTTGAAGGTCTCGTCGAACTGCTGGGTCGTGATGTCGGCGATGCTTTCCTGGAACACCTGCTTGGCGGCGTTGCTCACCAGGATGTCGAGCCCGCCGAAGGCCTCGACCGTCTTCTCGATGATGCCGGTGCAGAACGCCTCGTCCTTGAGGTCGCCCGGCAGCGCGAGTGCCTTGACTCCCGCCGCCTCGATGAGCTTGATGACCTCCTGCGCGTCCTCCTCCTCGCTGGGGAGGTAGCCGATAGCCACGTCGGCGCCCTCGCGGGCGTAGGCGATGGCGACCGCGCGTCCGATGCCCGAGTCGCCCCCGGTGATGAGCGCCTTGCGGCCCTTCAGGCGGCCGAAGCCCTGGTAGCTCGTCTCGCCGTGGTCGGGTTCGGGCACCATGCGGGCGTCGAGGCCCGGCGCGGGCTGCGGCTGCTCGGGAAAGGGCGGCCGGGGGTACTGCGTGAGCGGATCGCGCATCTCGTACTGGTTCTTGACCGGTGTGTTCCCGGCGGACTGGTTCTTCTCGTCACTCATGTCGCCGAGCCTAGGGCAGCCGCCTGGAGGGGAGATGGCCCCCCGGCCAAGGCGGCCTTCATGGGTCGTGCGGCCAGTCTTTAGGGAAACCGTGGGCTGGACCGGCGCGGCGTGAAGACCGGCTGGAGAGCCGGGCCCCAGACCAGGGTCACACGAACTGGCCGTTCTCCTGCCACAGCTCGCCGTCGAGCAGAATCCGGCCGCCGCCGCGCAGGTCGGCGATGAGGTCCCAGTGGACGGCCGACTGGTTCGTACCGCCCGTCTCGGGGTAGCTGCGCCCGACGGCGAGGTGTACCGTGCCGCCGATCTTCTCGTCGAACAGGATGTTGCCGGTGGGCCGCTGGATGCCGGAGTTGGTGCCGATGCCCAGCTCGCCCAGAAAGCGCGCGCCGGGGTCGGTCGCCAGGGCGGCGTGCAGGGTGGCCTCGCCCTCGTCGGCGCGGGCCGACACGACCTGCCCGGCCCGGAATTCCAGCCGCGCCCCGCGCACGAGCACGCCGCCGTACTCCGCCGGAATGTCGAAGGTGACGTAGCCCTCGGCGCTGTCCTCGCGCGGCCCGGTGAAGACCTCGCCGCTGGGCATGTTGCGCTTGCCGTCGCTGTTGGCCCAGGTCCGGCCCCCCACGCGCAGGGTCAGGTCGGTGCCCGCCGCCTCGATCTTCACCGTATCGGCGCGGGTCAGGCGCTCGATCAGTCGGGCCTGCGTGGCGCGCACCTCGCCCCAGGCGGCCACCGGATCGGGGCGGTCTAGGAACATCGCGCGCATCACGAAGTCCCCGAACTCGGCCTCGTTCATGCCGGCCTGCTCGGCGGCGTGCGGGGTGGGATACAGGGTCAGGCTCCACTTCTTGCCTGCGCGGGCGGCGGCCAGGGCGGCGCGCGAGGCGCCCAGCCGGGCACGCCGCGCGGCGTCGCCGGGGCCGTCCGTGCCGGAGCCCGGAGCCTCGGGGGTCAGAATCCGCAGGGTGCCATCCATCGCGCGCATGTCTTCGACGTCGGCCATGTGTGTGGTGTCCAGCACCTCGTCGCTGGCCAGGGCGGCCAGATCGTCGTCCTGGCTGGGGTAGCCCAGGCGCACCACAGGGCGGGCGCCCGCGCGCAGCATGGCGCGGTGCGTCTCGGCCACGAGGGGCAGCGCGGCGCTGCTCGCCCCGATCAACAGTCTCTCGCCGGGCGCGGCGTACAGGCAGTAATGCGTCAGCAGCTCGGCGTGTTTCGCCGGATCGTAGGCCAGGAGCTTGGACATGGGGGGCAGGCTAGAGCATCCGCCTCTCTACCTGTCCAGGCAGGCCAGACCCCTACGCGGGCGCGGGCCGCAGGTGCCGGGCGGTATCCTCGCCGGAGATGACGGCCCCGGCTTCCCCCTCTCCCTCCGCGCCCCTTGACCCCCAGGGCACCGCCACGCTCACCATCTCCTGCCCCGACCGCAAGGGCATTGTGGCGGCCGTCTCCCAGTTCCTGCACAACCACGGCGCCAATATCCTGCACAGTGACCAGCACAGCACCGATCCCTCGGGCGGCAGCTTCTTCATGCGCATGGAGTTTCACCTCGGCGGTCTCGACCTCGCCCGCGAACCCTTCGAGCGCGCCTTCGCGGCGGTCGTGGCCGGTCCCTTCGGCATGGACTGGCGCCTGAGCTACGCCAGCGAGCCCAAGCGCATGGCGATTCTGGTCAGCCGCTACGACCACTGCTTTCTGGACCTGCTGTGGCGCAAGCGCCGGGGCGAGCTGAACGTCGAGATTCCCCTGATCCTGAGCAACCACGAGGACCTGCGCCGCGACGCCGAGATGTTCGGCATTCCCTTTCACGTCATCGAGGTAAACAAGGCCAACAAGGCCGAGGCCGAGGCCGAGCAGGTGCGGCTGCTGCGCGAGGCGGGCGCCGAGTTCGCCGTGCTGGCCCGCTACATGCAGATCCTCTCGGGCGACTTCCTGCGCGACTTCGGGCGGCCGGTCATCAACATCCACCACTCGTTCCTGCCTGCCTTCGTGGGGGCCAACCCGTACCGCGCGGCCTTCAACCGGGGCGTGAAACTCATCGGCGCGACGAGCCACTACGTCACCGAGGAACTCGACGCCGGGCCGATCATCGCGCAGGACGTGACGGCCGTGACCCATCGCGAGACGCCCGAGACGTTGGTCCGCCTGGGCCGCGACGTCGAGCGGCAGGTGCTCGCCCGCGCGGTCAAGGCGCACGTCGAGGACCGCGTCCTGGTCTACGGCAACAAGACGGTCGTGTTCTGAGGGCGGCCGCGGGATGAAGGGCGGATAAAGGCTTTCTCGTAAGGCGACTCACATCCCGCACAGGAAAGATGAGGGGGCCGGAGCAGCCGTGCCTGCGGCGGCTCTGCGGCAAAGGAAGCTGGCATGTCGACTCTGCATCTGTCCGAACCCGGCTGGGACATGACCCGGCCGGGAGCTGCCCTCGCCTCCCTGTTCACCACTCTGCCTGTCCGTCCCCGACTGCTGGCCCTGGGCGAGCCGACCCACGGGGACGAGGGCTTTTTGCTCTGGCGCAACCGCTTCCTGCGTGCGCTCGTCGAGGAGCATGGCTTCCGGTCCATCGCCATCGAGAGTGACGCTGTGGCCGGACTGCGGGTGAACGCTCACGTCACGGCAGGCGAAGCCACGCTCGACGAGGTGATAGGGTCGGGCTTCAGCCACGGCTTCGGGGCCTACACCGCCAACCACGCCCTGGTGGCGTGGCTGCGCGAGGTCAACGCGGGCCGGGACCGCGCCGATCAGGTGTGCTTCTACGGCTTCGACCCGCCGCTGGAGAACATGTGGGCGGCCAGCCCGCGTACCAGCCTGCTCGCGCTGCACGCCTTCCTGACCGAGCACGGACAGGCGGTGGCGGTAGACGCGGCGACCCTCAAGCGCCTGTGCGGCGACGACGCCCACTGGACCGACGAGGCGGCGGCGCTGAACCCGGCCGCGTCGCTGGGCCGCACCCCACAGGCGCGCGAGTTGCGGGTGCTGGCCGACGACCTCGCCACACTGCTGTGCCGGCAGGCCCCCGAACTGGCCGCGCGGCCCGGCTTCTGGGAGGCGGGCCTGCACGCCCGCACGGCGACCGGACTGCTGCGCTACCACGCGGTTATGGCCGATCTGGCCCCGACCCCCACCCGCGTGGAGAGGATGCTGGCCCTGCGCGACCTCCTCATGGCCGACCACCTGACGGCTGTGGCCGACCGCGAGCGCCCGCGCGGCCCCACCCTCGTCTTCGCGCACAACTCGCACCTCCAGCGCCCCCGTAGCGAGATGCGGATGAGGGGCGAGACGCTGGGCTGGTGGAGCGCCGGGGCACATCTGGACCTTCGTTTGGGCGGGGACTACGCCTTCGTCGCCAGTCATCGGCAGGTGGGGGCCGGGCAGGGTATACCTACGGCCCGGCTGTTCGCCGCGTCCGACCTGGGTGGGCTGGCGCTTCCCACGCCGGACGGTACGCCGCAGGGCTTTCCGCTGAAGGCGGAACAACTTCCTTTTCTGGACGGCCTGTTGCTGCTGGGCGCGCCGGTCTGAGTGGGCAGTACGCCGGGCAGCGGGCCCGGCGACCTTTTCTGCTATCTAGAGCACCGACCGGCTGCCGGCCTCTCCGACTAGAAGCCCAGAACCCGCAGCAGCGGCGGCAGAAGCACCGCCAGGGCGACGAGCAGCGCCCCCCCACTGGCGACGAGCACCGCTCCGGCGGCGGCGTCCTTCGCCACCTTCGCCAGCGGGTGCAGTTCGGGACTGGCGAGGTCCACCACGGCCTCCAGCGCCGTGTTGACCAGTTCCAGGCCCAGCACCAGGGCGCAGGCCAGCGCGACCGGGGCCAAGGGCGCGCGCAGGGCCAGGGCCACGGCGCAGGCCAGCGTCCCCGCCCACACCTCGACCCGGAAGTTGGGCTGCGTGCGGTAGGCGTGGGCAATGCCGGCGCGGGCAAAACCTGCCGAGCGCCACCACCGCCGCAGGCTCAGCGCCGAGCCGCCCTCCAGCCGCATGTCAGGCCCCGGCGGGCAGGGCGGCTCGGGCGGCGGCCCAGGCGGCGTGGAAGATCTCCCACTCCTCGCCGGTCGCACCTTCCTCGAAGCCCAGGCCCTCGGCGTGCGGGTGGTCGTGCCCGACCAGATGCGCGAGGCCGTGGCTGGCGAGCAGCGCGACCTCGCGTGTCAGGCTGTGGCCGCGCGCCTGCGCCTGCCGCGCCGCCGTGTCCAGGCTGACGATGATGTCGCCCAGGTGCGGCGGCACGAACGGGTCACCCGGCTCCCAGGTCGGGAAGCTCAGCACGTCGGTCGCAGCGTCCTCGCCCCAGTGCTCCTTTTTCAGCGCGCGGATGGTCCGGTCGCCTACCAGCACGACCGTCACCTCGCGCTCCTGTACTCCGAAATGCACCATCGCCGCCTCCAGGCTGGCGCGCAGGGCGGGGCGCAGGCCGGGGGGCGGCGTCTTGCGGGCGATAAGGTCGATCACGAGGGAGAGGATAAGGGCTGGGGGCCGGGGGGAGGAGAGGTCTCCCCACGCCCGGCCCCCAGGCCAGCTCCAGTCGAACTGGCTTCAGTCGCCGGTAACAGCAACCCGGTCGGTGGTGACCGGAGCACTGGGCACCCGGTCGCCCTCGACCTCGGGAATCCGGGCGAACTCGCCCCGGCGGGCGGCGCGCTTGTCCTCCTCGGCGTCCTCGGCCACCTCGTAGGCCCGGATGATGCGGCCCACCAGGGGGTGACGCACCACGTCCACGTCGGTGAACTCGTGCCAGCCGATGCCCTCGATGCGGCTCAGGACCCGCTTGGCGACCGCGAGGCCCGAAGTCACGTGGCGCGGCAGGTCAATCTGGGTCACGTCGCCGGTCACGACGACCTTGCTCGAAAAGCCCATACGCGTCAGGAACATCTTCATCTGCTCGCCGGTCGTGTTCTGCGCCTCGTCGAGAATGATGAAGGCGTCGTTCAGCGTGCGCCCGCGCATGAAGGCGAGCGGGGCGATCTCGATGACGCCGCTCGTGAGGTACGACTCGAACTTTTCCTGGTCGAGCATGTCCTGCAACGCGTCGTACAGCGGACGCAGGTATGGGTCGATCTTGGCCTGGAGGTCGCCGGGCAAGAAGCCCAGGCGCTCGCCCGCCTCGACCGCCGGCCGCGTCAGGATGATGCGTTTGACCTTCTTGGCCTTGAGGGCCTGCACGGCCATCGCCACGGCCATGTAGGTCTTGCCGGTCCCGGCCGGGCCGATCCCGAAGGCGATGTCGGACTTCTCGATCATCTCCAGGTACAGCTTCTGGCCCGGCGTCTTGGGCTTGAGCCCGCGCGGCAGGCTCAGGCCCGTGACCTGGGTCTCGGCGGCCAGGCTGCGGCCCTCGGTGCTCAGGCGGGCGCTGCGCAGCAGGCTTTCCGGGGTCAGCTCGCCGCCGCCGCGCACGAGGTCGAGGGCGCCCTGCACCATGCGCTCGGCCGCCTGCACGTCCGGCTCGTCTCCGGTGATCGTGACCGTCTCGCCGCGCGCGATGATCTTGGCCTTCGTCAGCTCCCGCATCCGCCGCAGGTTGGCGTCGTTCGCGCCGAGCAGGGCATACGCCTCGCGCTGGTCGTTGAGGGTCAGCGTGGCGGTGGCGGGGCTGGGGGCGGCGTTCGTGGTGAAGTCTGTCAACGGTGCTCCTGTCTGGCCGCGTGGGGGCGCAGTCCTCCCCGGCTCACGGCGCAGGAAGGGAAGAGGACGAGTAGCGTCATTCGGATGCCTCTATTTTCCGCCCGGCGGCGTCAGGGCTGGGTATGCTTATCCACATTTGCGCGGTGTGGACGTTCAGCATGACGTAACCCTCTTCGGATGAACTGCGCCGGCCGGCCTAGGCCAGTGGGCCAGGCGGCCAGTTGCCCTCTTACCTCAGTCGACCACCGTGAATCCCAGGTTCTGCGCTTCGTCCACGAAGAAATTGATGTTCTCGCTCAAGGTCTGCCCGCCCAGGCTCTTGCGGGCGTAGTCGCCGGTCGAGGCGATGATCAGGGTCTCGGCCAGACAGGCGGGCACGGCGCCCTCCCCGAACTGCAGGTCGATGTTGCTCGTCATGCTGCCGGGCGGGCGCACCACGCCGCCGGGAATCACGCGCACGCCGGGGATCCGCGCCACGCTCTCGTCCACGTCGGCGGGCCGGCCCTCGTCGAAGATCCACGCGCCGGGTTTGACGTGCTGCGGAAAGACGACCGGATTGGGGTCGCTCGTGGCCGTGAAGATCAGGTCGGCGTCCTTCAGGGTGTCGTAACTCGTGGTCGTGATGATCTCGGTGGTCTGGTTCGCGCGGCGCAGGGTGTTCGCGCTGCGCTCGAGCTTCTCGGGATCGCGCCCGATCATGATGAGGCGCCCGACCTGCGGCGCGATGGTGCGCGCGATCCCGAAGGCGACCACGCCGTTGGCCCCCACGATGCCCGCCGTGGCGGCCTTCAGGTCGCGTCCGGTCTCGGCGAAGTGCGTCAGGATGCCTGGAATGGCAGCCTTGATGGTGCCCGAGGTGTAGGCGCCGCCGTTGGTGACGGTGATGTCCGGTACCGCGGCCTGTACGTCCACCCCCTTGTTGCCCACCACGCTCCAGAAAGCGCCCAGTCCGAACACCGACGCCCCGAGCTCCTGCGCCAGCCGCGCGCCCTCGATGGCCCGGCGGGTCGCCAGCTCGGGCGCGTCGCGGAAGCGGTCGGGCAGCAGCGGGCTGGAAATCAGGTAGCAGCGGATTTCCTGGCCCTGCGCCGTGCGGATGCCGCGCAGCTCGCCTACCTTCATGGGCCGCACCTCGTCGGCGAACTGGCGTACGGTCTTCTCGCTCAGGACGCCGCGCTCGACGAGGGGGCGCATCCACGCGAAGCGCCGGGTCTGCCAGAAGTCCTTGAGGGTCATGGGATGGATCATGAAGGCGGCCACCACCACGTCGTTGCGTTTGCCGGCCAGCGGCACGTCCTCACCCACGCGCGGCTCGGTGCCGTCGAGCATCCGGCCCAGATTTTCCTTGAAGCGCCATGCGGCGGCCGCGAGCAGGCCCAGCAGCGCCAGTTTGGCCTCCGGTCCCAGCGGCAGGGCCGCGCCTGCCAGCGCCAGTCCGGCCAGCCCGGCCACGGTCGCCGCGCCGACATAGCCCCAGTAGCCGGCCACCGCCGCGTACAGCAGCACCGGCAGCAGCGTCGCCCAGAAGGGCAGGGCGCCCGTGACCGTCAGCCCGGCGAGCAGGCCCAGCAGCACGAGGTTCCCGCGCCCACGCGGCGGCGTGCGGCCGTACAGCGCGCGCGGCGGGTTGAGGTGGCCCAGATAGGCGGCCAGGGCGGCCAGCACAGTCAGTTCGGGGCGGCCCAGGCTCGCGGCCATGAGCAGGGCGACAAAACCCTTAGCCGCGTCGAGCGCCGCGCTGCTCAGGGCCAGCCCTGGGCCTACACGGCGCAACACGTTTTCGACGCCGAGGTTGTGCGCGTTGTTCAGGCGGGTGCTGACCCCGGCCCGCTGCAACAGCCAGTGCCCCAGTGGCAGGCTCCCGACCAGAAACGCGACGAGCAGCAGCAGGGCCGACAGAAACAGCATATGGGGGACTATAGCGGGCCAGGCCTGTGCCGACCCGGCGCGGCGGAACAGTACGCTGGGACGCGTGACCGATATCCGTCTGCCCCTGGGGGGCCTGAAATTCAGCGTACGGGTGGCCGTGCTGTGTGTGCGTGCCGGTCAGCTGCTCGTGAACGCCCAGCACCATCAGCATTTCGCCTTTGTTCCCGGCGGGGCCCTGATGACCGGTGAGGACGTGTACGCCTGCGCCGCGCGCGAGTGGCGGGAGGAGACCGGCACGCCGCCAGGGCCGCTGCGGCTGGTGGGCATTGTCGAGAACTTCTTCGGGCCGCCGGACGCGCGCCAGCACGAGATCGGTTTCTATTTTCATATGGAGGCTCCGCCCGAGCTGCCGGGCGCCTCCTTCACCGTGCTGGACAACGCCGAGGTCTTCACCGAGTGGGTGGCGCTGGACAGGGTCGCCGCGCGGCCGGTCTATCCGCTCGTGGTGGCCGATCTGCTGGACGTGGCACCCGGCGAGATCCGCCACATCGTCAACCGGGAGGGGTGAAGTGGACTGCCTGGGCGACTGGGGCGGGGTCTACTGCGCCGCGCCATCTGCCAGCTTCTCGCGCGAGTAGGGCCGGTAACCTTTCGGCGTGCCGGTGCTGCCACTGAACAGCGAGGTGGTCAGGTAGCGCGCACCAGTGTCGCAGGCGATGGTCGCCACGCGCCTGCCCGGTCCCAGGCGGCGGGCGACCTCCAGCGCGGCCCAGGCCATCGCGCCGCTGCTCATGCCCACGAAGATGCCTTCCTCGCGCGCCAGCCGCCGGGCCAGGGGGTAGGCGTCCTCCTCCCAGACCTCGACCACGCCGTCTAGGACGCTGCGGTCGAGGTTGCCTGGAATGAAACCCGGCCCCATCCCCTGAAAGCCGTGCTCGCCGCGCTCGCCGCCCGAGAGGACGTTGCTGCGCGCCGGCTCGACCGCGATGATCTGCACGGCCGGGTCGCGGCTCTTGAGGGCGCGGCCCACCCCGCTGATGGTGCCGCCCGTGCCGCTGCCGTACACGAAGGCGTCGATGCGCCCTTCCATCTGCTCCCACAGCTCTGGGCCGGTGGTGCGCTCGTGGGTGGCTGGGTTGGCGGGATTGGTGAACTGGCCCATCATGACCGCGCCCGTCTCGGCGCTGATCCGCTCGGCCTCATCAATGGCCGCGAGCATCCGGCGTTCGGGGTCGGTGAGGACCAGTTCGGCGCCGTAGGCCGCCAGCGTGCGCTTGCGCTCCTCGCTCATCTGGGCGGGCATGCACAAGATCAGCTTGTAGCCCTTGGCCGCCGCCACCTGCGCCAGCCCGATGCCGGTGTTGCCACTGGTGGGTTCCACGATGGTGCCGCCCGGTCGCAGCGCGCCCCGGCGCTCAGCGTCCTCGATGAGGCCTAGCGCGGTGCGGTCCTTGATGGAGCCGCCCGGATTCTGGCCTTCGAGCTTGACGAACACGTCGGCCATGCCGGGTTCGACCACCCGGCGCAGCTGCACCAGCGGCGTGTGTCCGATATGCGATTCGATCATGTCCCGGAGTGTAGGTCCTGGCTGGCCGGTCAACGGTGCCCGCAGCTAGGCGGTCCGGCCGTCGGCAATGTCTCCAGCGTCCCGGACCTGCCAGGGCGCCGCGCCTAGAATGCCGGGCGTGAGGGTTGCGGTCATTGCGGACATCCACGGCAACGCCGACGCCCTGCGCGCGGTGCTGGCCGACATTGCGAGGCAGGGCGTAGAGCGGATCGTCGTCAACGGCGACGTGGTGAACCGGGGGCCGGACTCGGTGGAGGTCATGCAGACGTTGCTGGGCCGCCCCGACGTGTCGTTCACCCTGGGCAACCACGACGACCTGTTGCGGCTGTGGCAGTCGCGCAGCCCCGCGCTGCCCGCCGACTGGTTCACCGATCCCTTCTGGGGCGCGACGGCCTGGAGCGCCGACCAGCTCGACCGCGCCGGGCTGCTGGACGTGCCGCAGGACTGGCCCATGACCCTGACCCTGCGCGCAGCCGGCCTGCCCGACGTGCTCGTCGCCCACGGCTCGCCCAGTCATTACCGCGAGAGCCTGAGCGACCGCACCGCGCCGGAGCGCGTGGCCGAGCTGGCCGCCGGGTCGGGCGCGGGGGTGCTGGTGGCCTCGCACATCCACCGGCAGGCCGACGCCTGGTTCGGGCCGGTGCGGGTCCTGAACACTGGCTCGGTCGGCTCGCCCGCCGACGGCGACCCGCGCGCCGGGTACCTGCTCCTCACGGCCACGCCGCACGGCTGGCAGACCGAGCTTCGCCGGGTGCCCTACGACCGTGCCGGGGTAGTGAGCCGGTTCGAGACCAGCGGCCTGCTGCGCACCGGCCTGAGCGCCGAAATCTTCCGCGATGAGGTCGTTACGGCCCGCAGCCTTTACACGCCCTACTGGGCCTGGACCGAGTCGCGCGCCGTTCCCCGCGACGCCGCGAGCTGGGCCGAATTTGGCCGCCGCGAAGTCGCCCCACGTTGCTGAGGTGGGGGTTCACGGCGGGGTTTCTGGCAGAGTTCAGGGCGGGGTTTACAGCTTTAGAAGCGCGTGCTACTATTCCTTCCGCTGGTGAGGAAAGACATCTCCAGCCCCCGCAAGGGACAGCACCAACCGCCCGATCAGCGGCGCTGTAGCCAAGTGGTAAGGCAGAGGTCTGCAAAACCTCCACCACCGGTTCGAGTCCGGTCAGCGCCTCCAATCTGTACCCGCCCGCGTGGCATGTAGAACCGTAGCTCAGGGGTAGAGCACTACCTTGACACGGTAGGGGTCAGGGGTTCAAATCCCCTCGGTTCTACCAACAGAAACCTCCGCCTTAGCGGAGGTTTTTTATTGTCTGTATTGACTTTTCCAGGGCAGAGATACGGCAGGTCAAAGAAAAGATCTGGAGGGCACTAAGCCGTCCAGATCTTTCTGGTTTATGTAGCGGTCAGATGGCTAGGCCCTGCGCGTGCGCGCTGACCTCGCGCGGCTCATACTGGCCGGGCGGCAGGCCGATGGCCGGCGTGTTGGCCTCGAACTCGTCGTGCCAGCCGATCTCTTCCAGCGCTTTTTTCCAGGCGCCGATGCTCTCGTTCTTGTAGATGCCGTACGCCGCCATGCCCACCTCGGGGCCACCGCGAGCGATCACGTTCTCGACCCAGGCCCACTTGGCCGAGACGTTGCGCAGTTCGGCGGTGGTCCGCAGCTCCTTCTGAATGCGCTTGAGGCGCTTCTCGATGACCTGCACCCCCGCGAAGGGGTCGGCGAAGTGCGGCGTGTGCCGCTTAGGCACGAAGGGCGAGATGCCCAGCGCGATGCGGTTGATCCCGGCAAGTTCCTTGGTGAAGGCGATGAGCTCGGAGATGTCGTCGTCGTTCTCCGGCCCCAGCCCGATCATCATGTAGACCTTGAGGCCCTTGAAGCCCAGGTCGCGGCTGATCTGCGCGGTCTTGAGCAGGTCCTCGGTCGTGATGCCCTTCTTGAGCCAGCGGCGCAGGCGTTCCGAGGGAGCGTCCGACGCGACCGTGAAGGTCCGCAGGCCGCCCGCCTTCAGGATCTCGGCGAGTTCGGCGTCTACCGTGTCGGCGCGGATGCTGCTCACGCCGAGCTTGATGCCGCGCTCGGTGAGGGTCTTGCCGACGTACTTCGTGTGCGGGAAGTCCGAGAGGGCCGCGCCCACCAGGCCGACCTTCGTGACCCACTCGGGAATGGTGTCCAGGAGTTCCTGCGCCTGGTTGTTGCGGTTGGGGCCGTACATGGTCCGCGCCAGGCAGAAGGTGCAGGGACGCGGGCAGCCGCGCTGCGCCTCGACCAGGAACATGTTGCTGAGTTCCGAGTGCGGCGTCACGATCTGGCTGTAGGCGGGCAGCAGTTCCTTGGGCGCGGTCGCCCACTGCGGCTCGTGGCTGTGGCGCGCGGGCAGGAAGACGCCGGGCATGCCGTCGATGAGGTCGTAGAAGTCCTCGCGCGAGGCCGATTCGCGCAGGGCCTCGGATACCACCGGCACAATCTGCTCTCCATCCCCGATGATGATGATGTCGGCGAAGGGCGTCAGCGGGTAGGGGTTGGAACTCGTGAGCGGCCCGCCGATCATGATCAGGGGGTCGTTGTCGCTGCGTTCTTTACGCAGCGGGGCCATGCCCGCCACGTCCAACATCCGGATGATGTTGGTGAGGTCGAGCTCGAAGCTCACGCTCATGGCGAACAGTTCGCAGTCGGCCGCCGCGCGCCCGGACTCGACGGTGGGCAGGGCCTGCCCCGTGCGCTCGAAGGCGTCCACATCGTCGGGCAGGAAGGCACGCTCGCAGGCGACGCCTTCTTCCTGGTTGAACATGCGGTAGATGACCTGAAAGCCCAGCGAGGCCATGCCCACGCCGTAGCGGTTCGGGAAGGCCAGCGTCACGCGAATAGGGGCCTGCTTGAACAGGGTGCCCCGTTCGGCGTCGAGCAGCGGCTTAAGCGTGTTTCTCCAGTAGCTCAAAAGTCCTCCGGCCGCGCGCTCCTCCGGCCGGAACTTCCCCCCGGGGACCTGCGCGTCACAGCCTCTCAGTATAACGCCGCGCCGCTGAAGGACTGCGGCGCAGCTTACCCGCGCCGCCGCGCCCGCGTTGGCTCAGATGTCCGGCGGCGCGACCAGCACCGCGCGGAAGTCGTTGACGTTCGTGAGCGTCGGGCCGGTGACGATCAGGTCGCCCAGCGCCGCGAAGTAGCCGTAGCTGTCGTGGGCGGCGAGGTCGGCGTGGGGGTCGCGCCCGGCCGCCCGGCCCCGCGCCAGGGTGGTGGGGGTCACGGTAGCCCCGGCGGCGTCCTCGGTCCCGTCGATGCCGTCGGTGTCGCCTGCCAGCGCCCAGATGCCCGGCGCGCCCCCCAGCGCGGTCGCCAGACCTAGCAGGAACTCGGTGTTGCGGCCTCCGCGCCCGTGGCCGCCCCCTGCCCCGCTGAGGGTGACGGTGGTCTCGCCGCCCGAGAGGAGCACGGCCGGAGCCGGCAACGGGTGGCCGCGCCGCTGCGCTCCCAGCGCGATCCCGGCCATGACCCGCCCGACCTCGCGGCTCTCGCCCTCGACGGCGTCGCCCAGGATCAGGGGGGTGAGGCCCGCCGCTCGCGCCGCGCCCGCCGCTGCCTCCAGAGCCAGATAGGGCGCCGCGATCAGCCGGACCTCGTCGGGGCCGGCGGGGCTATCCGGCACTGGGGGGCGCGCGGGGGCATGGTCCAGCCGGTCCCGGGTGGCGGGCGTGAGGGGCAGCCCATAGCGCGAGACGATCGCGCGCGCCTGGGCCAGCGACGCGGCGCCCGGGACGGTCGGTCCCGAGGCGATGAGGGCCGGGTCGTCGCCGGGTACGTCGCTGATTAGGAGGGTCAGCACCCGTGCCGGCCGCGCCGCGCGCAGCAGTTCGCTCCCCTTGATGGCCGAGAGCTGCGCGCGCACCGCGTTGATCTCGCGGATGCTGGCGCCGCTGGCGAGCAGGGCGCGGACCGCCGCCTGCTTGTCCTCCAGGTGCAGGCCGGTTGCCGGCAGGGCCGCGAGCGCCGAGCCCCCGCCCGAGATCAGCGCGACCACAAGGTCGTCGGCGCTCAGGCCGCGCACCGCTTCCAGCAGGCGCCGGGCGGCGGCCTCGCTGCGCGCGTCGGGGACCGGGTGCGCCGCCTCCAGCACCTCGATGCGCCCGCCCGCGCCCGGCAGCGCGTGACCGTCCCGCGTCACGACCACGCCGCGCAGGTCCGCACTGGGCCACGCGGCGTCCAGCGCCGCCGCCATCGCGGCCGAGGCCTTGCCCGCCCCCACGACCACCACGCGCCCGGCCGGCGGCGGGGGCAGGTGGGCGGCCAGCACCCGCTGGGGGTCGGCGCTGCGGCAGGCGGCGGCGAACAGGTCGCGCAGCACTGTGCGGGCGCGCGCGTCGGTCCAGGGGAGTACAGGCGTGGACACGGGGGGACGGGGTCTCAGCGCTGGGGCCAGTGCCGCAGGCGGTTGCGCTGCCAGTAGGTCACGAAGGCGTCGATCTGTTCCATGAAGGCCTGGAAGTTCTCGGACTTCATGAGGTACGAGCTCGCGTGGAGGGTATACGCCTCCTGCACGTCCTTCGGGTGGCCCGACGTGGTGAGCATGACCACCGGAATGTGCGAGAGCGAGCGGTCGTCCTTGAGGGCGCGCAGCAGCTCGAAGCCGCTCATACCGGGCATGTTGATGTCCAGCAGCACCACGTCGGGCAGGTACGCCACTTCGGCGTGACGGCGCAGATAATCCAGCGCGTCGGGGGCGCTCTGGCAGGTGACGAGGTCCACCTGTGCCTCGTGCTCCTGAAAGACTTCCCGGGCCAGGAAAATATCCTCGGGATTGTCGTCTACCAACAGCACACGCAACTGCTTCATCACTCCTTAATTCTACAGGGTTGGCCGGGGGAGCGCCCGCGGGTTTGATGGGTGGATCGCAGCGGCGTGGCTGGGCTGACTGGACAGGTGGAGTGCCTGACGGACCGGAGCTACCGCTCGGTGGTGGGAGAGGCCACCGGCCGCGCGAATACGCAGCGACTCCAGAACCCCACCAGGGCATCGATCTGGCTCTGAAACTCGCGGAAGCCCGGCGCCTTGGGCAGATACCCGCTCGCCCGCAGCGCGTAGGCCTCGGCGATCTGCTTCGGGGGGGCGGCCACCGACATCACGATCACCGGAATGTGCTGCAGCGCCGGATCTTCCTTGAGCGAACGCAGCCAGTCCAGGCCGCTCAGGCCCGGCAGATTCACGTCGGCCAGAATCAGGTCGGGCAGGTCGCCGGGCGCGGCGCGCAGCCACGCCATCGCGCCGCGCGCGTCTGGGAAGGTGGTCAGGCGCACGGCGCCGGCGTGGGCCGCGAAGGCCTCCTGCGCCAGGAGCAGTTCGCCTGGACTGTCGTCGACCAAGAGGATGTGTAGGCCGTCCATCGGCAGGCAGCATACCGGCCCGCCGCCCGCGCGCGCTCAGCCCGGCTGGTGGGCGCGGTACATCAGGCGGTTCTGCTGCCAGTAGTTCACGAAAGTGTCGACCTGACCCATGAATTCGGGAAAGCTCTCGGACTTCACGAGGTAGGAGTTGGCGTGCAGGGTATAGGCCTGCTCGACGTCCCCCGGATGCGAGGAGGTCGTGAGCATCACCACCGGAATGTGCAGCAGCACGTTGTCGCGTTTGATCTTCTCGAGCAGCTCGAACCCGGTCATCACCGGCATGCTGATGTCGAGCAGGATCACGTCAGGCAGGCGGCCCTCGTGGTGCTGAAGGTAGTCCAGCGCCTCGGCGCCGCGCTGGAAGAGGACGAGCTGCACGTCCGGGTGGTCCTGAAACACCTCCTGGGCCAGGAGGAGATCGGCGGGATTGTCGTCCACAAGGAGCACACGCAGGGCGGTCATGGGTGCAGTCTAGGGGGTCCGGCCCCGGGGCCCGGTGCGGGGGTGGGGGCCGGCCGCGCCCCGGTCGTCCAATCCGGGCCACGGTGTGGGGGGGCGCGAGGCGGCACAATGTCTGCCATGACAGCGTCCCTTCCCCGCCCACAGACGATGGCGGAAAAGATCCTCTCGCGCCGGGGCGACCGCGCCGTGTACGCGGGCGACCTCGCGGTGGTGGAGGTCGATCAGGTGATGGTCGTCGATTCCATCGCCCAGAGCTTCATCGAGCGCATGGAACGAGACCTCGCCGCCGTGCCCAGATTCCCCGAGCGCGTAAGCATCGTCGTGGACCATGTGGCCCCGGCGAGCACCGTCAGCGTGGCGCAGGCGCAGAAGGAGGCGCGCGAGTACGCCGCCCGGACCGGTGTGCGCCTCTTCGACGTGGGGCGCGGCATCTGCCACCAGGTCCTGATGGAAGAGGGGCTCGCGCGCCCCGGCTGGATCGTGCTGGGCAGCGACAGTCACTCGACGACCTACGGCGCGGTGGCGGCCTTCGGCACCGGCATGGGCGCGACCGACATCGCCCTGGCGGCGGCGAGCGGCAAGACCTGGCTGCGCGTGCCCGAGAGTGTCAAGGTGACGTTCACCGGAGAGCTGCGCCCCGGCGTGAGCGCCAAGGACGCCGCGCTGGAGATGATCCGCGTGCTGGGCGCCGACGGCGCGACCTACGAGAGCGTCGAGATCCACGCGGGCGACCGCTTTACGCGCGGCGAGCGCATGACCTTGGCGAACCTGTGTGTGGAGGCGGGCGCCAAGGCCGGACTGGTCGTGCCGGGCGGCGAGATTCTGACCAGCTACGGCTATGACGTGCCCGAGTGGGTCTACCCCGACGAGGGCGCGAGTTACCGCCGCAGCGTCCAGATCGACCTCGCGGCCCTGAACCCGCGCATGAGTGCTCCGAGCGAGGTGGACAATGTTCACGACGTGTCCGAGCTGCGCGGCCTGAAGGTGGACCAGGTGTTCATCGGGACGTGTACCAACGGGCGTATTGAGGACCTGCACGCGGCGGCCGAGGTGCTGCGCGGCCAGCGCGTCAATCCGGGAACCCGGCTGCTCGTCATTCCGGCGAGCAGTCAGGTCATGGAACAGGCGATGGAGGACGGCACGCTGCTCACCCTGCAACGCGCCGGGGCCGTGCTGGGCACGCCGGGCTGCGGGCCATGCATGGGGCGCCACCAGGGCGTGCTGGCCCCCGGCGAGGTCTGCGTGAGCACCAGCAACCGCAACTTCATCGGGCGTATGGGCGACAAGGACGCGCGCGTGTTCCTCGCCAGTCCGGCGGTGGCGGCCGCGACGGCGGTGATGGGCCACATCGCCCTGCCCGGCGACGTGCTGCCCAGTGGCGCGCGCGCGGCGGTGGGCGCGTGAGCGTGGTCGAGGGGTACATCCAGGCGCGCAATCTCGCCGCCTGCCTCGACCTGCTCGCCGGGGTGGGGGAGACTGAACTGGATGCGGGGCTGCTCGCGGCCTTCGGGACCGGTCTGGAGGGGACGAGTCCCGATCACGACCGCTGGACGGTCCATGCACTGGGCAAACTGACCGCCGAGGCCGCACGGGTGAACATCGGCGCGGGCCTGATCGCCTTCCGGGTCGAGGCGCCGCACGGCTACACGCGCGCCGTGTCGGCGGTGCTGCGGGCCTGCGGCGAATACTTTCTGGATGGCCGCCCCGCCTCAGCGCCGGACGATCTCGGTCCCGACCTCTGACCTGCCCCGCGGCCCGCAGGAGGTGAGGCAGGCCCCGCCCCTTAAAGGATCATCTATGCCCCGAATCTGGAAATTTGGCGACAGCGTGAACACCGACGACATCCTCCCCGGCAAGTTCGCGCCCTTCATGGCCGGCGAGGACGTGTTTCAGACCTTCGCCTTCCACTACATCCGTCCCGAGTTCGCGGCTGCCGTGCAGCCCGGCGACGTGCTCATCGGCGGGCGCAACTGGGGCCTGGGCTCCAGCCGCGAATACGCCCCGCAGGCCCTCAAAAAGCTGCAGATCGGCGCCATCGTCGCGCCCAGTTTCGCGCGCATCCACTACCGCAACCTGCTCAACCTGGGCATTCCCGCCTTCGAATACGATCTGACCGGCCTGTTCGGAGACGGCGACGAGGTGAGCCTCAACGTGAACAGCGGGGTTCTGACCTCCGCGGCCGGGACCGTTCAGCTGCCACCGCCCCCCGAGTTCCTGCGCGAGGCGCTGGCCGAGGGGAGCATCCTGGCCTTCTTCAAGAAGCACGGCCGCTTTCCGGGCGAGGCCCCTCAGGAGGGCCCGGGAGGCGTCTAGGCTGCAAAGGGGAGCTGGAGCTTCAGGCTCCGAGCAATCCCAGCCGCCGCGCCAGCTCCCCCGCGAAGATCCATTCCTCGGGCTCCTCGCCCCCCGTGATCTGCACGAGGACGCAGCCACGGTCCAGGTAGAAGGCCCGGATCTTCTCCCAGGCCTCGTCCTCGTCGGTGGCCGTCTCGTCAATGTCCTCCAGGGTGCCCCAGAGGTCGCCCTCCAC
The DNA here is from genome assembly GCF_001424185.1 of Deinococcus sp. Leaf326. Lineage (NCBI taxonomy): Bacteria > Thermotogati > Deinococcota > Deinococci > Deinococcales > Deinococcaceae > Deinococcus > Deinococcus sp. Leaf326. The sequence continues at coordinate 517,901 of NZ_LMOM01000001.1, read as the reverse complement.
CTCGGCACTCAGCAGGGCCTCGGCGTGGGCGCTCAGCACGTACTCGTCCACCGTTTCCTTGCGGGCGTAGGTCTCGCCGGGCACGCGCAGGTCGAGACGGTCGCCGCGGTCGTAGAGGCTGGCGAGAAACGCCTGCCAGTCGTCGGCGCTGATGGTGATGGAAGTCGGATCGCTCACGCGCGCAGTGTACCCGGCCCTCTGAGCCGCTGGCCGGCGCCGCGCGCTGGGGCCCACGCCAAGAGAACGCCAAGGGCATTCGGGAACCTGCCCCCGCCGCGCCCCGTAGACTTGAGCGACATGCCGCGTCACATAGATTCCGCCTCGCCGCGCCCGAATCGCCGGGGCCCGCGCCGGAGCGCCGTTCTCGCCTTCACCGCGTTGCTCGCTGCCGGCAGCCTCACCCTGGGCGGGGGGTCCCACTTTCTGCCGGACGCGCCGGGCCTCAGCCTCGGGGTCGCCGCCGCGCAGTCGGGCGGGGGTTTCGGAGGCAGTTCGTCGGGTGGGGGCGGCGGGTCGTCGGGGGGCGGGTCCTTTGGCGGCTCCGGCGGCGGGGGCGGCTACTCGGGCGGCGGCTACAGCGGCCCGATCATCATCAACGGCGGGGGCTACGGCGGCGGGTACTACGGGGGCGGCGGCGGGGGCTTCGGCATCGTTCCGCTCATCTTGTTCGGCGTGGTGATCTTCGCGGTGGTGGGGTTCATGCGCCGCAGCCTCGCGTCGGGGGGCGGGGCCAAGGGCCTGGGCAACCTGATGGGCGGGGGTGGGGGCACGGCCCAGGCCGTGAGCGTGCAGCTGCTGCTCGCCCAGGGCGACGAGGTCAAGAAGGCCCTGCAACGGGTCGCCCAGAACGGCGACCCCGACAGCAACGAGGGACTGGCGCGTATGCTTCAGGAAGCGGCGCTGGTCGCGCTGCGCCACCCCGAACGCTGGGTCTACGGCAACGTCGAGCGGGCGCAGGGCGGGGCCAGCTCGGCCGACAGCCAAGTAGGCGCCTGGGCCACCGAGGCCCGCGCGGCCTTCACCGAGCAGACCACCAGCAACTACCAGAACCGCGACGTGAACACGGGCTTTGAGCACCGGGGCGACTACACCTTCCAGAAGGAGACGGGCGACCTGTACCTCGCCGTGACCCTCGCGGTGGCGGCCCACGCCCTGAGCAACCTGCCCCCGGCCGGCGTGACGACCGCCGCCGAGGCCCGCGCGGCGCTCTCGGCCATCAGTTCGGTGACGCCCGGCGACCTCATCCGCGCCGAGGTCGTCTGGAGTCCCGACGCCGAGGGCGAATTCCTGAGCGAGGACGAGGCGATCCAGAAGTACCCCAAACTCACCAAACTCTGAGCGCAGCCGGGCGGGGCTGACGCGGCCCTGAAGGGGCGCAGGCACGCTGCGGGGGAGACCTGGACCACGGGTGTCCCCCGCCGCCATGTGGGGTTCTGCTGCGCCGCCCGGAACTCGGGGTACACTCGGGGGGCAAGCCACAATCCGTTTCCCCCTCGCCCGGAGGATCACATGTTCATGCGCCGCGCCCTGATTGCTGTCGCCGCCCTGTCCGCTGTCCTGATGTCCTGTGGTCAGTCCACGCCCCCCGCCGCGGCCGGCATGCCCGCTCCCGTGAGCCCCTACGCCGCGCGCCCCGAGCTTCAGGACGCGGGCAGCCAGTCGGTGCTGAGCCGCTACGGCAACGACCCCGAACTGCTGCGCTCCTTACAGGAGGCCTACGGCGAGCGCGCCTTCGACCTGAGCCTGCCCGCCGTGCCGGGCCTGACCGGCCAGGACCTCGCCTCCGACCGGCTGACGTATATCAAGCGCACCGGCTGGGGCACCGTGGGCAACTACAACACCCAGTACGCGGCCTACCGGGGCACCTCACAGCCCTACGCCGGGCTGGATTGGAACCGCGACGGATGCAGCGCCCCCGACGGCCTGGGCCTGGGTTACCGCGAGGACTTCCTGCCGGCCTGCAACGTCCACGACTTCGCGTACCGCAACCTCAAGGTCTACGAGCGCACCGACGCCAACCGCAAGACGAGCGACGAGGCCTTTCACACCAACATGAAGGCCATCTGCGCCGCCAAGAGCTGGATCAAGCGCCCGCCCTGCGTGACCGCCGCCTACGCCTATTACCAGGGCGTGCGGGTGGGCGGGGGCAGCAGCTTCGAGTGAGCTGGGGGCGCGGTGACTGAACCAGTCGCCGCGCCCCTGACCTTTCCCTTCAGGCCGGGTTGATCCAGTAGAGCCAGGTGTGCCCACCTGCGCAGGTCGCGGTGAACTCCAGGCCGCGCTTGCTGACCTTGCCCGGCTGTCCGCACTGCGCGCAGACGGGTTTGGCCGGCGTGTTCCCGCCGCACGCGGCGCATTTCAGGTAGTACCCGTACTTTCCGTACTGCACGGTCAGGTCCGCAGATCCGCACGCGCGGCAGGCCACGTCCAGGCGCGGCCGGGCCTGCGACTGCCGCTCCTGCGAGGTCCTCACCGGGGCGGTGCTGCGGCGTTCCGGGGCCGCCGGAGTGGAAACCGGGCCGGGAACATGTCTGCTCCACAGAAACGACTGGAGCCGGCTCAGCTCGGCGTCCGTGAAACCGAACGACCCGAAGGCCCGGCCCTGCCCGGCCTGAACGACCGAGACGACGCGGTCAGGCACCTGGTCGGCCTTGGCGAGTTCCGGAACGTCCGCCCCCCGGTTGATGCGCCCCCCGTCCGAGACGGCGACGAGCACGTCGCGCCGTACGCCCGCGAAGGTCCGCTGCTTGAGGCCCAGCATCGAGCGGTCCATGAGTTCCGCCGTGTGGTCGCCGAGCAGTGCGAGCAGAAGGTCGAGTTGCCGCCTCGCCTGTAGCACTGGCGAGGGCATCCCGCGCCCCTCACCCTTCCACCAGCGGGTCCACTCGCCGTGTTCGTTCACGCTGACCTCGCCGGCCACGCTCTTGCTTTCTACGGCGAGCAGCCCGAAGCGGTGCAGGATCAGGTGGTCGATCTGGGCGATTTCCCCGCGGCGTTCTAGGCGGAGGTTGTGGAACACGAACTTGTGGGGGTCTTCCGCGAAGGCCCGCTTGAGGTAGTGGGCCATCTGCCGTTCGGCGTCGAACCCGGCGCGGCGCAGCGGGTCGGTGTGTTCCTGGATTTCGAGCTCCTTGACGATCACCCGGCCACGCTAGCGCAGCCCGGCACCCACGGAGCCGAAACTGCCCAGCGGGACGCGAAATCGCCCGCTTCTATTGCCTGGCTTCCTCCTCGGCGCGCCACACGTCCTCGGGCGTCTCGCGCCGCCGGACGAGTCGCCACTGCCCGTCCTCGTACAGCGCCTCGGCGGGCCGGGACCGGGTGAGGTAGTTGCTGCTCATGGCCGCGCCGTAAGCTCCCGCCTCACCCACCGCGAGAAGCTGGCCCGGAACCGGAGTGGGCAGGGTCACATCACGGGCCAGCAGGTCGCCGCTCTCGCAGGCGGGGCCGGCGAGGTCCCACCTCTCCGTCGCCGGGCCGTCCCACAGCGGCGTGACCGGGTGGGCCGCGCCGTACAGCATGGGCCGCAGCAGCTCGGTCATGCCGGCGTCCACGAGCACGAAGTTACGCCCCGTGCGCTTGGTGCCCACCACCCGCGTGAGCAGGGTGCCGGCCTGCGCCACCAGATACCGCCCCGGCTCGACCCACAGCTCGGCTCCGAAGGCCGCGGCAGTGGCGCGCGCCTCGCGGGCGATGCCCGGCAGGTCGGCCCCCAGGCCCCAGCCCCCACCCGCGTCGAGCACCGCGAGCGGCCCGGTCTGGGCGCGCAGCCCGGCCAGGCGGCCGAAAGCGGCCGTAAAATCGTGGGCGTCCCGGATCGCGCTGCCGATGTGCACGTGCAGGCCCAGCGCCGTGTGGCCGGCCACGCGCAGGGCCTCCAGCACCGCTGGGACCTGCGCCAGCGTCACGCCGAACTTGCTGCCGGCCGCTCCGGTGGCGAGGTGGTCGTGCGTGCTGACCTCCAGCGCCGGGTTGACCCGCACCAGCGCCCGCGAGGCCGGAGGCAGCAGCTCTACCTCCTCCGCCCGGTCTACGATGAAGGTCGCGCCCAGTCGCGCGCCCGCCGCGTATTCGTGGGCCGATTTGGCCGGGCCGTTCACGATGAGGCGCTCGCCGCTGAGGCCCACCTTCTCGGCGCGCGCGATCTCGCCGGGGCTCACGCACTCGGCGCCCACGCCCGCCGCCGCCAGACGGCGCAGCAGGCTGAGGTTGGGGTTGGCCTTCATGGCGTAGTACACCCGCGCGTCCCCGAAGGCCGCGCGGACCCGCGCCAGGGCGGCGTTGAGTTCGGCGGCGTCGTAGACGTACAGCGGCGTACCGAAGCGCTCGGCGGCGGTATGCAGGTCGGCAGCGGGAATCACGCGCCCGAGTCTAGGACAGTTCGGTGTGGGCCCGGCTGCTGGCGTCGGCCGCCGCCTCAGCTCGCCAGGGCGTCTTCCTCGACCAGCCGCGTGAAGACCTCGACCATGTGGGGGTCGAGCTGCTCGCCGGCCTGCGCACATAGCTCGGTGAGCGCCTGCTCGCGGGTCCAGGCCGCCTTGTAGGGCCGCTCGCTGCGCAGGGCGTCGTACACGTCAATAACTGCGAACAGCCGGGCAAGGTAAGGAATCGCTTCTCCGCACAGCTGGTCGGGATAGTCCCGGCCGTTCCAGTGCTCGTGATGGTGGCGCACGAGTTGCAGGGCGGGCGGGGGCACGAACTCCAGCGCCGCCGCCAGCCGCTCGCCCTCGGCCGAATGACGCTGCATTTCCCGGCGCTCGTCCTCGGTCAGGGCGCCCGGCTTGTGCAGGATGCGCCCCGGCACCGCCACTTTGCCCAGGTCGTGCAGAGAAGCGCCCAGGCGCAGGTGCCCCAGCGCCTCGGGCAGTAGGCCCAGCGCGGTGCCGAGCTGCACGGCGAGCACCGTCACGCGCTCGGTATGGGTGCTCGTCTCGCGGTCGCGGACTTCCAGCGCCAGGGCCAGCGCCCGCAGCGCCGCCTCGCGGGTGGCCAGGGTGTCCTGCTCGGCGCGCTTCTGGGGCTCGATGTCGGTACAGGTTCCCACCCAGGCCACGCCGGTGCCCAGGTCGTCCCTCACCTGCACGCCGCGGATCAGGAACCAGTGATAGTCGCCGCGGCGGCTGCGCAGGCGGTACTCGATCTCGTAATCCTGACCACTGCGGACTGCCTGACGCCAGCGCGCGAGGGTCGGCGCGCGGTCCGCCGGGTGCAGGGCTTCCTCGAACCCGAAGCCCTGCGTCTCGCCCAGCAGACCCGTGTAGATGCTCCAGTGCCGGTTGACATGCTGCCAGCGTCCCTGGGCGTCGGCGGTCCAGAGCATGACCGGCATGGCATTGAGCAGCCGCAGATACGCCTCCTGACTCCGCAGGTCGCTCACCGGTTCCAGAAACGAGAGGCCACCTTCGGTCATGGCGGCATTGTAGGGACTGCTTCCGGAAAAGCAGCGTAAAAAGGCGGCTTCCCCCTCGACTCTGAACGTTGGATTTAACGCGCGCTCCTACGGGCGCGTTCCGGCAGGTCAAACGGGTGCCGGGTCACGCCGGCTTTTGCCGGCGGTCTGTTAGGCTGCGGCGTTATGACGACGGTTCCGGCAGCCCCCACTTCTTCGCCCTCGCCCGCGCCCGTGGCGGGAGAACGGGTGCTGTGCGCGATGTCGGGCGGCGTGGACTCCAGCGTGACGGCCGCGCTGCTCAAGGACCAGGGGTATCAGGTCGTGGGCGCCATGATGCGGTTCTGGCCCGACGACAAACGCGTCGACACCTTCGACAGCTGCTGCTCGCCCGACGCCGCCTACGAGGCCCGGCGCGTGGCCGAGCAGGTGGGCGTGCCCTTCTACCTGCTGGACTACCGCGAGCAGTTCCAGCGCCACATCGTCGGGCCTTTTCTGGACGAGTACGCGCGTGGGCGCACCCCCAACCCCTGCGTGAACTGCAACACCAAGGTCAAGTTCGACGAACTGGTCAAGAAGGCGCGGATGCTCGGCTGCCGATATGTGGCGACCGGCCACTATGTCAAGCGGGTCGAGAACGCGCGCGGCGAGGTCGAGTTCTGGCGGGGCGACGATCCCCGCAAGGACCAGACCTACTTTCTGTGGGGCACGCCGCGGGACGCGCTGCCGTACATCCTGTTCCCGGTAGGCGAGCTGGAAAAGCCGCGTGTGCGCGAAATCGCCGCCGAAAAGGGCCTGCTCACCGCCCGCAAGCCCGAGAGCCAGAACATCTGCTTCGTGCCGGGGAAGGTGCAGGACTACGTCGCTGAGCAGCTTCCGCAGGTGAGCGGCCAGATTCGCGAGATCGCCTCGGGCGAGGTCGTGGGCGAGCACCTGGGCACGCAGTTCTACACGCTGGGTCAGAAGAAGGGCCTGGGTCTGTTCCAGTCTCACCGCGTGCGGCACGTGGTTCACCTCGACCCCGCGACGAACACGGTCTGGGTCGGCGACTACAACGACTGCCTGTGGACCGGGCTGCGCGCCGAGGGCGCCAACTACCTGCTCGACCTCGCCGAGCTTCCGCGTGAGCTGGAGGTGCAGGTGCGCTACCGCACGGCGCCGGTCCGGGCGCGGGTCACGCACGCCGACGAGCACGGATTCTCGCTGGAATTCGACGAACCTCAGTTCGCGGTGGCCCCCGGTCAGAGCGCGGTGCTGTATGACGGCCCCCGGCTGCTGGGCGGCGGCCTCATCGCGGACCACGTGCGGGAACTGCCCGCCCTTCACTGAGGGCTGGTTGACTTCTCTCTACCGGCAGGTAGATACTCGGCGTTATGGTTCAGCGGTCCCTCACCGAAAAAGGCGATACGGCCGCGCAGATTCTGGACGTAGCGCAGGAGCTCGTGCAACTGCGCGGCTTCAACGCCGTGAGCTACAGCGACATCAGTCGCCGGCTGGGCATCCGTAACGCGAGCGTTCATTACCACTTTCCCGCCAAGACCGACCTCGGTGTGGCCCTGGTGCGCCGTTACCGCGAGCGCCTGGAGGTGCACCTGGCCGCCATCTCGGCGCGGGGGCTGCCACTGCCCGAGCGACTTGACGCCTACCTGCTGGCCTACCGCGAGGTGGTGCATCCCGACGGCCGCATCTGCCTGTGCACGGTTCTGGCCAACGACTTTATCACCCTCCCCGAGACCATGCAGGCCGAGGTTGCCCAGTTCTTCGAGCTGAACAGGCGCTGGCTGGCCGCTGCGCTCGCCGAGGGCCAGGAAAGCGGCGAGATGGCAGCCACCCAGCCCCCGGAACAGGCCGCAGCTGCCCTGCTCGCCGGGTTGGAAGGCGCGATGCTGCTGGCCCGCGCTTCGGGCGACACGGCCCAGTTCGAACCGCTGGCCCGCATCCTGATGGAACAACTGCGCGCCGCCTGAAGCCCTGGCCTGCCCGCCGCTGCCGTGGAGATCTGTCCACGGCAGCTTTGTCTGGTTGCGGGCTCCAACGGTTTCATCCCTTTCTGATAGGAAACAGGGTGCGATTTGACTGGTCCCGAGAGCCTTGAGGTCATCTTCATCAAGTAGGGTCAAGTCTGTCTACCTACGGATAGATAACTATAGACTGAGCCTGTTCGCCGAGTTCATCCGTCTCTCTCAGGAGGTTTCACGCTATGCCCTACATTACCGTCGGTCAGGAAAACGGCCAGCCCATCGAACTGTTCTTCGAGGACCACGGCCAGGGTCAGCCGGTTGTGCTCATCCACGGCTATCCCCTCAACGGCCGTTCGTGGGAACGCCAGGAAGCGGCGCTGCTCCAGGCCGGCTACCGCGTCATTACCTATGACCGCCGGGGGTTCGGGCAGTCGAGCCAGCCTTCTTCGGGCTACAACTACGACACCTTCGCCGCCGATCTTGACGCGCTGCTCTCGCACCTCAACTTGCAGGACGTTGTGCTCGGCGGCTTCTCGATGGGTACGGGGGAAGTCACCCGTTACATCGGCCGCTACGGCTCGGCGCGCGTGAAGAAGGCCGTGCTGATCGGGGTGATCCCGCCGTACCTCCTGAAGACCGACGACAACCCCGAAGGGGTGGACGGCAGCGTGTTCGAGGGCATCAAGGACGCGGTGCGTAAGGACCGTTTCGCCTACCTGACGGATTTCTTCAAGAACTTCTACAACACCGACAAGCTGCTTGGCACCCGCGTGAGCGAGGAAGTGCTGCACGCGAACTTCAACCTCGCGGCCCGCGCCTCGGCCACCGCCACCCTGCAGTGCGTCGACGCCTGGCTCGAGGACTTCCGGGCGGATGTGGCCAAGATCGACGTGCCCACGCTGATCATTCACGGTGACGCCGACAACGTGTTGCCTATCGCCGCGACGGCCCACCGCCTGCCCGCGCTGATCCAGGGCAGCGAACTGGTGGTCGTCAAGGACGGACCGCACAACATCCTGTGGACCTTCCCCGACGAAGTGAACACGGCGCTCCTCGCCTTCCTCAAGAAGTAGGGCGAACATCGGCGGGGCGGCCCTCACGCTGGGGGCCGCCCGCTGTCATGGTCCGGCGCTTACCAGCCGACCGTCCCCGCGCGGTCGATGAAGCGCCCGGTGCCCGCTTCCGGACCCTCGGTCGCCAGGGTGACGACGGCGTCCGTGCCCTCCTGAACGGTCTGGTAGCCGCTGTTGCTGTTGAAGTCGGTCGCGGTGTAGCCGGGGTCGGCCGCGTTGAACCGGATCTCCGGCAGCGCCCGCGCGTACTGGAGGGTGAGCATGGTGACGGCCGACTTGGACGCTGTGTAGAGCGGGGCGATGACCCTGGACTCGATCCGTTCGGCGTCGTGGACGCGGTCGAAGGAACCCAGACCGCTGGTGACGTTGACGACCGAGGGCTGCGCCGACCGCCGCAGTAGGGGCAAGAAGGCGTGGGTCACGCGCACGATGCTCGCCACGTTGGTGTTGAAGACCTCCAGGGCGTCCGGCCCAGTGAGTTCCCCGGCGGGAACGTGGGTGCCGAGAATGCCGGCATTGTTGATGAGCACGTCCACACGGCCCTCGTGCGCCTGAACGTCGGCGGCGGCGCGGGCCACCGACTCGTCGTCGGTGACGTCGATGAGCACGAAGCGAGCGCCGCCGCCCAGCTGTTCGGCAGCCGTGTGGCCGCGCTCGGGGTCGCGCGCACCGATCAGGACCGTGTGGCCGAGTTCGCTCAGGCGGCGGGCAGTTTCGAATCCAAGGCCCTTGTTGGCGCCGGTGATGAAGGTGATGGTCACGGCGCCAGTGTGCGGCAACGGACGCGCGGCAACCAGGGTCTGTCTGTCGGTAGGACCAGCAGTCCCCCCCTCGGGCGTGCCCAGGGGCGGAGCTACACTCGGGGGGATGAGCCCTGTGGACACCAGCCTCGCTACGACCCTGCGGACGTGGCGTGACCGCCTCTCTCCGCCCCAGCTAGGCACCGGTACCGGGGGCACGCGCCGCGCGGCGGGTCTGCGGCGCGAGGAACTGGCCGAGCTGGCTGGGCTGTCGGTCGACTATCTCGTGCGGCTTGAGCAGGGCCGGGCGACCACGCCGTCGGCGCCGGTCGTCGCCGCGCTGGCCCACGCCCTCCGGCTCAGCCGGACCGAGCGCGACCACTTCTACCGCCTGGCGGGGCTTCAGCCGCCCGGCGACCATGCCGTCAGCGAGCGCATCTCGCCGGGGGTGCAGCGCGTCCTCCAGCGGCTGGGCGACGTGGCGGTCGCCGTCTTCACGGCCGACTGGCGCCTGCTGTGGTGGAACGGAAGCTGGTCGGCGCTTCTGGGCGATCCGTCCGGAACTGCCCCCGAGGACCGCAGCTTCGTCTATGCGCGGTTTCCTGTGCCGGGCCGGCGCGGCTTTGTCCCGGCCTGGCCGGTTCATTCCGAGCGCCCGGAGGCGACCGACCGCGCGGTGGTCGCCGACCTGCGCCGCGTGACCACGCAGTACCCCGACGATCCGCACCTGGCCGAACTGCTGACCACCCTCCTGGAAGGCAGCCCCGACTTCGCCCGGCTATGGCGTGCGGGGGCGGTCGGCGAATACACCGGCGACCGCAAGACGGTCGAGCATCCCCTCGTCGGGGAGATCGTGGTGGACTGCGACGTGCTGTCCACCGGCGAGGACGGCCTGCGGATCGTCGTCATGACGGTTCCTGCGGGCAGTCCCGACGCCCTCAAGCTCGCACAGGTGAGCCGCGCCGGGGAGGCGCCTGTACCCCGCTAGGCCTATGCCGCACTGGGCCCGCGCCCCACTAGCCTCGCGGCGGGTCCAGCCGGTTCCACTTCCACCAGGTCGTGTGAGACGCGCCCTGCTCGACCTTATACTCGCGCGCGCAGCGCAGGCAGCGGCACCAGAAGGTCATGTTCCAGTCGGGTGGGGTGGTGCGCAGGGTCCGGGTGTGCCCCCGCGCCTGTTCCTGTTCGGGGTCGTAGCCCAGATACCCCTCGTAGACCTCACAGGAACACCGCCGGTCTCCCGCAGCCCCGATGACCCGCAGCGCCTGAGCGAGATGCAGGTCGTTGTCCAAGAGCATTCCGCCCAGCTCCAGGCCGGCGGTGGCGCGGCGAATGTGGGGCAGGTGGGGGGCGAGGGCCAGCAGCGTCTCCCGGCTGGCCTGCTGGATGACCCTCCCCGAGGCGGACCAGACCCGGGAGCCCTCCCCGGAGGTGAGTTCGGCGAGCAGGCCCGCTGCGTCCGGCGGGGTGTCCATCTGCTCAGATCACCTCGCGGAAGGCCACGCTCTGCGAGCGGTTCTGTAATTCGGCGCGCAGGTAGCCCAGGCGGGGATGCTCCAGCCGGGGGTCGTGGGCCAGAATGTGCTTGGCGAGTTCGCGCGCCTGCTCAATGATCTCGGCGTCGTTGGCGAGGTCGGCGAGGCGCAGGTCCGGAATCCCGCTCTGGCGGGTGCCGCGCAGCTCGCCGGGACCGCGCAGCTTGAGGTCGGCCTCCGCGATGACGAAGCCGTCAGTGCTACTTTCGATGATCTTGAGGCGCTGGCGGGTCTTCTTGCTGTGCTCGCCGGCCACGAGGACGCAGTAGCTCTGGGCGCTGCCACGCCCGACGCGGCCCCGGAGCTGGTGAAGCTGCGCGAGGCCGAAGCGCTCGGCGTTTTCGATGACCATCACCGAGGCGTTGGGCACGTCCACCCCCACCTCGATGACGGTCGTGGACACGAGCACGTCGAACTCGCGCGCCCGGAAACGTTCCATCACGTGGTCCTTCTCGGCGGCCGACATCTTGCCGTGCAGCAGGTCCACGCGCGCCTCGGGCAGTAAAACCTTGAGGTCGTCGGCGAGCTGCGTGGCGGCCAGCAGTTCCAGGTTCTCGTTCTCCTCAATGAGGGCCGTGACCACGAAGGCCTGCCTGCCCTCGCGGATCTGGCGCATGACGAATCCGTAGGCCTGGGCGCGGTGGGTGTCCTGGATGAGCTTGGTCTCGACCGGCGTGCGGCCCGGCGGCAGTTCGTCGATGACGCTGAGTTCCAGGTCGCCGTAGGCAGTGAGGGCCAGACTGCGCGGAATTGGGGTGGCCGACATGACGAGCACGTCGGGGCGGCTCCTGAGCAGCTTGCGCCGCTGCTGCACGCCGAACCGGTGCTCCTCGTCCACCACCGCCAGCCCCAGGTGGTCGAACTGCACGTTCTCCTGGATCAGGGCCTGGGTGCCCACGACCACGTCCACGTCGCCCTGGGCGATGCGCGTCTGCATCTCCAGCTTGGTCTTGGGCGTCATCGCGCCGATGAGCAGGCCCACCCGCACGTCGAGCTGCCCCAGGTAGCCCACGAGATTGGCGTAGTGCTGCCGCGCCAGAATCTCGGTCGGGGCCATCAGCGCGCCCTGGTAGCCGTCGCGCACGGCGAGGTAGAGCGCACAGGCGGCCACCGCTGTCTTGCCGCTGCCGACGTCGCCCTGCACCAGCCGCGCCATCTGGCGGTCGCTGCGCATATCGTCGGTGATCTCCAGCAGCACGCGGCGCTGCGCGTTCGTGAAGCGGAAGGGCAGCGCGCCCTCGAAGGTGTGGATGTCCTCGCCGCGCGCCTCGAACCGCTTGCCCTGCAAGACCGCGTCCTCGCCCTGAAGGAGCATCCGCAGCTCCAGGAACAGGTACTCGTCGAAGCGCAGCCGGGCGGTGGCGCGTGACAGGTGCGCCTCGTCGGTAGGCAGGTGGATGCCCCACAGCGCGTCGGCGAGGTCGGTCACGCCGTACTTCTGGCGCCAGTGCACCGGCAGGTAGTCGCCGGGCGGCGCGGCCTGAAGTGCCTTGTGGGCCGCGCGGCGCAGGAACTCCTGCGAGATGCCCTCCTTGCTGTCGTACACGCCGACGATGCGCCCGGTGCTCAGCGAATCCTGCGCGCCGTCCACCGTTTCCAGGTGCTCGACGCCCAGTTGCACGGTGCGCCCGAACTTCTTGACCCGGCCTGTCAGGACCAAGCGCGCGCCTTCCTTGAGTTGCCGCTCGACCCAGGGCTGATTGAACCAGCTCGCGCGCACCCGGCCGCCCGAGGGGGTCTCGAGCACGATCTCCAGAATCTGCATCCCCGGCTTGGGGCTGCGGCGGTGCTTGCTGACGACCTGCCCCGACACCGTGACCTTCTGGCCTTCCTCGACTTCCGAGAGGTCGGGCAGCGCGCGCCGGTCCTCGTGGCGGTGCGGGTAGGCGTGCAGCACGTCGCGCAGGGTGTGCAGCCCCAGGGTCGCCAGCTTGCGCGCGCCGCCGGGGCCGGTGTCCAGCCGCGCGGTTTCGGCGTCCAGGGGCAGGCGCTCGCCGGGCACGGGCGCCGGGGTGGCCTGCCGGACGGCCTGGGCGCGTGGCCGGGCCGGAGCCGTTCCCTTCTTCTCGGGGGCGTCGAGCAGGGCCAACGCGGCGCTCAGGGCCTCGGCCCGCCCGGCGGCCTCCAGCGCTGCGTAACCGCTCAGTTTTTCGCGGACCTGCGGAAAGGGACTGGCGAGCGGCGAGGCCAGCAGCCGTTCGACGCCGCCCGCCACCACGCGGTCGTGGCAGCCTCCGGAGAGTTCTGCCGCCAGAGGCCGCCGCAGCCGTTCCCGCATTTCCTGAACCGTCGCCATGCCGCGTTCAGGCTAGCAGGCGGGGCGCGGTCCGATTGAGAGCCCTGGCGGGGGCAGACGACCCGACCGGAGGCCCGCTTCATCTGGCCGTTACAATCCGCCCATGTCCGATTTCCCCACCGAGGCCCAGCCGTGAAGTGGCTCAACGTGATGCTGGTGTTTTTGCCCATCGCCGCTTTCCTGGAATACACCGGGGGCAACCCCACCCTCATCTTCATCAGTGCGGCGCTCGCCATCCTGCCCCTGGCGGGCATCATGGGGCAGGCCACCGAACAGCTCGCGGTGCGGGCCGGCAGCGCCGTCGGCGGGCTGCTGAACGCCACGTTCGGCAACGCGACCGAACTCATCATCGCCTTTTTCGCGCTTCAGGCGGGCAAGCTGGAAGTCGTCAAGGCCAGCCTCATCGGGTCCATTCTGGGCAATCTGCTACTGGTGATGGGGCTGGCGGTGCTTGTTGGCGGCCTGAAGTACAAAGAGCAGCGCTTCAACATCAAGACGGCCGGGGCGATCTCCAGCCTGCTCACCATCAGCCTGATCGCTCTGAGTATTCCGACCATCTTCGACTACGCCGCGCGGGCGGTCGCGCCCGAGGCGGCCGCGCGGCTCGACGTGAATCTCTCGGACGCGGCGGCGGTCGTGCTCATCATCATGTACATCTCGTACCTGTTCTTCACGCTGCGCACCCACAGCGACCTGCTCTCGGCCTCGGACGACGACGACGCCGAAGAGCATGACGGCAAGCCCTGGAGCGTGGCGCTGGCTGTCGGGGTGCTGGCGGCGAGTACGGTGGCCGTCGCCTTCATGTCCGAATTTCTGGTCGGCACGCTGGAGGCCGCGACTGCCAGCCTCGGCCTCACCGAGTTCTTCGTGGGCCTGATCCTCATTCCCATCATCGGCAACGCGGCCGAACACGCCGCCGCCGTCATGTTCGCGCTGCGCAACAAGATGAACCTCTCGATGACCATCAGCCTGGGCAGTACGGTGCAGGTCGCGCTGCTCGTCGCGCCGCTGCTCGTGCTCGCGGGCCTGATCGTCGGGCAACCGATGAACCTGGTCGTGACGCCGCTGGAACTCATTGCCATCGTCGCTGCCGTCCTGATCGCCAACTCGGTCGTGCGCGACGGCGAGACCAACTGGCTCGAAGGCGTGCTGCTGCTGGGGGTCTACGTCATCCTGGCCTTCGCCGTGTTCTTCTACCCGGTGGCCTGAACGCCGCCAACAAGCGCGGCCGCAAGGTCAGCACGAAAAGCGCCGCACTCCCGATATGGGGTGCGGCGCTTTCTGGTGGGACTGGACTCAGCGCTTGGTGTTGGCGCGCACGTCGGCAACCGGCACGGCGGGGGCGATGCGGCTGGTCGCGGCGCTGCGGGCACCGAAGACCGAGGCGAGCAGCGTCAGGCCGCTGGCGAGCAGCCAGGCCCAGCCGGCGGTGCTGGCGGCGCCGCGCGCAGCCTGCTCGGCAGCCTGGGCGGTGCGGGTGGCCTGGGTCTCGATGCGGTCCACGGCCTTGTTGATCTCGCCCTGGACTTCGGTCGCCTGGGCGTTGCTCAGGCCCTGACGCTCGAGGCGGGTCACGAACTGCTCGCCGCTCAGCGCCTGACGGATGTTCTGCACGCGGGCCTGGGCGAAGTCGGTGACGTTCGTCAGGTCGGTGTTGCCGAGGTCGTACTGGGCGCGGCGCACGATGCCCGAGACCACGTTGGCCGTGGCAGTCACCTGCTCCTGATTGAGGTCAGTGTTGTCGGCGATTAGGCCTTCGACGTCGGCCGGCGAGATGTTGTTGAAAAAGCCCTGGACGCCGGGGGCCTGGGCGGCACCCGCACCGGCAGCGGCGGCGCCGGTCGCGGCCGTGCCCACCACGCCGCTGACGACGTTGGTCGCGGTGCCCACGAGGCGGCTCGCGCCGTTGAAGGCGAACAGGGTGGTCAGCAGTACGATCAGGCCGCCGGTGATCAGGCCGGTCATAGTGGCGTCACCGTGGGTCATGGCGGCGATCCCGTCGTCGTTCCTGGTGGCCGGCACGCTGGCCCGCACGGCGGTCAGGCCGGCGGCGTAGGCGCCTACCAGCGCGGCGATGGCGGCCCAGATGGCGGCGGCAATGCCCACGCCGGTCAGGGTCAGGCCGGTCAGGGCCGTGATGACGGCGCCCAGGGCGATGATGGTCAGGGTGCTGACGAGGCCCATCACGAGGCCAGCGATGACGCCGCGCCACGAGAGGCGCTGGGAAAGACGGTCGGCATTCAGGGTGGTCACGGTAGGCTCCTTGGGTAACGGAAAGACTCGGAAAAGAACGGGGCGGTCGGCTCGGGTTTCAGGCGGTACCTGCGCTCCGAATGCCCAGACCTTAGCCCCCAGTGTGACTTTTCGCTCAGCCCCAAGAACTTAAGATGTGACTCATGAGCCGGCCCTGAGAAACGCCGTTGCCGTGCGGGTCGGCCTCCGGGTGGCACGGACTCTGGGGGCTGTAGAGAGCGTTCATGTGCCTCCTGCCCCCGCGGAAGCGTGGTTTGAGATACCGACAGCGTGGCGCCATCCCAGAGTAGGCGCGCCGCGCCCAAGTCCCAAAGAGGGCGGCCGGAGGCAAATTTGCTTCCGGCCGTCCAGCTTTCCTCACGTGGGGCTCAGTCCTGTCCCAGGGGAACGGGTTCGGCAGGGGAGGCCGGCGCGGCGCGCACCACGGGCAGCCACAGGCTTACCACGAAGGCGGCCGCGACCAGCCCCAGCGACAGGACATACGCCCGGCGCAGGCCTTCGGCAAGCTCGAAGCCGCCCGCCGCGATGGCCGCCGGTCCGATGAGCAGCGCCATGACTGCCGTCCCGAGCGCGCCGCCCATCTGCCGGGCGAACAGCACGCCGCTGGTCACGGCGCCGAGCTCACCGCCCGTGGCCGATTGCTGGGCCGCCAGCAGCAGGCTGAGCATCGAGAACCCCATGCCCATGCCGACCGCGAACCCCAGCGCGCTCGTGACCCACAGCGGCGCGTGGACCGCCAGGATCAGGAGGGCAAACATCACCACGAGCAGCGCGAACCCCAGCTGAGAGAGCCGCGCCAGGGGCACCGAACGGATCAGCCGGGCCGAGAGGATGCTCGTCAGGGTCCAGCCGACGAGCATGGGGGTCAGGATGGCCCCGGCCGCCGTCGCGCCGCCGCCCGACAGACTCTGGGCGTACAGCGGCAGGTAGGCGATAACCCCGAAGTAGGCCGCGCCCCCGAGCAAATTGCCGGCGAAGGCCACCCCCGGCACGCGCTCGCGCAGCGCCTTCATGGGCAGCAACGGGGCCGGGTGACGCAACTCGGTGGCGATGGCGCCGGCCAGCACGAGGACCCCCAGCCCGGCGAGCAGCCACGCCCGGGTTTCCAGGCCCCAGACGATCAGGGCGCTGCCGGCCGTGAACAGCGCCGCACCGGGCCAGTCGAGCCGCGCCGCCCGGCGAATGCCCGTCTGCTTGAGAAAGCGCGCGACGAGGGCGAAGGCCAGCACCCCAAAGGGCAGTGAAACCAGAAAGGTCCAGCGCCACGACAGCGAATCGGTGAGCCAGCCGCCCAGAAGTGGCCCGGCCAGCCCCGAGATGCCCCACACCCCACTGATGAAGGCCTGCACCTTGCCGCGTTCCTCGAGGTTGTACAACTCGCCCACGATGGTCAGCGAGATGGTGAGCAGCGCGCCTGCGCCCAGGCCCTGCACCGCCCGCGCGCCGATGAGCCAGGGCATGCTCTGCGCCGCGCCGCACAGGGCGCTGCCGATCAGGAACAGCAGGACGCCGACGAGGTACAGCTTCTTGCGTCCCAGGATGTCCGACCCCCGGCCCCACAGCGGGCTGGAGACCGTGCTGGTCAGCAGGTAGACGGCAAAGGGCAGCGCGTAGAGCGACTCGCCGCGCAACTCGCGGATCACGCTGGGCATGGCGGTCGAGACCACGCTGGCCTCCATCGCGTTCAGGAAGATGCCCACCACCAGCCCGGCAGTCGCCAGGGCGCGCAGGCGCAGCTCGGCCGGAGTGGGCGGGGTAGGAACAGGGGGCGCCCCGGCGGCAGCGGCGCCGGACGGGGCAGAGGGGAGGTCGGTCATGCGGCCAAGGCTACTCCGCCTGCCCCCGCCGTCTGTAGGCCAATGGGTCAATAACGGCGCTCCGGGAGCCGCGCGAGTCCGGAACCGCTGCGCCGTGGCCGGTGAGGCAGGACAGCGGTCGCTGCGTCGAACGCCCCTTCACGCTGGCTCAATGTGGGGACGGCTCAATGTGAACAGGTCGCCTCGTTCCTATACTGGCGCACGTCTCCCGCACTGACCCGCCGTACTTTTCCTGGGCTTCACTCCTGCACAGCACCTCTAAAGGCGGCTTTCACATGGACCAGACCGACCATCTTTCCCACGCCAACGATGCCCATCTGCGCGCCCGTGTCGGGCCGGCGCACCTGCCTACCGGGCCCGAGGCGACCGTCTTCATCGACGGCGCCGCGTTCCAGGCCTGGGAGGGCGAGCCGCTGGTGGACGCCATCAACCGCGCCCAGATCAAGCTCGCGCAGGTGTGCTACCACCCGCAGCTCGGCCCCATCCAGACCTGCGACACCTGCGCCGTCGAGATTGACGGAACCGTCGGGCGGGCCTGCGGGACCCATGTCACGGCCGGCATGACAGTACGCACCCAGACCCTCGCGGCCCGCGCGGCGCAGCGCGACGCCTACGACCGCATCGTGGGCAACCACGACCTGTACTGCACGGTCTGCGACAACAACAACGGCAACTGCACGGTGCACAACACCCTGGGCCTGCTGGGCATCGACCACCAGACGCGGCCCTTTCAGCCCAAGGGCTACGAGAAGGACGAGTCCAACCCCTTCTACCGCTACGACCCCGACCAGTGCATCCTGTGTGGCCGCTGCGTCGAGGCCTGCCAGAACGTGCAGGTCAACGAGACCCTGAGCATCGACTGGGAGGCGGGCCAGCCGCGCGTGCTGTGGGACGGCGGCGCGCCCATCGGCGAGTCGAGCTGCGTGAGCTGCGGCCACTGCGTCACCGTGTGCCCGTGCAACGCCCTGATGGAAAAGTCCATGATCGCCGAGGCGGGCATGTTCACCGGCATTCCCCTGCCGGTGTGGAACGCCTCCATCGATCTGGTCAAGGGCACCGAGGCGGCCACCGGGCTCAAGCCCATCATGAACGTCTCGGAAATCGAGTCGGCGGGCCGCGAGGGCTACATCGAGAAGACGAAGACGGTCTGTACCTACTGCGGGGTGGGCTGTTCCTTCGAGGTCTGGACCAAGGACCGCCACATCCTCAAGGTCGAGCCCGGCCAGGGTCCGGCCAACGGCATCTCGACCTGCGTGAAGGGCAAGTTCGGCTGGGACTACGTGAACAGCGGCGAGCGCCTGACCACCCCACTCATCCGCGAGAACGGTCGGTTCCGGGAGGCGACCTGGGACGAGGCGCTGGACCTGATCGCCTGGCGTTTCGGGGAGATCCGGGCCCAGCACGGCCCCGACGCGCTGGCCTTCATCGCCAGCAGCAAGGCGACCAACGAAGAAGCCTTCCTGGTGCAGAAGTTCGCCCGGCAGGTCATCGGCACGAACAACGTGGACAACTGCTCGCGCTATTGCCAGTCGCCCGCGACCCAGGGCCTGGTGCGCACGGTGGGCTACGGCGGTGACTCGGGGACCATCTACGACATCGAGAACGCCGGCCTGGTCATCACGGTGGGCAGCAACACTGCCGAGTCGCACCCGGTCCTGGCGACCCGTGTCAAGCGCGCGCACAAGCTCGCGGGCCAGAAGCTGGTCGTCGTGGACATCCGCGAGCACGAGATGGCGACGCGCGCCGACGTGTTCCTGCGCCCCCGCCCCGGCACCGACTTCGTGTGGCTCTCGGCCATCAGCAGGTACATCCTCGACAACGGGCTGGAGGCCAAAGACTTTCTGGCCGGGCGCGTGAACGGCCTGGGGGAGTTCAGGGAGTCGATCGGGGACTACACCATGGAGTATGCGGCCGAGGAGACGGGCATCGCCCGCGAGGACCTCGAACGGCTCGCGCACATGATCGTCGAGTCTTCGGGCACCTGCATCCTGTGGGCGATGGGCGTCACGCAGCAGTGCGGCGGCTCCGACACGAGCACCGCGATCTCGAACCTGCTGCTGGTCACGGGCAACTACGGGCGCACCGGCACCGGCGCGTACCCGCTGCGCGGCCACAACAACGTGCAGGGCGCGTCCGACATGGGGGCCATGCCCGACCAGACGAGCGGCTACCGCAAGGTCACCGACCCCCTGAACGTGCAGACCCACGAGCGCGAGTGGGGCGTCACCCTGCGGCCCGAGCGCGGTCTGGACAACACCCAGATGATCGACGCGGCCATCGCGGGCCAGCTCAAGTCGCTGTGGCTGACCGGCGAGGAAATGGGCCTGACCGACGCCGACGCCAATCACCTCGTCGGGGGGTATGAGGCGCTCGACTTCTTCGTGGTGCAGGACCTGTACTTCACCTACACCGCGCAGTTCGCCGACGTGGTGCTGCCCGCCAGCCCCAGCCTGGAAAAGGAAGGGACGTTCACGAGCACTGAGCGCCGTATCCAGCGGCTGTATCAGGTCATGGACCCCCTGCGCGGCACCAAGCCCGACTGGCAGATCTATACGGCAGTGGCCAAGCGCCTGGGGCACGACTGGGGCTACACCCACCCCAGCCAGATCATGGACGAGGTTGCCCGCCTGTCGCCCATCTTCGCGGGCGTGAGCTACGAGCGCCTGGAGGGCTTCGATTCGCTCGTGTGGCCGGTCGACGAGAGCGGCACCGACACGCCGCTGCTGTACACCGAGCGCTTCAACTTCCCTGACGGCAAGGCCCGCCTGTACCCGGCCGAATACCAGCCGCGCCAGCACGCTCCCAACGCGGAATTCGACCTGCACCTGAACTCGGGCCGGATGCTGGAGCACTTCCACGAGGGCAACATGACCTTCAAGGTCGAGGGCATCGCCGAGAAGGCGCCCGACTCGTTCGTCGAACTCAGCCCCGAACTCGCCGCTGAGTGCCGTGTGACGACCGGGCAGTACGTCCGCCTCATCAGCGAGAGCGGCGCGATCCGCCTGCGCGCTCTGGTCACCGGCCGGGTGAGCGGCAACGAGGTCTACGTGCCGATGAACTCGGCCAAGTCGGAGAACGCGGTCAACCACCTCACCGGCCAGAACCGCGACCCCGTGACCCACACGCCCGCCTACAAGGACACGCGCGTGCGCATGGAGGTGCTGACCGAGAGCGGCCCCAATCCCCTGCCCAAAACCAACCCGCGCTACGGCCACCCCACCCCGCAGGACGGCGTGGAGGTCGAGCGCAAGTGGCAGCGGCCTGATTACGTCTTTCCCGGCGGCGAACTGGCGCTGCTGGGCGACAGCCTCAACCGCCGCGTGGACGGCCTAGGCACTGACGACTGAAGCGGGGCGGGGGAGGGCTGAGCCGGGCAACGGCGCGGCTCCCCTTCCCCGCGCGTCTTTTTACACACCGAGGAACCGATATGGCCAAAGCACTGGACTTTACCCCGCGCGTCAAAACCCCCGAAGAAAAGCTGGGGGAGAGCGTCCACGACTCGGCGCCCGCCCTCGACGAGAGCCTGAAACTGCTGCGTGAGCTGCACGAACACGGCGTGCTGGACGTACTCATCAAGATCGTGCGCGGCGGCGAGGGCCTGAGTGCCGCCGCCATTCACATCCTGGGCGGCCAGAGCGGTACGGCGGTCCTGCGCAACGGCGTGGAGATCGTCAAGATGCTCGAGGGTCTGGACCACCGTGAACTGCGCTCGCTGGGGCACGCGCTGCAACTCGGCGTGAGCGAGGGCGCCCAGAGTGTGGCCCAGGGCAAGGGCGTGGGCCTGGGCGACCTCGTGGGCCTGATGCGGGACCGCGACGTGCAACTGGCGCTAGGAGCGCTGTTCGGACTGCTCAAGGGCGTCGGGCGCGGCCTGCGCGAGTCGCGCGGCGAGGACACCGAGACCGGCAACCAGAGCGAGGTGGACCGCGGCGCCCGCTGAGCCGGGGGTTCCGCCGGGCCTGGGCGCGTTGTTGCGCGTGCCAGCCCTGCGTCTCGCCGGGGGAGCGACCGAGGCACACGAGGATACGCTCGCGGTCGAGGAACCCCTCGAACTGCGGTTGCACGGCCCGGACGGCCCGCTGGCGCTCGCCGTGCTCATGCGCACGCCCGGTCATGACCGCGAGCTGCTGACCGGCTGGCTGGTCTCCGAGGGCCTGCTGCCCGCCGAGCGGACGCTGGACCCCGATCCCGAGAACGCCAACGTCTGGCACCTGCACACGCCCGAATACGCGCGCCTGGCCCTGGGCGCGCGGCTGAGCGTATCGTCGAGTGCCTGCGGCGTGTGCGGCAGCGGCAGTGTCGAGCGTCTCGCCGTGCGCGCGGGGCCGCCCGAGTGGACCGGCGGGCCTCTGGCCCCGGCGGTCGTTGCCGCTCTGCCCGAGCGCCTGCGAGCCGCGCAACCGGGGTTCGGGGCGACGGGTGGGCTGCACGCGGCGGGCCTGTTCACGCCGCAAGGAGAGCTGCTGGCCGCCTTCGAGGACGTGGGCCGCCACAACGCCACCGACAAGGTGGTGGGCTGGGCCGCGCTGCGCGGCGGACTACCGCTCTCGTGGACGGTGCTGGCAGTCAGCAGCCGTGCCGGCTTCGAGATCGTGCAGAAGGCCGTCACGGCGGGCGCGGCGGTGGTCGTGGCGGTTGGAGCGGCGAGCAGTCTCGCGGTGGACACGGCCGCCACCTTCGGCGTGACGCTGTGCGCCTTTACGCGCGAAGGCCGGTTCACGGTCTACACTGCCCCCGAACGGCTGGATCTCCCGGAACCGGGAAGCCGGTAGGACGGTTAGGCAGGTGGGGGCCGTCTCGGCCCAATTCGCGGAACGTCCTCACCCGTGGTGATCCGACAGGACACGAAAGGGGGCCGCCGCCGGGGAATCCTGCCCCGGCGGCCCCCTCTTCAGGCGGTCCTTACACGAAGGCGCTCAGGCCCGTCACCGCGCGCCCTACGACCAGGGTATTGATCTCGTTGGTGCCCTCGTAGGAGTAGATGGCCTCGGTATCGGCAAAGTGCTTGGCGACGCCGTTTTCCAGCAGGATGCCGTTGCCGCCCAGCGTCTCGCGGGCCAGGGCGACCGTCTCACGGCAGCGCGCGGCCGTGACCACCTTGGCCAGGGCGGCGTGCTCGTCACGCATCTCGCCCGCGTCGGCCATGTGCGACAGGCGCAGCACGGTCGCCAACATGCCCGTCACGTTGCCCAGCATGTGCACGACGTGGTTCTGGATAAGCTGGAACTCGCCGATCCGCTTGCCGAACTGCTCGCGGTTCTGGGCGTAGGCCAGCGCCAGTTCGTAGGCCCCCATCGCGCAGCCCACGCCCTGCCACGCCACCCCGGCGCGCGTCAGCTTGAGCACCTCGGCGGTCGTGCGCCACCCCCGCACCTCCTGCAGGCGGTCACTCTCGGGCACGCGGCAGTCGGTCAGGGTGATCTGGCCGTTTTCCACGATGCGCAGGGCGGTCTTGCCCTCGATCTTTTTCACCTCGTAGCCGGGGGTGCCCGCACGCACGATGAAGCCGCGCACCTCCTGCGTGTCCACGTCGCGCGCCCAGATCACCGTGAAGTCGCTGAAGGTCGAGTTGCCGATCCACTTCTTCTCGCCGCGCAGGGTCCAGCCGTCGCCGTCGCGCTTGCAGGTGGTCCGCATCCCCTGGCTGACCTGCGAGCCGCCCTCGGGCTCGGTCAGGCCGAACGCGCCGACAGCCTCGAAATCCATCATCTTGGGCAGCCACTCGGCCTTCTGTTCGGCGCTGCCGCCCAGCGCAATACTGGCGAAGGCCAGACCCGCGTGTACCCCGAAGAAGACGGCGGTGCTCACGTCCACCTTGCAGGCTTCCATGGTGATCAGGCCTTCCATGACGGTCGCGTTGGGTTTGCGGCTGCCGTCCTCATTCCACACCTTGCGCAGCAGGTCGAGCTTGCGCAGTTCGGGAATGAGGTGGCGCGGGAACTCGTCACGGTTCCAGTATTCGTTCATAATCGGCGCGACCTGCGCGTGCATGAAGTCCTTCACCGTCGTCGCCACGGCGCGCTCGTCGTCGCTCAGGCCGTTCAGCTGCCCGAAGAAATCGGCGTCTGGGGCAGGGAGTTCGGGGCGCTTCTGTTCACCACCCGCCATCATGCGCGTGAGCTGCGAGAGCTGTTTGTCGCTCATCTTGGAGGCGGCCCCCAGCAGCGCGGCGAGATCCACCTTCTCGCTCAGGCGACCCAGCGCTTCGAGGTCAATCTGGGCAAGCAGGGCCATCGGGTTCGGGCCGGATTTTGCGGTCATACCTCTATTTTGTACCCGGTTCAAATAAATGGAAAAGTGTGCTGTCCCACGCAGGCATTGGGAAAGACTTGAGAAATGTTCGCGGGCGGCCGGTGCGGGGTGCCGCCGGCGCGTAGCATCGCCCCATGACCTCCGCGCCCAGTATTCGCCCGACGCGGCCCCTGTCCGGCAAACCCGCCGGGTACGTGGGCTTGGCGAGCTATTCCAGTCTGGGGCGGCTCTGGGCGCTGCTGCGCGGAGCGCAGGTGCAGGGGCGCACGGTCTCGCTCGTTCGCGGCGACCCGCCCGAGACGGCGCGGCGGCGTGTTGCGGGCTACGCCCTGAGCGGTGCGGGGTTTTTCGTGGACCCTACGCCGCTCCTCGCCGTGCTGGACGACGGCTTCGAGACGCACCCGGCCCTGGTGGCCCTATTGGCGGGCGACTCCGGGCCGCTGCGCGACGAGCTGAATGCCCATTTCGAGCTGAGGCTCGATTTCGTGGTGGCGCTGACCGCCGGGCGCGACCTCATCGTACGGCCCGAGTTCGCGTTCAGGCCGCTCGTGCCCGGCCTGAGCGCCCTGCCGCCGAGGCTGCCCCTACGGGCCCGCCGGCTGGCCCGCGATGAGGTCAACGTACTGGTGCTGCGGGCCTGCGGGCTGGGTCAGGACACAGGGGGGTAGGAGGCGGGGTTCTCAGCCGTCGCTCGGCGTCCGCTTCTTCGGTTTGCTCGCCGCGAAGGCCGCGAGCCGGGCGAGGAGCTGCGGCGGCGTGTTGGTGAGCAGGTAGCGCGAGCTCGGGTTGAACTGGGTGAAGCGTTCGGTGCGGGCCAGCATCTCCGCGAAGACGTCGTCCGGCATGTCCAGCGCCGGGGTCAGGCGCACGGTGCGCTTGCTGCTCAGGCTGAGGTTGGCCATGACGCCGGCGCCGTGCAGTTCACGCAGCGCCAGGATGGCGGTCGCCTCGTGCGCGAGCTCCTTGAGCATCCCTGGCAGCGGCAGGCCGACCACAGGCTGAAACTGCATTGCCAGCAGCAGGCCCTGGCCGCGTACCGATTCGAGGAGCCGGGGAAAGCGGCGCTGCAGTTCCTGCAGGTGCGCCAGTCCCTGCTGGCCCAGCGCCAAGCTGCGGGCCGGAAAATCGTTCTCGACGAGGTATTCCAGCGACTTCAGGCCCACCGCCATGCTCAGGGCGCCGCCGCCGAAGGTGTTCGAGTGCCGCTTGCTGCTCAGGCCGCCGAGCATCTTCTTGTAGATGGGGCCGCGCACGATGGTCGCACCGACGGCCGTCATGCCGCCGCCGAGCGGCTTGGCGAGCGTGACGATGTCGGGGTCCAGGCCCTGCGCCGCCGACTCGAACCAGTGGCCGGTGCGCCCCAGTCCGGTCTGGATCTCGTCGGCGATCACCACGATGCCGTGCTGGCGGCACAGTTCGCCCAGGCCGCTCAGGAAGCCGGGCGGGGGAATGTTCACGCCGCCCTCGCCCTGGATGGGTTCGACGACCACCGCGATGACCTTGTCCGGCCCCAGGCGGCGGATGAGGTCGCGCAGCGCCTGGAGGTTGCCGTAGGGGCTGGTGAGGGCGCCCGGCACGAGCGGCCGGAAGATGTCCTGGTATTCGGGGTTGGGCGTGAGGCTCAGGGCGCCGTAGGTCTTGCCGTGGTAGCCGCTGGAAAACGAGATGAAGGCGCGCGCCTTCGGCCGCCACGCCTTGGCGAACTTCATCGCGCCCTCGATGGCCTCGGTGCCGCTGGAGCAGAAGAACACCTGACTGTCTTTGTGGCTGGGCAGCTCGCGCGCCAGCAGGCGTACCAGGTTGGCCTCGAGCGCCGCGCGCCAGGGCGAACTGGACTGCTGGGCCAGCCCCATCGCGCGGTTCTGGTCGAGGTAATCGTGCAGAAACTCGGTCAGAACAGGCGGCATGTCGCCGAAGGGCGTGGCCGCGTAGCCGCTGGCATTGATGCGCCGCCGCCCCTGCTCGTCCTCGAGCTCCCAGGGCGTCACGCGGGAGAACGGTCCACCCACGCCGATCAGGTCGAGGCCGTAGAGCAGTTCCTCGTTGCCGTACTGCTGTTCGAGCCGCCGCGTCTCGGCAGGCGTCACGCGCCCGCTCAGCACGTCCTGCGCGCGGATGAAATCCCGGGGAAGGCCAGAGGTCATGCGCAGCAGTTTAGCGGCGCGGCTTCCGGTTCCCGGCGTTCTCAGTCCACATCCACTCCCAGCCCCGGGTTCTGGGCCAGTTCCACCATGCGGCGCACCTGCTCGGGGAGGTTGCGGCCCAGGCTCAGGGGCGGCAGGGCGCCGGGGGCAAAGAAGGCGCTTTCCAGCGTCTCGATATTCTCGGCGTGCGGGTTCTCGGTATGGGCCGTCTCGGGGCCGGTCAGTTCGCACAGCAGGAACAGCTTGTACACGGCCCACAGGTCGGGCGGGTGCGGGTGCTGGGCCTTGTCGAGCGCGGCGAGAAGGCGCACGGGCCGCACCTCGCGGCCGGTCTCCTCACGCACCTCGCGCACGGCGATCATGCGCGGACTCTCGCCGGGGTCGGCCCAGCCGCCGGGCAGGCTCCAGCGGCCGTCCTCGCGTTCGCGGGTCAGCAGTACCTGGCCCGCCGCGTTCAGTACGACCGCCCGCACGTCCACCTTGGGTGTCAGGTAGCCGCGCTCGGCGCGCAGCGTTTCCGTCACCTCGGTCACGTCCTGCCCGGTCTGCGCGGCCAGCAGCTCGGCCGTCAGGTCACGCAGCCGGGCAAAGCGGTCTCGGTCGTAGGGGTCGCGGGTATAGGTCAGGCCCGCCTGGGCGATGGCCTGCAACTCGCGGAGCTGGGCAAGGGTGGGATAGGGCACCATACGCCCCACTCTAGGGGCGGAAGTAGCCGGGTGGCCGGGCGAAACGCCGCGCGTTGAGGCGGCCTGATCGGGCAGCTGATGGAGCAGGCCAGGGGCTACTAAGAACCATGTTGGCTTTCACCGGTCATCCATGACTCCGCCGGCGCAGAAGATGGACCGCTCTCTATCCGCAGAGATTAGCTCAGAGCGTCGCCGTGACCTCTAAACGGGCGACGACTTCCTCGTCCTCTACTTCTCCGGTCTCCTGAAACCCGAGACCCAGATACAAACGGCGTGCCACGGTATTTTCCGGGTGATATGACAGCGCGAATTGGTGATGTCCATGCTGTGCACGGAGCATTGAGAGAGCCGCCGCCACAGCCTTTTTTCCGTAGCCCAACCCCTGAAACGCCGTGTCGATCATGACGCCTCCCAGCCAGCAGCTCTGGTCTGCCGGATCGACCGCCCACATCAAAAAACCGACGATCTGATCTTCTCTACGTAGAGCGAGCGGCGACCAACCTGCCGGGCTGTACTGACAGAGCGCCAGATTGAAGACGGGAGAATTGACATATTCCTGTTGGTCAGGTTTGACCTGGAGCGCAGCGACGGCTCGCCAGTTATTGGAAGTTACGGGTTCGGCAGCAATGTGTGGGGTGAGAGATGTGTTCTTCCGCATCAACCGTTCCTATCAGAAAAGCCGAATAGCCTACATGAGCCATTAGACTGAGGGAAAAACGTGTAGTACCGGGCAAAAGCTTATCCGGAGTTACTATTTAAAACTTCATTTTTCCAATCTTATTCGACTCGTGATTTGTAAAACGCCTAGTGAATTTCAAGAGGTAAAACAGGAACGGTCGGGGGACCAAATACAGCGTAACTCTGAATTGATTGTCGGAGAACAGGGCGCCGTCTGGTGGCCTCCTGCGCCACCGAGGTGGTGGAGGAAGAGGACGAATCGACGCCGGTATCAATATTTTCCGGCGGCCTTCCGCTGGAGAACTGCTCTAGACTCGCGCCCATGAGCGATTCTCCTTTGCAGTTCCCCCGCGGTTTCCGGGCAGCGGCGATGGCGGCGGGCATCAAGCCCAGTGGCAAGACCGACCTGAGCTGCGTGGTCAGCGACACCGACTGCACCTGGGCCTTCGCGGGCACGCGCAGCACCACCGCCGCCGCCAGCGTGCTGCGTAACCGCGAGCTGGCGGGCGCGGGGGGGCCGGTGCGAGCACTGGTGGTCAACGCCGGGGTCGCCAACGCCGCCACGGGCCGTAAGGGCGCTCAGGACAACGCCATGATGGCCGAAGCGCTCTCCAGCGTCTTCGACGTGCCCGAGGATGCGGTCCTGAGTGCCAGCACCGGCATCATCGGCCACCTGCTGCCGATGGACCGGGTCCTGAGCGGCATCGAGCATCTGCCCACCGAACTGGAGACGGCCGCGCTGCCCTTCGCCACGGCCATCATGACGACCGACACCCGGCCCAAGACCGCGCACACCACCCTGAGCACCGGCGCGCGCATCGTGGGCACGGCCAAAGGCAGCGGCATGATTCACCCCGACATGGCGACCATGTTCGCCTTTGCCTTCACCGACGCGGCGGTGGACCAGGCGGCGCTCCGGGCGGCCTTCCCGGCCATCATCGCGCGGACCTTCAACGCGGTCACGGTGGACGGTGACACGAGCACCAGCGACATGGCGGTCGTCTTCGCCAATGGTCAGGCCGGAGCGGCCGAGGAGGCCGAGTTCCTAGCAGCCCTTGAGGGGGTGATGCGCGACCTCGCCCGCCAGATCGCCGCCGACGGCGAGGGAGCCACCAAGCTGCTCACCGTCAAGGTCGCGGGCGCGCGCACCGAGGCCGAGGCCCTGGCTGCCGCCCGGACCTGCTGCGTCAGCCCGCTCCTCAAGAGCGCCGTGCACGGCTCGGACCCCAACTGGGGCCGCGTCATCATGGCGGTGGGCCGCAGCGGCGCGGGCGTGGACATCGAGAAGATGACGGTCGCCGTGCAGGGTACGCCTGTCTTCGCCGGCAAGCCCCTGACCTACGACGCAGCGGCCGTCAGCGGTAGCATGAAGGCCGAGGAGGTCGTCTTTGAGGTGAACCTGGGTGTCGGTGACTCGAGCGGCGAGGCCTGGGGCTGCGACCTGAGCGCCGCCTACGTGAGTATCAACGCCGACTACACGACCTGAGCTAGACTCGCCCGAAGATTCTCAGACCGTTCCTGCCCGCAAGGCGCAAGCCCCCTGCTGGCGGGGCTTTCCTGTGCATTTCCTCATCCGAAATAAGAGAAAATCTGTCACAATAGGAAAGTTGCGCAGACAGGCGCACCTGTTTGTACCAGGTCCAGTTCTACTCGTTTTGTCCTCAGCGGTGGCAGATTCCGGCGTCAGTCCGGAGCTGTGTACTCCGCCTCTCCCGGAGGAGCTGCATGTTCAATCCCCCCACCCTCGAAGATCTTCAGGAAACCCGCCGCGCCAACGAGAAGCTCGTGCTCAAGGCGCTCGAAAGCAAGCCCGAGTGGGTCGAAACTGAGCTTGCCAAGACCACCAGCCTCGCGCTGTCGCACCTGCGCGCCGCGCTCGCCAGCCTGCTTGATCAGGGCCGCGTGCGCCGCCTGCCCGGCACCGGCACCCGCGCCGTGTACGGTCTGGCCGATCCCGGCCTCGCCGACGTGCCCGCCACGCCGCTGACCACCGACGCCAAGCGCATCCGCGACTACCTCGAAGGCCGCGCCGACAGCGCCCTGTACATGAGCGAGCAGCTGCGCCTGAGCCGCGAGGAGATCATGGCCGCCCTGAGCTTGCTCAATGCGCACGGCATGATCACCTGCACCTTTGTGGGCAGCTTGGTCATCTTCCGCCTCAAGGAAAGCCAGGCGCTGGGCCAGGAGCAGGCCGCGCCCGCCGCGACCGGCAAGAAGAAGCAGGTCGCCTGAGTTTCCGCATCTGAACGAGAAAGCGCCCGGCCGCACTAAGTGGCCGGGCGCTTTTTTGCCGCGTGTGGGCTGCTCGCCCGCGCCGCTATCCTGGAGGGGTGAACGCCGCGACCGACCCGCACGCCGTCCTGAGCCTCGACGCGCTGGAGGCGATGTACCCTCAGCCCAGCCGGGGCGTGAAGCTCAAGGTGATGAACCATCTCGACGCGGGGCTGGCCGCTACGCTGGCGCTCTCGCCGCTGTGCTTTCTGGCGACGGCCAACGCCGAGGGCCAGCTCGACTGCTCGCCGCGTGGCGACGCGGAAAGCTGCGTGACCCTGCTGGACCCACACACGCTGCTGCTGGCCGACCGGCCCGGCAACAACCGCCTGGATAGCCTGAAAAACATCGTGCAGAACCCGGAAGTCGGGCTGATCTTCCTGCTGCCCGGCGTGGACGAGGTGATCCGCGTGAACGGGCGCGCTCACCTCACCACCGACCCCGAGTTGCTGGCGCGTATGGCGCTGCACGGCAAGCCCCCGCGCACGGTGATCGTGGTGAGGGTGCGCGAGGCGTTCATGCACTGCCCGCGCGCCTTCAAGTCGGCGGGGCTGTGGGACGCCGGGCGGCACCTGACCCCCGAACAGCGCCCGGACTTCACGGCCATGTTCGTGGAGCACGTGCGGGTCAACTCGGGCGGCTGAACAGCAGCGCTGCCCTGAACAGATGGCCCCTGGACGCACAGGGGGCCATCTGCGCCGTTAGGTTCAGGGAACGACGACCGCCGCCTGCGGGCCGTACTCGGCCAGGGCGGGACCGGTGACGGCTGCCACCTGCCCGGCTCGCACGAGGGCCACCACCGCGCCGCCGAAGCCCGCGCCGGTCATGCGCGCGCCGTAGGTGTCGGGCTGGGCCTGGAGCAGCGCCACCAGCCGGTCCACCTCGGGATGGCTGACCGCGTAGTCGTCCCGCAGGCTCGCGTGCGAGGCGTTCATGAGCTGGCCGAAGGTCGCCGCGTCAGCCCCTATGGCGGCCTGCACACGGGCATTCTCACTGATCACGTGCCGGGCGCGGCGCGCGAGCAGGTCGGGCAGCTCCCCGGTACGCGACACGTCGGTCACGTCGCGCAGCAGTTGCACGCCAAGGAGCCGGGCGGCCTCCTCGACCTGGGCGCGGCGTTCGTTGTAGCCGCTCTCAGCCAGGCGGCGCGGCACGCCCGAGTCGATCACCACGACCTGCGCCCCGGCCGGAAAGGGCAGGGCGCGGCGCTCGAGCGTGCGCGTATCGATCAGGAGCATGGTGCCGGTGTCGGCGAGGCTCGACGCCATCTGGTCCATCACGCCGCACTTGACGCCCACGTACTCGTGCTCGACCTCCACGCCGCGCAGGGCGAGGTCCACGTCGTTCAGGTCCAGGCCGTACAGCTCCCGCAGGGCGCGCAGCGTCGCCACTTCCAGCGCTGCGCTGCTGCTCAGGCCACCGCTGGGCACGTCACTGGTGACATGCACGTCCAGGCCCTCGTTCACGCCGCTCAGCTCCAGGCAGCCGGTCAGGTAGGGCGCGAAGCCGCTGCCAGTCTCACCCACCGGCACCTCCAGGCGCTGGTCCAGGTTGGCGCTGTAGAGCTGGTGGACCCGGGTGCCGTTGCGCCGCAGCGAGACGGTCGCCCGCTGCGGGATGGCGGTCGGCAGCACGAAGCCCCCCTGATAGTCGGTGTGCTCGCCCAGCAGGTTCACGCGGCCCGGCGCGCTGGCGCTGACCTCGGGGGCATGGCCGAAAGAGGTCTCGAAGGTGGTCACAGCACGACCTCCTTCAGCTCGCGGGCGGCCACCTCGGGGAACTTGTCGTTGGCGAACTCGCCCGCGCCCTGTTCGGTGCCCGCGAGGTACTTCATGCGGCCCGGCGCGCGCAGGTACGGATACAGCTCGACGTGCAGTGGGAATTCGGGGTATTCGCCGTCCAGCGGCGCCTGATGCACCGTCATGAGATAGGGCATCCGGCCGCCGAACAGCCCGTCGAGCCGGTTCAGGGCGTCCTTGAGGACCCGCGCGAAGCTGGCCTGCTCGTCGGCCGACAGTTCGGACAGCAGGCCCACTGGGCGGGCGGGCATTACCCAGGTCTCGTAGGTGTAGCGCGCGAAGGGGGGCACCACGCTGAGGGCCAGGCCGTCGTCGAAAATGACCCGCTCGCCCCCCGCCCGCTCGTCGGCCACGAAGTCGCCCAGCCAGGCGCGGCCCTGCTCGGTGTGGTAGCGCTGCGCCTGCTCCAGCATCCGCGCCTGCACGGGCGGAATATGGTCGTAGGCGTAGAGCTGGCCGTGCGGGTGGTGCAGCGTGACACCCACCTCGACGCCCCGGTTCTCGAACGCCAGCACGCTCCTGACCGTGCCGCTCTCGGCCAGCCGGGTGGTGCGGTCAGCCCACACGGCGATCAGCAGGGCCATCTGGTCGCCCGACAGGTCGGCCAGTCGGCCCTGGGCACTCTGGCTAAATACCACGACCTCACAGGCGCCGATGCCCGCGCGCGTGCCGGCCGGCCCCGGCTCCGGCTGGGGGGCCGTGAGGGTCAGGCTGGGAAAGCGGTTGGCGAACACGGCGATGTCGTACTCTCCGCGCGGCAGTTCGGTGGGGTGTTCGGGGTCGCTGGTGGGGGCCAGCGGGTTGTACTCGGGCGGCGGCAGGAAGGTACGGCCCAGCCGGTGCGCGGCGTACATGACCCACTCGCCGCGCAGGGGGTGCCAGCGCATGACCGGCCGGGCGTCCACGGCCTCCGGGCTGGGGCTGGGAATCTCGGACGTGACGCTGACGGGCGCCACGCCGTAGAGCGTCAGGGGCCGCCCATCGGGTTTGGTGAAGTCCTGGCTGTGAAACCGGTTGCCCGGAAGACGTGACTCAGTCATGCGCCAGTTCTACCAGGGTTTGGGCTTCTGTGTTCAGTCCTACACTCTGTCCCCCGGCCGCCCGGAAGCT
This sequence comes from Deinococcus sp. Leaf326, assembly GCF_001424185.1. NCBI lineage: Bacteria > Thermotogati > Deinococcota > Deinococci > Deinococcales > Deinococcaceae > Deinococcus > Deinococcus sp. Leaf326. Next base: position 485,897 of record NZ_LMOM01000001.1, on the reverse strand, counting down.
GCGGGCAGGAAGGTCGCCGCTGGGACGGTCGCCGATGTTGAAGGTGCCGCGCGTCCACTGCGTCACCGTCGGGCCACCCGCCGTGGTCAGGGCGACGGGACGGTCGGGCGCCGTGATGTCCAGCGAGCGCCGCAGCAGCGCGAGGTCGTCTTCACCCAGCATCGCGATGGGGTCGCTGCTCGCGCGCAGGCCGCCGATGGTGTCGAGCATCCCCAGCATGGCGCCGCGCTCGTGGTCACGCAGCAGGCTCAGTTCGCGCCGGGCGATCATCACGTCGGGGTCGGGCTGGTACCACGCGTGCTGGTACCAGCGGGCCAGGGTGGTCTGGAGGGCGCTGCGGGTCGAGGGCACCGCGCCGTCGGCCAGCAGCACGCGCCGCGGCTCGTCGTCCCAGAAGGGGGTCACATCGGGGCCGGTGCGCATGGCGTCCACGATGCCGATGCTCGCGGCGACCGGTGCCCCGCAGGCCAGCAGGAAGCCGTCCTCGCCCAGTCCGTCACGGATGGCCTGCAATCCCATGCGGTACGCCTGCGCGCGGCTGACCGACGGGTCGTGCCGCACCCCTGGAAAGGCCGCCGCATACAGAAAGTCGATCTTGAGGTAGTCGTAGCCCCATTCGCGGCAGGTCGCGGCGAGGTCGCGCAGCCACGCCAGCGCCTCCGGATGCGTCGTATCCAGCGCGGCGTATGGCCCGCCCCAGTTGTCGCCCAGCAGCAGCGGCGCGCTCGCGGCGTCCTTCAGCAGCCACTCGGGGTGCGCCGCGAAGAGCCGCGAGTTTGGCCCGACGAGGAAGGGGGCCAGCCACAGCCCCGCGCGGTAGCCCAGCTCCGCAAGCTGCGCGGGCAGCTCTCTGGCATGGCCGCCGAACGTCGGGTCGGCGTCGAACCAGTCGCCCAGACCGGCCTGAAAGCCGTCGTCGAGCTGGAATACGTCGAAGGGCAGGTCCTTTTCCAGGGCCAGCCGGGCATTGTCCAGCATGTCGCCGAGCGTCACCTCGCGGAAGTAGCTGTACCAGCTGCACCACACCCGCAGCGGCGCTGGCGTCCGGGCGCCCATGTTCTGCCCGAGCTGCGCGCTCAGGCGCTCGACCGCAGCGATCACGTCGTCCGTCTCCTCCCAGGCGACCTCGACTTCGGGGCCTTCCAGGGCGCAGCTCACCTCGACCCGGTCGCCGGCCGCGCGCACCTCCCAGTGGGCGAAGGTGCGCGCGGCGTCCAGCGCGCAGCCTACCCAGCCTCCGCCGTTCTCGCGCACGAGTGCGACCAGGGTATGGCTGCGCCACACGCCCGCCTCGTCGCTGGGAGGAAAGGCGGGGTCCTGCCCCTGCTCGGTCATCCAGTGCAGTTTGGCGCGCACCTGGGTGCCTTGCAGGGGCCGCAGCTCGGCCTCGCTCCACGACTGGTAGCCGTTGGTCAGGACAAGGAGGTCGGCGGGGTCGATGTTCAGGGTGAAGTGGTGGGTCATGGGAAACTCCGAAAAGGGGGAGAAGAGCTGAGTGGGGGCGCGGGCAGGAGGGTCAGTCGGCGGCCTGCAGACTCTGCGGGATGAAGTCGCCGTGCTGGTCCAGCAGGTCGTTCGTCAGCGCCCAGATCTGGTCGAGGTCGAGTTCGGCGCTCGTGTGCGGGTCGAGCATCGCCGCGTGGAAGACGTGTTCGCGGTTGCCGGTCACGATGGCCTCGACCGTCAGGGCCTGCACGTTGATGTTGGTCTGCATCAGGCCCGCGAGCTGCGGCGGGATGCGCCCGATGCGCGTGGGCTGGATGCCCTGGCGGTCGACCAGGCACGGCACCTCCACACTGCATTCGTCGGGCAGGTTGGCGATGAGCTTGCCGGCCGAGCCGTCCGCCGGGCTGTTCATCACGTTGCCGTACACCACGCGCGGCTGGCCCGTCACCATGCTGTGGATGATGAGCGAGCCGTACTCCACGCTGCGCGTCACCTCCATGGGTTCGTCGGGGTTCTGGAGCTGCGTGCGCAGGTGCTCCCAGCCGCCGATCTGAGAGACGCAGCGGCGCGGGTACTCGTCGAGCGGCACGTTGAACTTCTCCAGCAGGTCGTCGCGCCCGCGCTTGATGAAGTAAGGCACGTACTCCGAGAAGTGCTCGCTGCTCTCGGTCACGAAGTAGCCCAGGCGGCGCAGCATCTCGTAGCGCACGCGGTTGGTCTCGGGCACGCGGCCGGATTCGGCGAGTTCCATCAGGCGGGGGTAGAGGCTCTGGCCCTGGTGCTCGAACTTGAGATAGAAGGCCATGTGGTTGATCCCGGCGCACAGGTAGTCGATTTCCCCGACCGGGATGCCGAGGTCGTTCGCCAGTTCCTCGGCGGTGTGCTGCACGCTGTGGCACAGGCCCACGGTCCTGACGCGCGGGGTGAGGCGCGCCAGCCCCCAGACGTTCATGGCCATCGGGTTGACATAGTTCAGGTGCAGGGTGTCTGGGCACAGCCGCTCCATGTCGCGGCTCATGTCGGCTAGGACAGGGACGGTGCGCAGCCCCCGCATGATGCCGCCGATGCCCAGCGTGTCGGCGATGGTCTGGCGCAGGCCGTACTGCCTGGGGACCTCGAAGTCGGTGACGGTCGCGGGTTGGTAGCCGCCCACCTGGATCATGTTGATGACGAAATCGGCGCCGTCGAGCGCGCGGTCGCGGTCGGTCGTGGCGATCACGCGGGGGGCCGCGCCGACCGTACGGGCGACCCGGTGTGCGACCTGCTCGGTCACGTCGAGCCTGGTCTGGTCGATGTCGAAGAGCCGGATGTCGGCGCCGCCGAGTTCGGGAAAGCTCAGGATGTCTCCGAGCAGGTTCTTGGCGAAGACCGTGCTGCCGGCACCGACGAAAGCAATCTTGGGGGTGGGCATGAAAACTCCTCCAGCGAATTGGGATCAACTTGAACGTTCAAGATAGGGCAGGCGGGGCTGCGGCGGGGAGGACATCAGGCGTCTTTTCTCCGCCTCGCTCATTCCAGCGGAGTGCCGACATGGTCTTTGGCGCTCCCGAGTCTTCCGTCGGCCTTCCTTCGTCGCGCTCTCAAGCCGAGTCACGGACGATCAGCGAGACGGGATAGGGGTCGGGCGGCTGCGGGGTTTCACCGTTCGTCAGGGCGATGAGGTGCCGCGCAGCCTCGCGCGCCATCTCGGCATGTGGGACGCGGACGGTGGTCAGTTTGGGGTGGAGGTACTGCACGAAGTCGAAGTCGTCGAAGCCGCTGACGGCCAGGTCGCCGGGCACGCTCAGGCCTAGGCCGTGCGCGGCGCTCAGGGCCCCGGTCGCCATGCGGTCATTGCCGCCCAGTAGGGCGTCGGGCAGGTCGCCCCAGGCGTGCAGGTCCAGCAGCGCCCGCTCGCCCGAGGCGTAGGACCAGTCGCCGCCGATATGCCGGGCGCGCACGCCCCAGTGCCGCGCGGCCGCAAAAAAGGCGTCACGCCGCATGAGCGCGGTGCTGCCGTCGTCCTGCGTGGGCAGCACGAGTGCGAGGTCGCGCCGGCCGCGCGAGACGTGATGGGCGACCAGGGCGTGCATGCCGCTCTCGTAGTCGGCGCTGACCGTGTGGGCCTGGCCCGGCAGGATGTGGTCGAGCAGCACCACCTTCATGCCCCAGGACGTGATGCGCTCCCACTGCGCGGTCTGCAGCCGCGTGCCGATGATGACCGCTCCACCGATGGTGCGCTGGAGATACCGCTGGCGCAGCTCGTCCAGACTCGCCTCGTCGTGGGCCAGGAAGGCCGTCGCCAGGCTGTAGCCCCGGGCGTTGGCCTCGGCCGTCAGCGCGGCCTGGATCAGGTTGCGGTAGGGGTCGCTGAGGTTGTCGGGGTCGTGCTCGAACGAGGTGAAGCACAGCGTGGTGACGCGCGCCTCGCGCAGCGCCTTGGCGGCCTGGTTGGGATGGTAGTCCAGTGCGCTGATGGACGCCTGCACCCGCTCGCGCGTGACGGGACGAATGGAAGGGTGGCCGTTGAGGACGTTGGAAACAGTCTGGTGCGAGACCCCTGCGTGGGCGGCGACATCCTTGAGCGTGGCGCGGGGCATGCTGCTGACCTCCTGAAAAGTCGGGCGGACGAAGCCTGGGCAGCTCCTGGTTTGAACGTTAAAACCATGTAACCATACGCGCAACTGGCCGTCAATAGAACGTTCAAATCAAATCTGGTTCAACTGGGAGGGTCCAGGCGTCCGAGACCAGAAAAAGGGGAACAGGCGCCGTGCAGGCGGCCTGTTCCCGGAACAGTTGGAGACGCCGGGCCGCTGCTCAGTCGGCCCGAACCTGGAACGACACGGGCGGTACTTCTGTTCCCTCCCAGGTCAGTGCGGCGGCGGTCCAGTTCTGGAGAAGGGTACGCCCGGCGCGCCGGCTCAGGCGCAGGCCCGCCGGCAGATCGGTGGTGTCCACTCCCGCGCGCTCCAGCACGCCGCGCAGCACCTCGGTGATCAGGGCCGGGCTGTGGGCGCCGACGACCACGCTCTCGCCCTGACCGCCTGGGCGGCACAGGGCCGCCGCCTGACCGTCCAGCGGGCCACCCACGTAGCGGTGTGTGACCGCTGTGCCTGCCTCGGGGCGGTAGCTCTCGGCCCAGGCGAAGGCCTCGTGCTCGCCGCCGGGGCCAGCGACGCGCGTTTCGAGGCCGGGGCGCAGCGAGTCGAACTGGAGCAGGCGGGCGCCCAGCAGCGCGGCGAGCGGCCCGAACTGCCCGCCCTCCGGCGTGCCGCCCGACCCGGTGCGGAAGGCCGTGCGCGGACCGCAGACCAGCCGGGCGCCCGCCTCCGTGGCCGCCGTCCAGCGCGCGGCGCGCTCCGGGGTCATCAGGGTGATGGCGGGCGCGACGACCACCGCGTAGCCGCTCAGGTCGGCGTCGGCGTGCAGCACGTCCACGTCCACCCCCAGGGCGCGCAGGGCGGAGTAGTAGGCCAGCGTCTGCGCCCAGTAGTTCAGGCCCGCGCTGTGGGGTTGCAGGTCATAGATCCACAGGCTCTCGTAGTCGTGCAGCAGGGCCACGCGCGCGGGCACCTCGCCGGCCGGGAACCCTTCCAGGTCCAGCGCGGCAACCTCGGTGTGCCCCCGGTCGGGCGTCTCGTCGTGACGCAGCAGGCCCGAGTGCAGGATTTCCTGGGCAGCGGTGGCGGCCCGCCAGCGGAAATAGCTCACCACGTCGTTGCCGTGCGCCCAGGCCTGGGCGGTCCACAGCGCCACCGCGCCGCCTGCGGGCAACGGGTTGTAGGGGGCCCAGTTCACCTGTCCGCACTGCTGCTCCATGACCCAGGGGCCGGCGGGGGTGCCGGGACCCTCGCGTCCCAGGCGGCCAGGTACGCCCGCAAGCAGTCCCCGGTACAGGTCGTGGTTGAAGGCCACGAGGTCGGGGTGGCCGGTGCGCGCGAACTCCAGCTTCTCGGCCTCGAAGCCGGGGGGCGCGAAGAACTCCAGCATCCCGAGCGGGTAGTTGTCCCAGGTGGCGAAGTCCAGTCCCCGGCTGACCTCGTAGTGGTCGAAGCCCGACTCGAAAATCATGAAGTTGTGCGTGACGAACCGCCCCGGCGAGCACTCGCGCAGGATGGCGACCTGCTCGGCCTGAAACTCGGCGATCATGGCCGAGCAGAAGCGGGCGTAGTCGAGGGCGTGCGCCGGATTGGCCTCGGTGACGGTCAGAACGGGCGGGGCGATCTGGTCCCAGGCCGTGTACTCCATGCTCCAGAAGGCGTTGCCCCAGGCCGTGTTCAGGGCCTCCAGGCTGCCGTAACGCCGCTGGAGCCAGCCGGGAAAGGCCGCCGCACTCGCGCCGCCGTAGCTGCGGGACGTGGCGTGGCAGCCGAACTCGTTGTCGGTCTGCCAGCCGGCGACGGCCGGGTGCTCGCCGTAGCGCTCGGCGATGGCGCGCGTGATGCGGCGCGAGTGCTCGCGGTACACCGGCGACGCGAAGTCGTAATGCCGCCGCGACCCGAACTCGCGGACGCGGCCCTGGTCGTCCACCGGCAGGATTTCGGGATGGGCGCGCACCAGCCACGCGGGCGGGGTGGCGGTCGGCGTACACAGCACCACGCGCAGGCCCTGGGCGGCGTATGTCCCGACGGCCTCGTCGAGCCAGGCCCACTCGTACTCGCCGGGGCGCGGCTCCATGCGGCTCCAGGCGAACTCGGCGACGCGCACGAAGCTCAGGCCCAGCTCGCGCTGCTGCCGGGCATAGGGTGCCCAGCGCTCGCCGGGCACCTGTTCGGGGTAGTCGCAGACGCCCAGCAGCAGGTGAGGCGGCTGGGGGTGAGGAGCAGAGTCGGCGGCCGCGTCGGGATGAATCGTCATGGCCTGCATTTCAGCACGCGTAGGGAGGAGAGCGTTCATGCCGGGACTGCCGACAGGCGTGGGCGGCCCGTGGAGGCCCCTGCTATCCTGAGCGCCATGAAGCTGGTTCTTGCCGTGATTCAGGACGCCGACGCGACCGCCCTTGTGCGGACCCTGTCGGAACACGCCTTCGAGGTCACCAAGCTCGCCAGCACCGGCGGCTTTCTGCGTGAGGGCAACACCACCCTCATGATCGGGGTGGACGACGACCGCCTCCCCGAACTCAAGCGCCACGTGCAGCGCACCTGCCGCGCCCGCACCCGCTTGGTGTCGCCGAACGTGCCGATGGGCGAGCAGAACGAGAGCCTGATGGGCGACCCCGTCGAGGTGCCGGTGGGCGGCGCGGTGATGTTCGTGATGGGCGTACAGGAGTTCGTGAAGGTCTGAGCGTTCCGGGACGGCTCCGCATCCGGAGACGGTCGGTGTGGGCCACGCTCCTGGGGTCCGCCGCGACCAAACCTGGGTAGTTACGGTGGGAGAGAGGTCGCCGGACGCGCCGCCCAGCCAGTGGCCTAGCCGGACAACTGCTCAAGGCACTCGCCCGGCAGCTTCACGCTGCCGGGCGAGCAGAGAGTCCCCTCTTCCTCAGAGCCCGAAGCGCGCGTAGATGTCGTCTACGTGGCGCAGATACCAGGCCAGGTCGAAGGCGGCGTCGAGTTCGGTGTCACTCAGCGGATTTTCGGGGTCGGCCTTCAGGAGCTCACGCAGGCCCTCGCCGCTCTCCCAGCTCTGGAGGGCGCTACGCTGCACCAGGCCGTAGGCGGCCTCGCGGCTCATGCCCTTCTCGTCGATCAGGGCGTGCAGGACCCGCTGCGAGAACACCAGCCCGCCCAGGTCGTTGAGGTTGCGCAGCATCCGCTCGGGGAACACTACGAGGTCGCGCAGTACACCGGTCAGGCGGCGGGTCGCGTAGCTCGCCGCGGCCGTGGCGTCGGGCAGGATGACGCGCTCGGCGCTCGAATGGCTGATGTCGCGCTCGTGCCACAGGGCCACGTTTTCCAGGCCGGTCGTCAGGTAGCCCCGCAGCAGGCGCGCGAAACCGGTGACGTTCTCGGTCAGGATGGGATTTTTCTTGTGCGGCATGGAGCTGCTGCCGGTCTGGCCCTTGCCGAAGGGTTCCATCGCCTCGCGCACCTCGCTGCGCTGCAGGTGACGGATTTCCACGGCGATCTTCTCCAGGGTGGTGCCCAGGATCGCCAGGGCCGAGAGCACCTCGGCGTGACGGTCGCGGGCCAGTGTCTGGTTGGTGACGGGCGCGGCCTGCCAGCCCCAGCGCCCCGCGACTTCTTCTTCCACGCGGGGTGAGACGTGCGCGTAGGTGCCCACCGACCCCGAGAGCATGACAACCTGCACGCGGCGCCGGGCGGCGTGCAGGCGCTCCAGGTCGCGGTCCAGGGCAGTCATCCAGTTTAGGAACTTCAGGCCGAAGGTCATCGGCTCGGCGTGGATGCCATGGGTGCGGCCCACCGTCGGCGTGTGCTTGTAGGCCACGGCCTGCGTGCGGCACACTTCGCGCAGCGTCTCCACGTCGGCCACGATGAGGCCCAGCGCCTCGTCGAGCAGCAGGTTCTGGGCGGTGTCCACGACGTCGGTGCTCGTCAGGCCGTGGTGGATAAAGCGCGCCTCGTCGCCGTAGCGGTCGGTCAGGGCGCGGGTGAAGGCCACGATGTCGTGGCGGGTCACCGCCTCGATCTCGGCCACCTTGAGGGCGAAGGCGTCATCCAGCGGGTCGGCCTCACTTTTCTGGACCAGCGTGGTGTGGGCCCCGCGGGGCACCTCGCCGTGGTTGGCCTGGGCGTCCATGGCGGCGAGTTCCACCTTCAGCCACGCGCGGTACTTGCTGGCCTCGCTCCACAGCGACTTCATCTCGGGGGTCAGGTAGCGGTCGATCATCGCCTGAGAGCCTACCCCAGTCGGGGTGGCCCCGCCGCAAGCGGTCTTCACCTGTTTGGGGCCCCGGCTGCGCCCCCCGCCGCCAGACTGCCGCACATGACCCCCTCCGACCTGCCGACCACTGCCCTCCCGGACGGAACCCGCGTGCCCGTGCTGGGCCAGGGCACCTGGAACATGGGCGACGACCCGCGCCGCCGCGCCGACGAGATTCTTGCCCTCCAGACCGGCCTTGATCTGGGCCTGACCCTGCTGGATACGGCCGAAATGTACGGTGACGGCAACTCCGAGGAGCTTGTGGGCGAGGCCATCCGGGGCCGCCGGGACGAGGTGTTTCTGGTCAGCAAGGTGCTGCCGGATCACGCCACGCGCCGGGGCACGGTCGAGGCCTGTCACGCCAGCCTGCGCCGCCTGGGCGCCGACCACCTCGATCTGTACCTGCTGCACTGGCGCGGGCGGGTGCCCCTGGCCGAGACCGTGGAGGCGCTCGAGGGCCTGCGCCAGTCGGGCGACATCCGCGCCTGGGGCGTGAGCAACTTCGACCCCGGCGACCTGCGTGAACTGGCCGGGGTGCCGGGAGGCGAACACGTCGCCACCAACCAGGTGCTCTACAACCTCACGCGCCGGGGCACCGAGTTCGACCTGCTGCCCGCAGCCCAGGCACGGGGCCTGCCGGTCATGGCCTATTCGCCGGTCGAGCAGGGCCGCCTCGCGGGGAATGCGGCGCTGCGGGCCGTCGCGGCGCGCCACGGGGTCAGCGACCTTCAGGTGGCCCTGGCGTGGGTGCTGCGTCAGCCGGGGGTGATCGCCATTCCCAAGTCGGGGCGGGCCGCGCACGTCCGCGAGAACCGCGCGGCCCTGGACCTCAAATTGACCGGCGACGACCTGAGCGACCTCGACGCGGCCTTCGCGCCGCCCCACCGGGCCCAGGACCTGGAGATGCTGTAGCCGGGAGGGGAAGGGTCAGGGGTGGGCGGCCAGGTCAAGCCCACGCCTCAGGTGTAGGACCAGGACTTCGGGCGATTCCCGGCCCGTGCCCACCCCCGCGCCGTAGAACACGCTCCGGTGAACGAGGCCGGCCTGCCGACGGTGCATCCCCGCTGTACGGTCGGGCCGCGCCTGTTCACGCCGCTCCACCTCGGCGAGCTCGCAGTGCACGCCGACAGGACACCGGCAGATTGTCCAGCGCCGCTCGCCAGCGGTCCTGCGAAAGCGCCCTGCTAAGAAATACGTCGTCCATGAGGACGCCGATTGCAGCACGCCCAGTGGTCGCCATGTCCACCATCCACGCCGCCTCGGCCTGCCGGAAGGCCGTGCCTACAAGACTGGCGATGCCGAAAATGCAGCCACAGCCCTGGCCCGCGCCGTTCAAAATGACGAGTCGCCCGCTCACGGCACGCCGGCCATGCCCACCCACAGCACCCGGCCCCCGGCCTGCACCGCCGGACCCGTCAGGATGTCCTGCGGCAGCCACAGCCTCCACGCCGGATTGCGCGCGGTCACGTCCGGCAGCCCGGCGGCGCGTTGCAGGAGGTTCTGGTAGGTCGTGCAGTCGAGCCCCGCCGCCGTCTCGCCCGCGAGCAGGTAGGGCGCGCCGCGCAGGCGCGAGGCCTCGGCGCGCAGGCTTGCCAGTCTGTCCGGGGTCACGCCCACATCCAGCACGATCACGGCGGCGCGGCCGTACAGCGTCGTCTCGGGGCGGTTCTGGACCCCACCCGCGAAGAGGCCCGGCGAGTCGCTGATCAGGCCCGGCGCCAGCTTGCGCGCCACGTGGGTACACACGCCCCAGGGCTGGGCGCGGGCGCCGCACACCACGATCACGCTGCCGTCCGGCGCGCGGCGCACCGCCTCCGGGACACTCAGCAGCAGGTCCTGGGGCACGGTCTGGGTGGTCAGGAGGCGCGTGGGGTCGGGGGCGACGGGAGCGGCCGCCTCCGGAGCGAAGCGAAGCGTCGCCGGGCCGGTCACGGGGGCGCAGGCCACCAGGGGCAGAGCGCAGAGGGGAAACAGCCAGGCGAGGCGGGGCATCGGACCCCACTGTGTCACGCCCCGGCACGTCCCTCGCCCGCGGCCCTTACACTCCGGGGCATGACCCACCACGCGACCTCCCCCGAACAGATGACCCACTGGCTGGACGTCGCCGTGCGCGCGGCCAGAGCGGCGGGGGCCGTCCATCTCGCGCACCTGGGGCGGGTGGAGAACGTGCGGGCCAAGAGCAGCTTCGCGGACCTCGTGACCGAGGTGGACGGTGAGGCCGAGCGCGTCATCCGCGCCGAGATCGCCGCCGATTTTCCGGAGCATACCGTGCTGGGTGAGGAAGAGGGCGCGCAGGGCGAGCCGGGCCGCTACCGCTGGGTCGTGGACCCCCTGGACGGAACGGTGAACTACGCGCACGGCTACCCGGTCTTTTGTTCCTCGGTGGCGCTGGAGGAGGACGGCGAACGCGTGGTCGGCGCGGTGTACGACCCCACGCGCGGCGAACTGTTCACGGCGACGCGCGGCGGCGGGGCCTTTCTGAACGGCGAGCCGGTCCGGGTCAGCGCCACGCCCACCCTCGACACGCCCGCCCTGCTCGCCACCGGCTTTCCCTACGACACGAGCGGTGAGCGCAACCTCGTGTACGTGGCGCGCGTGCTGCGGCTGGGGGTGCCGCTGCGGCGGCCCGGCGCGGCGGCGCTGGACCTGTGCAACGTCGCCTGCGGACGCATGGACGGCTACTGGGAGCTGGGCGTGCAGCCCTGGGACGTGGCGGCCGGCAGCCTGATTCTGGAGGAGGCGGGGGGGCGCGTCAGCGATCAGGCGGGCCTGACCACTCCCTACGGCCCCATGATCGTCGCCACGAACAGCGCGCTGCACCCCGAGCTGCTGGAGCTTCTCCGGGACGAGGAATAAGTCGGGCAGTCCGCTAGGCCATCTGCCCACGCCGGCCTCCGTCAGGCGGCGCTTGGCACTGGGGGCCTGCGGGTGCGAGGCTACGGCCACAGGAGACCTGTCATGACCCAGCCCCCCACTGTTCCTCCCGTTCCCCTGCCCGGCGTGTCGCCGGTCGCTCCCCTGCTCCGGCCCCTGCCGAGCCGGACGGGGTCCGTGTCGGCCGGTCCGCTGGCTTTCCTGCGGCGGCTGCTGGCGCTCTGGGCGGCGGGCGACCATGCGGGTCTGGCGCGGCGGCTGCGCCGGCCCCTGCACGCGCGGCGCCGCCAGAGGCTGGCCGAGGTGCGCGCCCAGTTTCCGGGCCAGCTCGTCACCTACGACCTGCGCACGGTCCGCGACACCGACGCCGCCGTCACGGTGGTCACCGCCTGGCTGTTTCTGGAGGACGGCCAAGGCGGGACCGGGGCACGCGCCGAGCTGTGGCGCTTCCGGCTGCTGTGCCTGGACGCCGCGCACCAGCCGCAGGCCCGCACGGTGCCCGGCGGGCGCTGGACCGTGCAGCACGCCTCGCCGTTGCCGGCTGCCGCTCCCCGGTCGCTGCGGGCCTGAAGCCCTTCCCGCGCCCAGAACGCCGCGCGGGCGCCGGCTGCTCAAGCGTGTTCCCGCACGCTCTGGCGGCCGGGTACGGCGCGCACACTTGAACGCGATGACCGTCCCTGCTGCCTTCGCCCATCCTTTCCGGGCCTACACGCCGGCCAGCTACGAGTTTCCGCTGCCGGAGGGCCACCGTTTTCCGTACTACAAGTACGCCGGGGTGCGCGACCTGCTCGCCCCCCACCTGCCGGTGCTCGACACTCCCGCCCTAACCTGGGCCGACGCCGCGCGGGTCCACGATCCGCTGTGGCTGCGGCGCTGGCGGCGGGGCGAGGTGGACCGCCACGAGCAGCGCGCCTTCGGGCTGCCCTGGTCGCCGGGGGTGGTCGAGCGGGCGCGCCGGGCGGCGGGCGGGTCGCTGGCCGCGCTGCACGACGCCCGGCGCGTGGGGTGGGGCGCCAACCTCGCGGGGGGCACGCACCACGCCTTCGCCGATCGCGCCGAGGGCTTTTGCCTCGTGAACGACGCTGCGCTCCTGACCCGGATCGCGCTTCAGGACGGTCTCGCGCGCCGGGTGGCCGTACTGGACCTCGACGTGCACCAGGGCAACGGCACGGCGGCGCTGCTTCAGGGCGAGATGGCGGCGGGCACGGCCTTTACCCTGAGTATTCACGGCGAGCGTAACTACCCTTTCCGCAAGGAGCGCAGTTCGCTGGACCTGGGGCTGGGCGACGGGATAGACGACGCCGAGTACCTGCGGGTGCTGCGTGGCGCGGCGGTGCCCGCCCTGGAGGCCTTCCGGCCGGAGGTGCTGCTGTACCTCGCGGGCGCCGATGTGCTGGCCGGTGACCGGTTCGGCCGCTTCGCGCTGAGCCTGGAGGGAGTTCACGAGCGCAACCGCGTGGTGCTGGCCTGGGCACGGGCGCGCGGCGTGCCGGTCGTCACCATGATGGCGGGCGGCTACAACCGCGATCACGGCCTCACGGTGGCCGCGCACGCCAGCGTGGTCCTCGCCGGGCTGGAGGTCTTCGCGTAGGCCTACCAGCGGCCCGGTACTCCCCGCTACCCGGTCGTCCGGGGGGGGCGGGCCGCCGGCGCTTCATCCGACGTTTCCTGTTCGTTGAGAAAGGGGGAGCTCACATCCTGAATGGACAGGCGGCCACCTATTCTGGCGGCAGTGTGAACAAGCGTCCCCTGCGCGGTGTCGCCGTCTGACGGAAGCCGGCCCCGACCGTTTCCCCCGCGAACTGGCCCGCGTAACGCGCCGGACAGGAGTTGCCCCATGTCCTTCTACACCCGCCCGACCACCCCCCCCGGCCGTTTCGAGACCGCTCAGGGCCGGCCCCTGCGCCGGGGCGACACGCTGTACTACGCGGGCGATCAGGCACCGTCGCTCTACCGTCTCGACTCGGGGCTGCTGCGCGCCGTGCGCCTCACGCCCCAGGGCCGCAACCTGACCGTCCGCCACATCCACCCCGGCGACATCTTCGGCGAGGAAATCCTGCACGGCCAGCCCCGGTCGCACCAGATGGTCGCCCTGACCGACGCGGTCGTCATGGCCATCCACGTCGAACAGCTCAGCACCGCCGAACTCTGGGAGGTGACGCGCAGCCTGAGCACCCAGCTCCAGCGCGTCATGAACGACGGCGTGCACATTCAGGACGGCGACCTGCGCGAGCGCATCGCCCGCTACCTCCTGAGCCTTGCCGACAGCAGCCTGGGGGGCCGTCACGCCGACGGTGTGCGCTTCGTGCGCGCCACCCACGAACTCATCGCCGAGGGCACCGGGGCCACGCGCGAAAGTGTGAGCAAGCTCATCGGCGAAATGCGCGACGATGGCCTGCTGACCCCCGCCTACCGCTGCCTGACCCTGACCGACGAAGTGCAGTTGCGCCAGCTCAGCGGCTACCACGGCTGAGCCGACCCTTCCCTGAACCCACCCTGCCCTGACGCGCGGCTCCCGGACACTCCGGCCGCGCGTTTTTCGGTGCATCTTTCGGCGAGCTTTTCTGCACCGGGCGTAGAATGCGCCGCATGCGTATTCGCCTCGACCCCTGGCCGGTAGACACGAACGGGGGGCAACTCGGTCTCCAGAGCTTCGACGGCACCCTCGACGACCTCGAAACAGAGCGCTGGGTGGCGCTGCCCGCCCGTCCCATCCCGGAACGGCTGCGGCAGGTGTTCGTCGTGGACGGCAAACGCCGCATGGAATCCCGCCTGTTCATCGAAGACGATTTCGGGCAGAGCGGCCTGGGCGGCTTCGGGGCCTTCGTGGTCGGGGCCGTGGAACTCTGCCCGCACGGCTCCAGACAGGCCGAACTGCGGGAGGTGAAGGCGGCGCGGCTGCTGGCCCACGCGCCGGACCTGCGCCTGGACCCCATGACCCTGTCGCCCCGCAATCCGCACACCGGGCAGCTGGAATACACCCCGGTCGCCATGCAGGGCACGGACGCCCTGGCCGCCCTGAACCTGTTGCAGGGGCAGATGCTGGCCGCCGAGCAGCGCCTTTCGCACGCGCTGGCCTCCCGCGTGCCGGCCGACGAGCAGGACGACCGCGAGTGGCTGAGTGCCCTGACCGTGCAGGACGGCACCCTGCGCGGGCAGAATCTCGACGGCGCGGTGGTCGGCTGCGTCAAGACCATGGAGACCATGTACCTCCCGCCCGACCGCGCGGCCCTGCTGGCCGAACTCAGGCCCGGCGAGCGCACCCCCGTCATGCGCATGACCTACCGCAACGGGCAGTTCACCCGCTTGATCTGGTACGTGCGGCTGTGCGAGGCGGCCTTCTATCAGCACCCCATGGCAGGCGTCATGCGTCTGGAGATGTTCGCGCCGGATGACCCGAGCTTTCTGCCGCCCATCGTGCGGCAGGTGGCGAACCTTAGCGGCACCCTCCTGACCCGCCTGGGCAGCCGCGCCCACAAGGACCCGCGCGCGCCGCAGAACCTCATTCCCACGGCGGCGCTCGAGCAGGCGATGGGCCGCTCAATGGGCAGCGCCGACCTCGTGACCCGGCGTATCCGGGCGCACATCGCCTCGCTGCACCCGCAGGCGGTCGCGTGACAAACCTCAAGTTCGGCCCGACCTCGGGCAGTCCGGCGGGCCTACAGGTCGGTATGGTGCTGGGCACGCAGGACGTGACCCCCGTCAGTTTCTGGTTCGCGGTATTGCCCGGCGCGAGCGTGCAGCTCGACGACCTCGTGGCGGTGGAGACCCGCAAGCCCGACGGGTCGGCCGTGAACTTCTACGGCATCGTGGACCATGTGCGCACCCGGCACGAGGGCGTGACCTTCGACAGCGACGTGCAGGACGTGGCGGCGGGCCTGTTGCCGGCCAGCGTGAGCTACGCGGCGCGGGTGCTGGTGACGCGCGTGCAGCCCGAGAACTTCATTCCGCCGCAGCCCGGCGACGCGGTGCGCCACGCGCGCGGCAACGACCTGCGTATGGCCCTGAGCGCCGACAAGATGGGCGACAAGGCCTTTCCCGGCGGGCTGCTGGCCGACGGGCAGGTGTTGCCCATCAACTACCGCTTCGTGAACGGCGAAAACGGCGGCCACATCAATATCAGCGGGATTTCCGGCGTGGCGACCAAGACGAGTTACGCCCTGTTCCTGCTGCACTCCATCTTCCGCAGCGGCATGATGGGCGTGGGCGCGGCGGCGGGCCGGGCGCTGATCTTCAACGTCAAGGGCGAGGACCTGCTGTTTCTCGACCAACGCAACCGCGAGGTGATCACCCGCGAAGCCGAGGCGCAGGCGCAGAAGGGGCTGCCCGACCACCGCTACGCGCTCATGGGGTTGCCAGTCGAGGCGTTCCGGGACGTGCAGTTTCTCGCGCCGCCCCGCCCCGGCCACCCGGGCGCGGCCATCGTGCCGCATGTCGAGCAGCGCAGCGAGGGCGTCACGCCCTTTTTGTACTCGCTGCGGGAATTCTGTGCGCGGCGGATGCTGCCCTACGTCTTCGTGGACCGGGACGCCAGCGTGAACCTGGGCTTCGTGATCGGGTCCATCGAGGAGAGGCTGTACCGTATGGCGCAGGGAGGCGACACGCCGTACCTGACGGTGGACGACTGGCAGCCCGACACCGAGCAGGTGCTCGACGAGGACATGCGCTTCGACGAGATGGGCAGTGTTCGGATCGGCACCTTCGCGCAGCTCGCCGCGTACCTGGAATACAAGCTGCTGGATGCCAACGACGGCGAGGGGGACCGCAAGTGGGTGGGCAAGCAGTCGCCCGCCACCCTCCAGGCCTTCATCCGGCGCCTGCGGGGCGTGCAGAAGCACCTGACCCCTCTCGTGCGCGGCGACGTGAGCGCCGAGCAGGTCGCCCGCTTCCGGCCGGACCCGCTCAAGGCGGGGGTGCAGACGACCGTCGTGGACATCCACACGCTGTCGGCCACCGCGCAGATGTTCATCGTAGGGGTGCTGCTGCGCGACCTGTTCGAGTACAAGGAACGGGTGGGGCGTCAGGACACGGTGTTCGTGGTCCTCGACGAGCTGAACAAGTACGCCCCGCGCGATGGGGACAGCCCCATCAAGGACGTGCTGCTGGACATCGCCGAACGCGGCCGCTCGCTGGGCATCATCCTGATCGGCGCGCAGCAGACCGCCAGCGAGGTCGAGCGCCGCATCGTCTCGAACGCCGCCATCCGGGTGGTGGGCCGCCTCGACCTCGCGGAGGCCGAGCGCCCCGAGTACCGCTTCCTGCCCCAGAGCTTCCGCGCCCGCGCCGGCATCCTGCAACCCGGCACCATGCTCGTCTCGCAGCCCGACGTGCCCAATCCGGTGCTCGTCAACTATCCCTTTCCTGCCTGGGCCACTCGCAAGGACGAGGTGGACGACCTTGGCGGCCGGGAGGTGGCAGAGGTAGGCGAGGACTGGCTGAGGTAGCCGCGCCGCGCGGCCCAAACAGCCCGCCCCCCGTCAGACATGCTGACGGGGGGCGGGCCGGTCGTTGAAAGAGGGAAGAGCGTTTAGGTCAGGACGCGGCGGGCGCCGATGTAGCGGCTGGCCCAGTAGGGGTTCGAGAACAGCGGCTCGACGACCGTGCGGCCCTGGTAGCTGTTGGCGTTGGCCATGCTGCCGTTGCCCAGGTAGATGCCGACGTGGCTGGCCATGCGGCCGGTCGTGTTGAAGAACACCAGGTCGCCGGCGCGCAGGTCACGGCGGTTGACCGCGAAGCCCCGGCCCCACTGCTGGGCGGCCGTGCGTGGCAGGCTGATGCCGAGCTGCTGGAACACGCGCATGGTGAAGCCGCTGCAGTCCAGCCCGCCGCCGCCCGTGCCGCCCAGAACGTAGCGGATGCCCAGGTAGCGGCTGGCCGCCGTGTTGACGAAAGCGCCGCCGCGCGAGGCGACCGGAGCGGCGACCGTAGCGGGCTTGGCGGCGATGGGCGCGGCGACCGGCTTGGCGAAGGTCGAGGCCGAGGTCCGCAGCACCTGGCCAAGCTGCACGGTGGGGCTGACCAAGCCGTTGAGGCGCATCAGGGCGTCCGGTTCCATCTTGGTCGCCTGGGCAATGGTGGTCAGCGTGTCACCGGCCTTGACCGTATAGGTGACGGCGGAGGCGCTGGGAAGCAGCGCGGCGAGGGTCAGGGCAAGGGTGCGGGTGGCTTTCATCGACAAGAGAGAGTTTACCCCAGCTTTATTTATTTGCCCTTCATAGACAGGTAAAACGGGGTATTTTATGCGCCTATACGGTCTTTATGCGTTCTCATGCTTCTGAATATCCCGATGAATACGGCAAATATCTCAGTGTTCTCAGGATTTAACTCATTTCTGATTTCCGGTCTCCGTTGACCTGTCAGGCGCACTTTTACCGGATGTCTCAAACCTCTCTTTCTCAGAGTTCTCACGTTCATGGACGGGTCGGGGGAGCGTCGGTGCCTATACTGACCCACCAACGGCGGGGCCGCGCCCGCCGCGGAGGACGAATGAAGGAACCCATGACCACCGAGCAGCTTCTGCAGGGCCTCAAGCACTACCGCCGAATCGCGCGCCAGGACATGCTGCGTGCTCCGGAGACGCCGCATCCGGAGGCCTTCTTGCAACACGCTGAGAGTCGGCGGGGGATCTACGTCGCCCTGGCTACACACGCTGAAAGTCACGCGCCGGATGAGGTCATCGCGCACGCCCTGACGCTGTATCAGGGCCTGCCCTTCGTGACCGGCACCGCCGAGCACGAATATCCCGAGATCAAGGGTCAGGAAAACGCGCTGGAGAACTTTTTCCTGCTCGTGGGCCTGGACCCCAAGGCCCGGCGCGAGGCCCGCAGCCGCCGCCCCAAGCTCGGGACGCCGGCGGCCGAGCGCCCCGCCGACACGGCGACCCCCGGCCAGCCGGTGACCTGACCCGGCCCGGTCCCCCGTTCCGTGCTGCCGCGCCGCTGTCCTCCGGGGAGCGGCGTGTTCGCTGCCGGCTGCGGCGCCGGGGCCTAGGCTGTCGGTATGACTGGTTCCGTTCCCGCTCCCCTGCCCGAACTGCTCGCGGCCAACCGGAGCTGCGTGGCCTGCACGCTGCGGCCGGGCTGCGCGGCCCCCGTGCCCGGCGAGTGGGTGGGGGAAGCCCCGGCGCAGGCCCATTCGCCGAGTCTCCTCCTGATCGCGGACGCGCCGGGGGCCGAGGAGGACCGCCAGGGCCGCCCCTTCGCGGGCCGCGCGGGCGAGGAGCTGCGGGCGCTGCTGGGCGACGCCGGGCTGGGCCGGGCGCCGCTGTTCCTGACCACGCTCGTCAAGTGTCGCCCGCCCGCACACCGCGACCCCTCGCCGGCGGAGGCGCAAACCTGTGCCGAGCGGTGGCTGCGGCCGCAACTCGCCGCGCTGCGGCCCCGCCTGATTCTGACGATGGGCAACGCGGCCACCCGTGAGGTGCTGGGGACCGGGCCGGGCGACACCGGCATCACCCGGCTGCGGGGACGCTGGCAGCGCGCGGCGCCGGCCTACGGCGGAGCGCTGCTGCTGCCGCTGTTGCACCCGGCTACGGCGGCGCGGGACGAGGCCCGGTTGCCCGGCGGGCCCTGGAGCCTGCTGCGCGGCGACCTGAAAGAAGCGGCGGCCGTGTGGCGCGGCGAGCGGGCGGCGCGCCCGGCCGCCCCACCGGCGCCGCCCTCACTGTTCTGAAGAGGAGGGCGGCACCCGGAACGGAGCGGTATCCTGCCGCGCATGCCCAACCCTGAATTCGTCGGACTCGTGCACATGCTCCAGGCCACCGCAGAGGCAGCCCTGGGCGACCTGAACGCCGCGACCTCCAGCGCCGCGCGTGACGGCCTGCTCGCGGACGACCGCGCCCGCCAGACGGCTGACCGCAGCCTGAAACTCCTGACCATGCTGGCCGAGAAGACGCGCGGCAACCTGGACTTCACCGAGGCCGACCTGCTCACCGGAGCCATCGGCAGCCTGCGCGCCCGCCTGGACAACTGAGGATGCGCGCCGTCTTGCAGCGGGTCACGCGCGCCACCTGCACGGTGGAAGGCCGCGTGACCGGCGAGACTGGTCCCGGCTTTCTGGTGCTCCTGGGAGTCGCGCCGGGTGACACCCCCGAGGTTGCGCGTGCACTGGCCGGGCGTGTCGCCAAGCTGCGGGTCTTCGGCGACGACGCCGGCAAGATGAACCTCAGCGTGCAGGACATCGGCGGCGGCGTCCTGAGCGTCAGCCAGTTCACGTTGTTCGCCGACACGCGCCGGGGCAACCGTCCGAGCTTCACGGGCGCGGCGCCGCCCGAGCAGGCCCGCGGCCTGTACGCCGAGTTCAACGCGGCCCTGCGCGCCCTGGGGCTCCTGGTGGGCGAGGGGGTGTTCGGCGCGCACATGGTCCTCGACCTGACCAACGACGGTCCGGTGACAGTCACGCTGGAGGAGACCGGCGCCGCCTGAGCGCGGCGGGCGTGGCCCCACGCCTTTCTTATGACTCTCCGCCTTTCTCACGGCGTCCGCTTATCTTGGGCGCCATGAACCGCCGCACGCTGCTGCTCGTCGCCGCCCTCCTGACCGGTGGAGCGGGGGCCTATACCGTCAAGCCCGGCGACACGCTCTACTCCATCGCGCGCGCCGGAGGCGTGAGGGTCGCGGAGTTGCAGCGCCTGAACAACCTGAGCGGCACCACCATCTCGGTCGGCCAAGTGCTGCGCCTTTCCGGTGAGGTCAGCCCGGCCGCCCCGGCCACGCCCCGGCCGGCGGCCCCCGCCCCCACCTCGCCCTCGGCCGTCCCCTCGACGCGCAGCACGGCGCCCGGCGTGACCCAGGCGCCGCTGCCCCCGCGCCTGAGCGCCGCCGAACTGGCCCCCACGCCCGCCGGCACGCGCCTGAATGGCGTGAGTGTCAGCGCGCCTGAGAAGGTGACGATGGGTGACGCCTTCGTGCTGCGTCTGAGCGGCCCGCGCGCCGCCGAGGCGACCGTGCGCTTTCTGAGCGAGGTCGGCGAGGACGTGCGCCGCCCCGCCGAGGTCCTGCGGCCCGGTGGAGCGGCGGGAGAGTACCGTGTGCTGGGCCGGGTGGTGCTGGGCAAGACGACGCCCGTGGTTTATGAGGTGCGCCTGGGCGATGAGGTGCTTCGTGCCCGCATTCCGGTTTCGCCCCTGAGCCAGACGGTGCAGCACCTCAACCTGCCCAGCCGCATCAGCGGGGTGTTGCAGGACGCGGGCCGCGCGGCCGAGGAACGCGCTGTGGAAAACGCCTATGCGCTGCGCAGCCCCCAGGTCTGGACCCGGCCCTTCGCGCCCGGCCTGGCCAACCGCGCCGCCACGAGCAGCAGCTTCGGTCAGCCGCGCACCTATCTGGCGGGGGGGCCGGTGAGCTACCACTACGGCACCGACTACCCCGCGCCCACCGGCACCCCGGTGCTGGCGGTCAACGACGGCACGGTGGTGTTGGCCGGCAAGTACCCGGTGCGTGGCAACCTGGTGGTCATCGACCACGGAGCGGGGCTGGTCAGCCTGTACTTTCACCAGAGCCGCCTGAACGTGCGCGTGGGCGACCGGGTCACGCGCGGCCAGAAGATCGGCGAGGTCGGCACCACTGGCCTGAGCGCCGGGCCGCACCTGCACCTGGAGATGCGTGTACGTGGCGAGGCCACCGACCCCGCCGACTGGACCAACCGTGTCTGGCCGCGCTGAGCCGCCGGCCCCAGCGGCGCTCAGCCCAGGCGCGGCACGCTACCCTGCCTCCATGTCCGACATTGCCAAGACCGCTGCGCCGCCCACCCCCGACGACCTGACGGCCTTCGGCGCCGGGCACCTGCCGGGTTACCTCGGGATCCGCTTCACGCACGCCGAGCCGGGCCTGCTGCGCAGCGAGTTGACCGTGCGCCCGGAACTCATGGCGCCCAACGGGTTCCTGCACGCGGCGTCGGTGGTCGCGCTGGCCGACACGACCTGCGGTTACGGTACGCGCCTGAACCTGCCGGAAGGCGCGCAGGGGTTCACGACCATCGAACTCAAGAGCAACCACCTCGGCACCGCGCGTGAGGGAACCGTGACCTGTGAGGCGCGCCCCGTCCACACCGGCCGTACCACCCAGGTCTGGGACGCCGAGGTGCGCGGCCCCGGCGGCCGGCTGATGGCCCTGTTCCGCTGCACGCAGGCGGTGCTGTATCCGAAGTGAGCCAGGGCGCGGCCGGGCCAGGGCGTAGGTTGGGAGAAAGACACTTCCCCTGACCGGGCAGATCGCCCTCGTGACCGGCGCGTCGCGGGGATTGGGGCGGGCCACGGCCCTTGAACTCGCGCGGGCAGGGGCCACGGTGGTCTGTATGGCGCGCAGCACGCGCGGGAGCGCCACCCAGCCGGGGCTGGAGCACCTGACCATCGAGGCGACGGCCGAGGCGGTCCGCGAGGCGGGGGCGTGGCGCTCGGGTTGGCCTGCGACCACACCGACCCCGGACAGGTACGCGCCCTGATCCGGCGCGTGGCCCAGGACTACGGCCGCCTCGACCTGCTGGTGAACAATGCCTGGGGCGGGCACGACCCTACCGCGGCGGAGACTTCGCACGGCGCCGAGGTCTGGGACGAGCCGCCCGAGGTCCTGCGCAACATGCTGCTGGGCGGGGCCTACAGCGATTCCCTCACGAGCCTGTGTGTCCTGCGGGAACTTATAGGCCCGGCGGGGCAGGGCAGGATCGTGTGCACGACCTGGCACACCGACGAACCGCCCGGCTGGCTGCCCTACGAGGTGAGCAAGGCGGCCAAGAACCGGTTCGTGTACGCCCTGGGCGACAAGCTGCGCCCACGCGGCATCCCCGTGATCGGCGTGGCGCCCGGCTGGATGCGGACCGAGCTGATGGAGCGCGCGCACCCAGCCGGCGAGCTGGACGGCCGCACGGAGACGCCCCACTACGCCGCGCTGGCCGCCGACCCGGACGCGCTGCGGCACACTGGCCGCATCCTCGACGTGTCCGAGCTGGCCGAGCTGTACGGCGTCACCGACCTGGACGGCACCCAGCCGCAGTGGTACCGCGAGCACCGGGCCGGCCGGTCCTGAGATGGGGCGGGGGGCGGCGCGTTACCCTGTGCCCATGACCCAACCGCCCGAGAACCGGCCTCCCGAAAGCCCGGCCCCCCGTCTCCAGCCCGGCGAGGCTTTTCCCGATTTCGCGCTGCCCGACGCCGAGGGCCAGACGCACCGTCTCGGGCAGTACGGCGGCAAGTACGTCGTCCTGTACGTGTACCCCAAGGACGACACGCCCGGCTGCACGAAGGAGGCCTGCGACTTCCGCGACTCGGCCACCCTCAGGGCCCACGGCGCGGTCATTCTGGGCCTGAGCCGCGACGACGCCGCGAGCCACGGGCAGTTTGCCGAGAAGTACAGCCTGCCCTTTCCGCTCCTGAGCGACCCGGAGGCCGGGTACATCCGGGCCATCGGCGCGTGGGGCACGAAGAACATGTACGGCAAGGTCAGCGAGGGCGTCAAGCGCCAGACCTTCCTGATCGGCCCCGACGGGCGACTGGTCAAGTCGTGGCTGGCCGTGCAGGTGGAGGGTCACGCGGACGCGGTCGCCGCCGCCATCGACAAGGACCGCGCCGCCCATGCCTGACCTAGCGCCCGACCTCGAAGCCCTGAAGAAGGCCGCCGGCGTGCGCGCCGCTGCCCTGGTCGAGAACGGGATGCGCGTGGGCCTGGGCACCGGCAGCACGGCCAAGTACGCCATTGAGGAAATCGGCCGCCGCCTGAGCGCCGGCGAATTGAGCGGCGTGGTCGGGGTAGCGACCAGCGAGGCGAGCGACGCGCTGGCCCGCGCGCTGGGCATTCCGGTCGAGCCGCTCGACCCCCGGCCGCTGGACCTCGCCATCGACGGCGCCGACGAGATCACGCCGGGGCTCGACCTCATCAAGGGGCTGGGCGGAGCGCTGCTGCGCGAGAAGCTGACCGAGGTGCAGGCGCGGCGGCTGGTCATCATCGCCGATCACACCAAGCTCGTCACGCGCCTGGGCGAGAAGGCGCCGCTGCCGGTCGAGATCGCCCGTTTCGGCTTCCTCTCGACTATCGATCGCCTGCGCGCCCTGGGTCTGGGCGGCCGGTTACGCCAGCCCGGCGCGCAGCCCTATGTGACCGACAACGGCAACTACATCTTCGACGCGCAGTTGCCGGAGGCGTTCGATCCGGCCGAGCTGGGCAGCCGGATCAAGGGCACACTCGGGGTCATCGAGACGGGGCTGTTCCTGGGCATGACCGAACGCGCTTTCGTCGCCGCGCTGGACGGTGTACGCGAGCTGACGCCGCAGCAGTAGGACTCACCCGCCGGGCGGGGGCGGCAGAGGTGGCCCCGCCCGGCCGAGCTCAGTCCCCACCGCTTGCCTCCGCCCGCACGCTGGGATCGGGGTCGGCCGTCAGGGCGGCGCGCATCTCGCCGGGCAGGTCGGTGCGGCCCGCCACGAGCAGGCGCACCCCGTCGTCGGGGTCGGCCGCGAGGCGGGTCAGGGTGCCCGGCGGTAGAGCTGGGTGGCCCGCCACGGCGCGGCGCACCCCGGCGTGCCTGTCGGCGGCGAGCTCTTCGAGCACCTTACCGGGCGTCAGGTCGGCGTAGGCCACCGCGCGCCGGACCTCGGCGTGGGGGTCGGCGGCCAGCCGCGCCCGGTCCGGCGCGCTCAGGTCGGGGCGCACAGCGAGAATGGTCCGCACGCTGGGGTCGGCATCGTTCAGCAGCAGGGCCAGGGCCGCGGCCGGCAGACTCTCGGCACTTGCCACGTGCAGACGGATATCGGGCTCCGGCGCGCTCGCCAGGGCCACCACCGCGCCGTCGGGCAGTTCGGGGCGTTCCATCAGGGCGCGGCGCACCGTCTCGGATTCGTCGCGGGCCAGTCGGGCCAGCAGGTCCTCGTCGGCGTCGGGGCGGCGGGCCAGGGCAGCGCGCACGTCGGGGTCGGCGTCGTTCTCGGCGCGGGTCAGCCACGCCGGCGGCACCCGCCACGCCTGTAGGGCGGCGGCCCGCACGTGCGCCTCCCCGTGCCCCGCCAGCCAGCCGCGCACGTTGCCGGGCAGGTCGAGCCGCCGCGCCAGGGTGGCGAGCACGTCGGGGTCGGCGTCGGTCGCCAGGGTCAACAGGCAGTCCAGCGGCAGGTCGAGCCGCCGCGCTGCGCCCGCGCGCACCATGCCGTGCGTGTCGGTCACCAGGGTCCGCAGCACATCGCCGGGCAGGTCCTCGCGGGCGGCCACCGCCTTGCGCACATCGTAGTCGTCGTCGCCCGCGAGCTGGCGCAGCAGGGGCCCGGGCAGCTGCGCCCGCTTGGCCACCGCCTCGCGCACCTGCCAGCCCGCGTCCTGCGCGAGGGTGCTCACGCGTCCCTCCGGCAGCTCCGGTACGGCCGCCAGCGCCGCGCGCACGTCGTAGTTCTCGTGCCGCAGCGCGCCGTCGAGCACCCAGCCGGGCACGCCGGGCAGCGCGAGCAGCGCCGTCATGCCCTCGGCCGGAAACAGGTTCAGGAAGCCGGGCCGGGCCAGGCGCAGCAGCGGCACACCTGGATTGCCTACCACCTCTCGCGGGAAGGCGGAGGCCAGCGTCCCCAGTACCTCGGGCGGCGTGTTGGGGTGGGCCGCCACCCGCGCGCGCACCCGCGCGTCGGGGTGGGCGCTCAGGCCCGAGAGCAGCTCGGCCGTCGCGCGCGGCGCCGAGGCCGCTTCCAGCGCGCCCTCCAGCCCCAGCGCCGTCAGGCTGCGCGGATCGAGTTCCGAAAACGTCATGGAGGAAATGATAGGGGCAGCGGCGAAAGGGCGCGCTCTGAGCAAGCCCACGTTCCTTCCGATGCCTTCTTAGAAGGGACAAGAAGAAGGTCCCCCGGTGTGATATCCGGGGGACCTTCTTGTCAGAACTGCTTCAGGCCTTCGCGGGCGCGCTGCCGTTCTTGCGGCGGGCGCGGGCTTCCTCGAAGTACACGACGATGGGCGCGACGATGTAGATGCTGCTGTACGTGCCCACCAGGATGCCGATGAGCAGCACGAGGCTGAAGTCGCGCAGCACCGGCCCGCCGAAGACGAGCAGGCTCAGGAGCGGCAGCATGGTGCTGATGCTCGTCATGACCGTGCGCGACAGCGTCTGGTTGATGGACGTGTTCACGATCTCGCGGTAGCTCCTGCCGCGCATTTCACGCAGGTTCTCGCGGATGCGGTCGGACACGATGATCGAGTCGTTGAGCGAATACCCGATCAGGGTGAGCAGCGCCGCCACCGAGGCGATGGTGAATTCGAGCCCCAGCAGCGAGTACAGCCCCATCACAATGGCCACGTCGTGCAGCACCGCCACGATGCTGCCCATCCCCATGATGAAGTCGAAGCGGAAGCCCACGTAGATCAGGATCAGCGCGAGGCCCAGGATCACGGCGCGCGTCGTCTGACTCGTGAGTTCCTGGCCGACCGTCGGACCGACCGTCTCGGTGGCCTGCACCTGACCGCCGGGGAGCTTGGTGATGGCCGTGCCCAGCGTCTGGGCCTGCGCGGCCGTGAGCTCAGGCACCTTCACGGTGTACTGCGCGCCGTTCTGGCCCGGCGTCACGTCGCGCTGGATGGCCGCGCTCTGGGCCGTCACCTCCGGCACGCCGGCGCCCGCGACCGCCGCGCGCACCTGCTCGGTGGATGTCGCCGCGTCCGTCTTGACGGTCAGCGTGGTGCCCGAGGTGAAGTCCACGCCGTAGTCCAGGCCGCGCACGGCGAGCAGCGCGCCGCCCGCGATGGCGATGAGCACACTGATCGTCGTGATGATCGGCGCGGGCTTGATGAAGTCGATGTTGGTGTTCGAGATGCGCTTCGGAGCGCTGAGGCCGGGACGGCGCTCCGAGAGCCACTGGAGGAACCACTTGGCGAACACAAGGTTCGAGAAGGTCGAGGCGATCACGCCGATCATCAGCGTGAGCGCGAAGCCTTTGACCGGACCGGTCGAGTAGTTGTAGAGCGCCAGCGCCGAGAGGAGGTGCGAGGCGTTCACGTCCAGGATGGCGGCCGTCGAGTGCTCGTAACCGGCCTCGATGGCCTTCTTGATGCCGCGCCCGCGTCCGAGTTCTTCCTTGATGCGCTCGAAGGAAATGACGTTGCCGTCTACAGCCGCGCCGATGGTCAGCACGAGGCCCGCGATGCCTGGCAGGGTCATGGTGGCGCCGAACCCGCCCAGCAGGCCCAGAATCACGATGCTGGAAAACAGCAGGCCCAGCGCGCCGACCAGACCCATCCAGAAGCCGTAGTACAAGAACAGCATGCCGAACACGAGCAGGATGCCCACCACGGCCGCGAGGGCGCCGCTGCGGATGGCGTCGGCCCCCAGCGTTGGCCCGATGGCGCGCTCGGCCTCAGTCTTGATCTTGATGGGCAGCGCGCCCGACTGCAGCACGAGCGCGAGCTGGCTGGCCTCGGCCGCCGAGAAGTTGCCGCTGATCTGGATGTCGCGGAAGAGTTTCTGGTTGATGGTCGCCACCGACTGGATCTGATCGTCGAGCACGACCGCCATCAGTCGGCCCACGTTCTTGCCGGTAAAGTCCCCGAAGACGTTGGCGCCCGACGGGGTGGTCTGGAAGTTCACGACCCACTGCCCGGTCTGCGGGTTGGTGCCCGAGGTGGCCGTCGCGACGACCTCACCCGTGGCCAGGACCGGACCGAGCTGCGCGAGCGTGTAGCCGCTGCTGCGCGGGTTGCTGGCCTGCAGGGCGGGGTCAGGCTGCGCGCCCGTGTTCACGACCCGGAATTCCAGGCGCGCGGTGCGCTGCACGATCTCGCGGGCGCGCTGCTGCACGGCCGGAGTCGCGCCGGGAATCTCGACGACCACGCGCCGCCCGCCCGTGACGTTCACGGTCGGTTCGGCCACGCCCAGGGCGTTGATGCGGTTTTCGATGACGGTCTTGACCCGGTCGAGTTCTTCGCGGGTGGCGGTCCCGCTCTCGGGCGCCAGCTCGATGCGCAGGCCGCCCTTGAGGTCGAGGCCCAGCGTCATGAACTGGTACTGGTCGTTCCACAGGCTCCAGGGGGTATTGCGGTGTTCCCAGGGGCGCCAGATATACAGCATGCTGGCGAGCAGGGTCACGAGCAGTAGCAGGCCGGTCCAGCGGTTGGCCTTGCCGGTGGTCGCCGCGCGCCGGGGGGGTGGGCGGCGACTGCCGTTGTTGCGGTTGTTGCGGTTGTTGCCGTAGGTCACGGAAAAAGCTCCTTGGAGAAAGGGAAAGACGTGTGGGAATGGGGGAGGTGGCGGCCCGGCCCTAACCGCCGTCCGTCTGCTGGCGGCCCAGGGCCAGTAGGTCGGGCTTGCGGACCGGCGCCGCCCAGTGGGGGGCCGGCACCGTGAGGATCTCCACGCGGCCGACCGATAACGGGGCCTCGGGGGGCGCGCTCGCCAGCAGGGAACCGGGGGCCGGGGGCAGCGGCGCGGGCCGCAGTTCCGGCAGCGCTGGGGCCGCCGCGCCGGCGGTGGGCCGGGCTTCCGGTCCGTGCGTGGGGACGTGGGTGCCCAGCAGCACCGCCAGCAGCGACAGCAGGGTCAGGGCGCCGGGCAGCGCCGCGAGCCGGGCCTGCCAGGTAGGCGAGAGGCCCAGGTTCCGCCGGGGGGCCTTCATACGCGCTCCCCGCTCGCCGCGTCCGGGCGTGGCCGAAGCCGCCCACCGGGAAACCGGAGGAAACGCGTGAACGCCGGAGGGCCTCTCAAAGCGCCGCAGCATAGCAAACGGTTCATGAAGGCCGGCTGACCACGCGCCGCCTGCACCCATGCCATACAGGTCGCGGGCCGGCCTTTGTGACGGCCGGCGGCGTCCAGCAGCCCACCTACGCTATACTGCCTTTCAGAATTCCTCGCAGGGGGGGTGGGTGCAGTGCCCACCCTTTCTTCGTGGAGGAGGTGGTGAAGCGGCCAGCCTGCCCCCAGGCCCGGCCCGGACAATATGAATAACAACCCAGCGCACAACAGTCAGGACCTGGTCCAACCGACGCCGGCGGATACCGGAGACTCCAAATTGCACTCGCTCGCCCAGCAGGCCCTCACCCCTATGGGGCTGGAGGTGCTGGAGGTGCAGCGTCAGGCGGCCGGCGGCGAGCTCATCGTGCTCGTGCGGATCGATCGCCTCGACGAGCAGCCGGTCACGATGGAAGACCTCACGAAGGCCAGCCGCGCCGCCGAGGCCGAGTTCGACCGCGTGGACCCCATCGAAGGCGAGTACCGCCTGGAGTTCGAGTCGCCCGGCAGCAAGCGCCCGCTGCTGCGGGCCCGGCACTTCGAGCGCATGATCGGCCTGCGGGCCCGTGTGCGCGGCGAGGGCCACAGCTTTACCGCGCCCATCCGGGCCGTGGACGGCGATCAGGTGACTTTCGAGGTGAGCGGTGAACTCGTCACCGTCACGGCCGGCCGCGTGCAGGCCAACCTCGCGGAGTTTCCCGACCGCCACCGGTAACAGCGGCGCTGAGGCGGTCCCGCAGACCCCGTCTGTGCCCGCCCCCGCACCGCCCACAACTTTATAAGGAACCAGACCATGACCCAGCCCGAGATCAATTTCGCGGACGCCCTGAAAGAAGTCGCGCAGGCCCGCAACATCAACGAGATGCAGCTTATCGAGGCCTTCGAGCAGTCGCTCGCGCAGGCCTACACCCGCAATGTCGAACCCGACAAGCGGATCGAAGTGCATCTCGACCCCAATTCCGGCGAACTCGAAGTGCTCGTCGTGCGTGAGGTCGTCGAGAAGGTCGAGGACGAGCACATGCAGATCTCGCTCGCCGACGCCCTCGAACTCGACCCCGGCGTCGAGATCGGCATGGAGATGGAGTTCCCGGTGGACCGCGAGAAGTTTTCGCGCATCGCCCTCCAAGCCGCCAAGCAGACCCTGACCCAGAAGATGCGCGAGACCGAGCGCAACGTGGTGTTCAACGAGTACAAGGACCGCGAGGGTCAGGTGCTCACCGCTCAGGTCGTCCGGTCCGACAACAAGGGCAACTGGTTCGTCGAACTCGGCGCGGGCGAGGCCATCTTGCCCCCCCGCGAGCAGATTCCCGGCGAGAAGCTGACCCCTGGCAGCCGCGTCAAGATCTACCTCAAAGAAGTGCGCAAGACCCCCAAGGGCCCGACCATCCTGGCGAGCCGCGCCGACGAGCGTCTGCTTGATTACCTGCTGCGCCAGGAGATTCCCGAAGTTGCCAACGGCATCGTGGAAATCAAGGCGATTGCCCGCGAGGCCGGGCAGCGCAGCAAGGTCGCGGTGTTTTCGCACAACTCGAACGTGGACCCCATCGGCGCGTGCATCGGGCACCGTGGCAACCGCATCCAGGCCGTGACCGGTGAACTCGGCCGCGAGCGCGTGGACGTGATCTTGTGGGACGGCAACCCCCGCGAGTTCATCCGCAACGCGCTCTCGCCCGCCAAGGTCGGCCTCATCGAGGTGGGCAACGAGGGCCGCGAGGCCAGCGTGACCGTCACGCCCGATCAGCTCTCGCTGGCGATCGGCAAGGGCGGCCAGAACGTGCGCCTCGCTGCCAAGCTGACCCACGTCAAGATCGACCTGCGTGAGACGGCCGCCATCAGCGACCTCGACGCCGCAATGCAGCAGGCGATGCACGACGGCGTGGCCGCGCCCGAAAACAGCGCCGCCCAGTCGGCCTTCGACGCGCTGTTCAAGGACAGCAAGTCGG
Organism: Deinococcus sp. Leaf326; assembly: GCF_001424185.1. Classification (NCBI taxonomy): domain Bacteria; kingdom Thermotogati; phylum Deinococcota; class Deinococci; order Deinococcales; family Deinococcaceae; genus Deinococcus; species Deinococcus sp. Leaf326. Next base: position 456,153 of record NZ_LMOM01000001.1, on the reverse strand, counting down.
TGGCGACCGCCAGTCCGGACGACCTGCGGGACTGAGTCTTGAGCCCTGCTGTTCCTTCCCCTGTCACCAGCCCTGCTGTGCCCGAACAGCATGTGCCGGAGCGGACCTGTGCCGCGTGCCGCCGCAAGCGGCCCCAGCCCGAGTTCGTGCGCCTCACGCGCACGCCGCAGGGCTGGCAACTGCTGGCCGGGCGGCGTCAGGGGCGCGGGTCGTACCTGTGCGCCGACTCGCCGGCGTGCTGGCAAGAGAAAAAACTCCGCCGCGCGTTCGGGGCCCAGGCCACGCGGCTGTGCGCCGAACTGGCCCGCAGGCAGGAACAGGAGGACGCTCCGGCCACCCCGCAGGCTGCCCGACAATCTGGAAGGCGCGACACTCTCCTATCTCAAACCGTGACACCCTGAAGTCTGGAATTCTCCCGAGCAGTCCCCGGCTGGGCCGCGCCGCACCTCTGAAGCGCGCCCGCCCGTCTCACCGGAGGTGAGCATGTCGAAAGTCCGAATTTATACCCTCGCCAAAGACCTTGGCGTCGACAACAACAAAATGCTGGAAATGCTCGACGGTCTGGGCGTCTCCTACAAGAGCGTGAGCAGCACCATCGAAGAAGACACCGTCGAACTCATCAAGCAGCTTCTGGCCGAGGAAACGGCCGGTGACGCGGCCGAGCCGGCTGCGGCTGCGGCGAGCGAGGACGACGGAGCGGCCGCCGCTCCCCAGGCTCAGGCCGCACCCAGCACCCCGGCGGCCGAGCCGGTTCAGGCCGAAGCGGCGCAGTCTGAAGACGCCGGCGCGCCTCACCGCGCGCCCGTCGTGACCATCATGGGTCACGTCGACCATGGCAAGACCTCGCTGCTGGACTACATCCGCAAGACGCGGGTGGCGGCCAAGGAAGCGGGCGGCATCACCCAGCACGTCGGGGCCTTCGAGGCCAAGACGAGCAAGGGCAAGATCGTGTTCATCGACACCCCCGGCCACGAGGCCTTCACGACCATCCGGGCGCGCGGCGCCAACGTGGCCGACATCGCCATCATCGTCATCGCGGCCGATGACAGCCTGATGCCCCAGACGCGCGAGGCCATCGCCCACGCGCAGGCGGCCAAGGTACCCATGATCGTGGCGATCAACAAGGTCGACCTGCCCCAGGCCGATCCCGACCGCGTCAAGACCGACCTCACGCAGCTCAACCTCGTGCCCGAAGAGTACGGCGGCGACCTCGTGGTGGTGCCGGTGAGCGCCAAGACCGGTGAGGGCGTCGAGGACCTGCTGGAATACATCAGCCTGACGGCCGAACTCGAAGACCTGCGCGCCGACCCCAAGGGCAAGTTCGCGGGCGTGGTAATCGAGGGCCGCGTGGACAAGCAGGCGGGCGTTCTCGCCACTGTGATGGTGCAGGAAGGCACGCTGCACGTCGGGGACTTCCTGGTCGTGGGCGAGAACTACGGCAAGATCAAGGCCATGACCGACAGCGCGGGCGGCCGGATCAAGGACGCGGGCCCAAGCACCCCGGTGCAGATCCTGGGCTTCAGCGAAGTGCCGGTGAGCGGCGAGAAGGTCCAGAGCGCCAAGAACGAGCACGCCGCGCGTGAAGTGATCGCCGGGCGCGCCCAGACCCGCCGCGACACCGAAGCCTCGCGTGAGCGCCGCAAGCTGACCCTGGAAGACATGATGGGGCCGCTGGGCACCGTGCGGACCGTCAACCTGATTCTGCGCGCCGACTCGCAGGGCAGCGTCGAGGCCATCCAGGGCATCCTGGCGCGCAAGGAAACCGACGACGTCAAGCTCAACGTGATGCTCGCGGGCATCGGCGCGCCCACCGAGGGCGACGTGCTGCTCGCCAGCACCGCCGAAGCGACCATCCTGTGCTTCAGCGTGACGGCCCCCGCCAGCGTGACCAAGATCGCTGACAACAAGGGCATCGACATCAAGAGCTTCCGGATCATCTACGAACTGATCGACGAAGTGGAGCGCCTCATCAAGGGCAACATCGAGCCGGTGTTCGAGGAGCAGTACCTGGGCCGCGCCGAGGTGCGCATGCTCATCAAGCACCCCAAGAGCGGCACCATCGCCGGGTCGTACATCACCGACGGGTCGTTCAAGCGCAATGCCCGGGCCAAGGTCACCCGCAACAAGCAGGTCGTGTACGAGGGGACCATCGTGGGCCTCAAGCGCTTCAAGGACGATGTCCGTGAAGTGCAGACCGGCTACGAGTGCGGGATCAATCTCGACTGGAACGACGTGATGGAAGGCGACATCATCGAGGCCAGCGAGATGGTCGAAGTGCCCCAGGCCTGAGACCAGGGCACTGGAGATTCAGGGGCGGTTTTCCCAGAGGGGAGGGCCGCCCCTTTTTCTGTTCTGTTCGCTGCCTTCAGCGGGTGAACGACTGCTCGTTCACCCACCGGAACCCGCGGCCGCGCAGCAGGGTGGCTTCCGGGAGGGAGCGCAGACTCAGCGTCTCGTTGCCGTCACCGAGCACCAGGCTGGCGTCCTGTCGCCGGTAACGGAACTGGTGGTCAAGGGCGCCGAAAACGTGACCCTGTGCCATAGGGGCCACGCCAGGGAAGCAGGCAGTGATAGGACCGACATTCTCCGTCAGGGTCCCCACGCCGTCTGCCGGAGATGGGTGGACCCCGGCCGCCGCTACCGCTGAACGTCGATGACGATGCGGCCTTCTTGCAGGTAGGCCCGCTCGGTGCGCTCACTGCCCTCCATGCGGCGCATGTTGCTGCTGCCCTCGGGCGCGCGGGCGACGGCGTCTCCGATGCGCAGCTGGGCGCTGGCGATAGGCCGTGCCCACACGATGGCGTCCTCGCGCCCGCCGTAGCCCGCGTGAACCACGCCGCGCAGCGCTCCCGTGACGATCACGTCGCCGGCCGCGACCAGTTCGGCGCCGGGATTCACGTCGCCCAGCACGACCACACTGCCGCCGTACTCGCCCCGGAACCCCGCACGAATGCTGTGCGGCAGGATGACGGTCTGGGTGCCCGGCGCCGTCACTGGCTCGGCGGCCGTCTCCAGCTCCGGCAGGGGCAGACCAGGGGCAGCCACCGTCACGCGCGGGGCACGCACCCGTCCGGGAGTGCCGCCGGCCGCGCGCACGGCGTCCAGGGCCGCTTCGAGGGCGCCGGGGTGCGTGTCGCCCTGAATTTCCAGGGTGACACTGGTGGTCAGCATGTCGGCGCGGGGCGCCAGGGCCTGGGTGACGCTTTCTGGCGTGTCTCCGGGTTCGAGAAGCAGATTGAGACCGCCCAGCGTGCCGCGCAACTTCATGAGGTCCAGTGTAATACGCCTGTGACCCTTTTCCCGCGTCCTGCGGCGCCGCGCTGGGCCGGCCGCCGACGGCATACTAACCAAAGTCTCAGAGAAGTGGCCCCATGGCCGCCGGATGATGTAAAGTGTGTCCTATGCCTTTGGAGGAGAAGACTCTTGGTGCAGCTTGATTCGGGCGCGGTCGCAGAGGGCCGCGTTACGCGGGTGACCGATTTCGGCGCGTTCGTACAATTTGAGAACGGCGAAACGGGCCTGGTACACATCTCGCAGATCGCCCACTCATTCGTCCGGAACATTCACGACCATGTGCGTGAGGGCGAAAACGTCGAGGTCAAGGTCCTGGGCCGGGACGAACGGGGCCGCCTCGACCTCTCGATCAAGGAACTGCTTGAGGAACCCGAGGAGATTCCGCGTCCCCGGGCCATCGGCCGGCAGAGCCCCCAGTTCGAGGCCAAGCTGCGTTCGTTCATGCGCGACGCCAAGGAGCGTGGCCCCGGTGCGGGCGGCGGCGGCAAGAAGCCGGCCAGCGGCGGTGGCAAGCGCAAGAAGTAGAGTCCAGAAGCAGGCCCAGACGTTTTAGACAGGCCCGGCAGCGCACGCTGGGCCACACAAGAGAGCTGAATCCTCCGGGGTTCAGCCCCTTTTTTTCCCCGTCTTTTTAACCGTCGTGTAACCGCGTCGGGGCACACTGCGGGTATGAACAGGAACCTCTCCCTGCTGGCCCTGAGCGGCGCGCTCGCCCTCGGCGGTTTCGTCGGCTACAGCATCAACGAACGCAGCGCTGCCCAGACGGCCCAGACCCAGACCACGCAGCCGACGGCGGCTCAGAGCGCCACCCCCCGGGGCCAGATGGTCCAGACGCTGGCGCAGACCGCGCCGGCGACCTCCGCGACCTACGACAACGGCCGCGCGCGGACCCAGTCCGAGGCGAACACGGTGGACGTGGTCAAGGCGCGTCAGAACGGCCTGGTCTACATCAGCGTGACCGAGAAGGCGAGTGGGGGCGCGCAGGCGCATCTGCGCGACCAGCTCGAACGGCAGTTCGGCTTCGGCCTGCCGGACGGTCTGGGCGACGGAACGGACGGGGGTTCGCAGGGCGACAGGCAGGCGACCGGCACCGGCAGCGGGTTTTTCGTGAACCCGCAGGGCGACATCATCACCAACAACCACGTGGTCGAGGGCGCCAGCGACATCACCATCCGCCTGCACGGCAGCAAGCAGACCTACAAGGCCAGGGTTGTGGCGCGCGCCCCCGACTATGACCTCGCGCTCATCCGCGCCGAGGGTCTGCCGTCGGGGGCCGTGCAGCCCATGCCGCTGGGCAACAGTGACCAGCTCGACGTGGGCCTCAAGGCCGTGGCAATGGGCGCGCCCTTCAATCTCGATTTCAGCGTGTCCGAGGGCATCATCAGCAGTCTGGAGCGCACGGTGCCGGTGGGGACCAAAGGCGTGAGCCAGAAGGTCATCCAGACCGACGCGGCCATCAACCCCGGCAACAGCGGCGGCCCACTGCTCGACAGTGCCGGACAGGTGATCGGCGTGAACACCCAGATCCTGACCGGCGGCGCGGGCCAGAGTGCAGGCGTGGGCTTCGCTATTCCCGTGAACACGGTCAAGACCCTGCTGCCCAAGTTGCAGGCCGGCAAGGGCGGCGTTCTCCAGACGCCCAGCCTGGGCATCCAGTTTACCGACCTGAGCGGCCTGACAAGCGAACAGCGCGCCCAGGCGGGGCTGCCCGCGACCGGTGCCCTCGTGCAGGAGGTGCTGCCGAACAGCCCGGCGGCGGCGGCCGGTCTGCGGGGCGGCACGAGCGACGGCACCGGCCTCTCGCTGAACGGAGATGCAGGGACGGGGCGCGGCACTTCCCGCAGCGGGGGAGGGCAGGGGGATGTGCTGAACACCAACGGTGACGTCGTCACGGCCATCGACGGCCAGCCGGTCACCGAGGGCGGCGACCTGCAACGCGCGATCCTGGGCAAGCAACTCGGCGATTCCGTGCGCCTGACCGTGCGGCGCGGCGGTCAGACCCGTGAGGTCACTGTGAACCTCAAGGCCTTCGCCTTCCCGAATGCGCAGACGGCGCAGGACGACGGGCAGTAAGGCGGTTGCTCGCGCGGAGCAGGCCCTCTCCCCGGTAAGCCCGGTGGGGTGCCTGCCCTGTTCACCTATGCTGCGGCGCATGACCGAGATCAGCCGCCCGCAGCCCGGCGAATACAGCGCCTTCCATGCCCGCTATGTGGCCCTGGTGCCCGAAGACGACCTGCTGGCGGCCATGCTGACCCAGGAAGCGGTGACCACTGCGGCCCTGAACGCCTATGCGGCCGCGCCGGACCACATTTACGCCCCCGGCAAGTGGACCGTGCGTCAGGTCCTGGGGCACATGACCGACGTGGAGCGGGTCTTCGGGAGCCGCCTGCTGTTCATTGCGCGCGGCGACCCCGCCCGGCTGCCCGGTTTCGAGCAGGACGACTGGATGCGTTCCGCCGACTTCGGGCGCTACGCCCTGCCCGACCTGCTGGCCGAATTCGGCGCGGTGCGGCGCTCGCACCTCTCACTGCTGCGCCACCTGTCGCCCGGCGACTGGACCCGGCGCGGCGTGGTGGGCGACCAGGAATTCACGGTGCGGGCGCTGGCACGGATGCTGCTGGGCCATGAACGGGCGCACCTGGAGGTGTTGTGCGGGAGGTACGGCCCGGTACAGCCAGGCTGAGGCCCGGCTACCCGAACAGCGGGCCCAGGTCGGTCAGGCGGCCGGTTGGCTCGGGAGGCAGAAACAGCGCCGAGCCGAAAATCTCCAGAAACCGGCCGGCACTCAGGGTGCGGGTCTGTCCGCTGGGCCCGGTCGCCTCCAGATCGTCGCCGCGCAGGGTCAGCAGGTACGCTCCGGTTTCCTGAAGATGACTCGCCCGGCCCCGTCCGCGCTGCGCGCAGGTCACGGCGCGGTATTCCTGGCCGCCCCGTGGGCGCAAGAATGCCAGAAGATCGGCGGCGCCCAGGGTCGGGGACAGCTCGGGCGGCTGTCCCCCCCGGTCGCCTCTCAGCTCACCACCGTGCCGGCGCCCGCGAGTGCGGCGCTCACCGGCTGCCCCGCGCGGGCGTCCCCAAAGATCACGCGCCCCACACCGCCCGCGACCGCCTCGGCGGCGCCCAGCACCTTCTTCTTCATGCGGTCCTGCGCGAACTCCAGGTAGCTCTCCACGTCGGCGGCCGGAATCTCGCGGATCAGGCTGGACTCGTCGGGGTAGTTGCGCAGCAGGCCCGGCACGTTCGAGAGCAGCAGCAGGGCGTCGGCCTTCATGGCCACGGCCAGTGCGGCAGCGGCGCGGTCGCCGTCCACGTTAATCGCCACACCCTCGTAGCTCGCGGCGGGCGGCGTCAGGACCGGCAGGTAGCCGGCGTTCAGGAGCAGTTCCAGCAGTCCGGTGTTCACCTTCTCGACCGTGCCGGTGTGGTCGCCGCGCAGGACCTTGACCTTGCCGTTCTCGACGGCGCGCACCGAGTCCTTGTGCCGGCCCTCGAAGATGCGGCCGTCGAGGCCCGACAGGCCGACCGCGTTCACGCCGAGGCGCTGAAGGCGCTCGACGATCCCCTTGTTCATCTTGCCGCAGTACACCATCTCGAAGATTTCGAGGGTCTGGCGGTCGGTGAAGCGTGAGGTATACCCGCTGGGGCTGGTCACGAAACGGGGCGGGTGCCCCAGCGCCTCGGCCACACGGTTCGTCTCGCCGCTGCCGCCGTGTACCAGAATGAACTTCTCGCCGGCCTGCACGCGGGTGCTCAGGTCAGCGCACACCGCGTCATAGTCGATTCCGGCGCTCCCGCCGACCTTCACCACGATCATGCGCGGCATCCTAGAGCATCGGCGCGGCGGGCGCCGGACAGGGGCCTATACGGCGTTCCCGGAGTGGGAAAAATGACGCGCTGCACACTTGCCCCGCCTGCCAGGCGGCTCATGCTCCGCGCACCCATCCGGCGCGGGGGGTGCTTTATGATGGGTTCATGGCGTACACGATCCTCGTCGCAGACGATGAACCGGCGATCCGGACCATGCTGGAAGTCATCCTGGCGGCCGACGGACACGAGATCATCACGGTTCAGGACGGCAAGGCGGCCCTGGAATACCTTCAGACCCACACCCCCGACGCGATGCTGCTTGACGTGCGGATGCCGCACATGGACGGATTCGAGATCTGTTCACGGGTGAAGCGCATCAAGCGGCTCCGCAACTCGCCCGTGCTGCTGCTCACCGGGATGGACGACGAGCAGACCCGCGACCATGCCCGGCTCGTCGGCGCCGACGACGTCGTTCACAAACCGGTGTCGGGCAAGCTGCTGCGCGGCCGGGTCAACCAGCTCATCGAGAGCCGCCGCAGTTCACCCGTCACCTGAATCCGCCGCGGCTACGGGGCTACGGCGGCCCCACTTCGGGGGCGGGTCGGCTGGGGAGACGGACGACCGGCACACGGTCCCCCGGTCACGAGCACGACCAAGGAGTCTGCATTGATCTTCTTCCTGCGTTTTCTCAAATTCCTGACCTCGCTGATCATCGCGGCGCTGGTCGCCGGAGCGGGCGTGGCCGCGACCTACGTGACCAAGTGGTCGCGTGAGCTGCCCGACTACCGCCAGCTTGACAGCCTCTCGCTGGGCGCCGAGACGAAGGTCTTCGCCCGCGACAACTCGCAGCTCGGCAACCTGATTCCGCGCATCGGGGATCAGGCGATCAGCCGCACCATTGTCCGCCTCAACGAGATCAGCCCCTACATGATCGCGGCCCTGATCAGCAACGAGGACCGGCGCTTTTTCGAGCACTACGGCCTCGACCCGCTGGGGATCGGGCGGCAGGTGCAGCGTCTGGCCCAGGGCGAGGAGGTGCAGGGCGGCTCGACCCTCACCAATCAGCTCGTCAAGAACACCCTGCTGCTTGACGAGTACAACCAGGCCCGCACCCCCGACCGCAAGATCAAGGAGTGGATGCTCAGCCTCCAGGTCGAGCGCAGCTTCACCAAGTCCGAGATCCTCCAGGACTACCTCAACGTCATCTACTGGGGCGACGGCGGACCGGTCGAGCTGTACGGCATCTACTCGGCGGCGCAGGCCTATTTCCGGACCACCCCTGACAAGCTCACCCTGGCCCAGAGCGCCTACCTGACCGTCCTGGTACCCAGCGCGGGCCGTTACTTCGATTACAAGGCGATGCGGCCGTACATGAAGGCGGTCCTGAACCACATGGTCGAGGACAAGTGGATCACGCACACGCAGGCCGACGCCGCCTGGAAGGAAAAACTCCAGCCGCGTGGCTGGCAGGTGAGCTACGACGCCAAAGGTAACGTGACGGGGGCCACCCTCGTGAACCGCCGCGCCAAGGAACTCGAGGCGGCCCGGGCCACCCGCGCGCCGCACTTCATGGGGCAGGTCGAACAGGAGCTCGTCAAGCGGTTCGGGCGCGAGCGGGTCTACGGCACGGGCGGCCTGCGGGTCTACACCACCCTGGACCCCAAGGTGCAGGCGGCGGTCGAGACGGCCAGCCGTGAAGCCCGGTACGGCTACTACCTCGGCGACGGTCAGGGCCTGCCCTACGGCTCGACGCTGGCGGCCGTGGTCATCGACCCCTACACCGCCGACGTTCTGGGCATGGTGGGGCAGAAGCTCAACGGCAACCAGCCGCCGCCCGACTGGAACAACGCCGCGCAGGGCCAGCGCCAGATCGGTTCGACCATCAAGCCGCTGCTGTACAACACGGCGCTTTCGCAGGGCGCCGAACAGAGCCTGCGTGAGCCCGACCGGCCCATCAGCCTGCCGTGCGAGGGCTGCAAGGGCGGGGTCTACGAGCCCCAGAACTACGAGGGCAAGACCTCCTACCGCGACATGACCATCCGCGAGGCGCTCGACCGCTCGCTGAACCTCGTGACCGTGCGCCTCGCGCAGCGCGTCGGCCTGAACAACTTCTTCGCCAAGCTGCGCTCGCTGGACATCGCCCCCAACGACGGTACCGGCTACGCGGCGGCGCTCGGCGCGGTCGAGACCACCCCGGTCAAGATGGCGGCCGCCTACGCGCCCTTCGTGAACGGCGGGCTGTACCACGCGCCGCGCTACGTCACCCGCGTGACCGACGCGCGCGGCGAGGTGCTGTACGACGTGAGCAACGAGACGAACAAGCCCAACCGCATCTGGTCACCGCAGTATGCCTGGACCGGCCTGGACCTGATCCGGGGCGTGGTGAACGACCTTACCGAGCGCCAGGGCGGACTGGCGGGCCGCGCCAAGTTCGGCGACTGGCCCGTGGCCGGCAAGACCGGGACCAGCAACGGCCCCAAGGACTTCTGGTTCGTGGGCACCACGCCGCTCTACACGGGCGCGGTGTGGGTCGGCAAGCAGCAGGGCGGCTTCATGCCGACCACCTACTACTCGGGTTATGTCAACGCGCCCATCTGGCGGCGCATGATGCAGCTCGCGCACCAGGGCAAGACCGTCACCCAGTTCCAGCAGCCCCCCGGTATCACCTACACGCCCGCGCCGGACCCCGGCTACCTGCCCAACGTGCAGCTGGCCAGCGTGCTGCCCGCCTACCGTTCGGGCGCGGTCGCCGACGCCCCCGAGGAAATCCGGCAGGCGCCCGTGTACCGCGAGACCACCTTCTCGGCCGGGGGAGAAGACCCGCGCACCAAGCTCGTGAGCATCGACCGCACGACGGGCCTGATCGCCACCGAGTTCACGCCGCCGCAGAATATCGTGCAGCGCCGCGTGGAGATCGAGCAGTTGCCCGGCTACGCGCCCGACGCCAACCCGGCGCCCCTGCGCGACGAGACGCCCGATCCCGACGCCCTGAAGCTGGTACGCACCCAGGCGAGCACCCCGGCTCCGCCCGCAGGCACCCAGACCGCGCCGGCCAAGACGCCCGCCACCCCCTGAAGTCCTTTGAGTTCTCATGACCCCGCCCGGTCACCTGCCTGGGCGGGGTTCTTCTGAGGAGGGCAGGCCAGGGCATGGCGGCTCTCATGGCCGGATCATGTTCCGGTCCGGCCCACACGGCATAGTCGGCCCCATGACCCGCCTCCCGACTGCCCTCTGGCCCACTCCCGGCGTCCGGCCGGCACGCGCGTGAAGCGGCCCACCGGGCGCGGGGCGCCGCTGCTGGGGCTGCTGCTTCTCCTCGGCGCGCCGAGCGCGGAGGCCCGCGTGCGCCTCGGCGAGACGCTGCCGGCGCATCCCTGGCAGAGTGCGGCGCGCGAAGTGGTCGTGGTCTATACCCACGACTGCGGCGATCTGGGGCCACTGTGGCGTGACCTGCTGGCCAGTGGCCTGCCGGTCCGCGCTGTGAACGCCGAGGACGTGCCTGCTCCCGCGCCCGGCGGCCTGACCCCCTGGCGCGGTGAGGAGGCGACCACCTTCGCGCGGCAACTGCGGATCGGGGAGTATCCGGCGGTGCTGCTCGTCAACGAGGGCCGCATCCTGAACGTCTGGGAAGGGACCTTTACCGGCAAGCTGGATTAGGACCTAGGCGAAGAGTCGCGGCGGCCAGCAGGAGACGCAGGCGTTTGTCTAGAGCACTGGGCGCTGTAGTTCCGCACCGACACCGGGTAGGGGTGTCATGCCCCGAAGGGCAGCGTACCCGGCAGGTCCCGATCGCCCTGCAGCCAGCCCAGCAGCGCCGCGCGGGCTTCGGGCCGGAAGCCGTAGGCCAGCACGGCCGGGGCGTCCACGTCCAGCACGGCGTAGGGGTTGTACAGAGCGAGGTGAAGGTCCGGCCGCGCGCCGCGCAGCGCCGGTTGCCGGTGTCGGAAGGTGGTCGCCAGGATCACCGGCACGTCGCTGCTTCCCAGGGCCGCCCAATCCAGGGCGTCCGGCGATTCGAAGGCATGCAGGTCCACGTCGTAGACAGTCCCCAGGTCGCGGGCCAGGGTCTCGGCGTCGGCTCCGGCCTCGCTGACGTTCTCGCGCACAGGGGTGCGGTGGGCCACCAGCCGGACCCGCGAGCCGGGCGGTGGGGCCACCGGGCCGCGCCACCCGGTCAGGCCGCGTGCCCAGGCCTCGACGACGGCCGGCCGGTCGGCCGCGAGGTCGGGCAGGGGGCCGCCGTGCGAGGGGTACTGCCGGGCCAGCGCGCGCAGGCGACCCAATTTGGCCCCGGCGTCCGGCATCTCGCCCGCCCGGAGCGCCGCTGCGATGGCCTCCAGGGTCGCCTCCTGCGCCTCACGGCGACCCAGGGCCATGACCAGATCCGCTCCGGCGCGCAGGGCGAGTACGCCTGCCTCACCCCGGCCGTAGTGGGCGTCGATGGCCTGCATCCCCATGCTGTCGGTCACGACGACGCCGCCGTAGCCCCACTCGTCGCGCAGCAGTCCGGTCAGGATAGGCCGTGAGAGGGTCGCCGGGTGCTGTGGGTCCAGCGCGGGGTAGATGATGTGGGCGGTCATCACCGCCGGGGTCACGTCCAGCAGGGTGCGGAAGGGGGCCAGCTCGCCCGCGTCCAGTTCGGTGCGCGGCCGGTCCACGCGCGGCAGGGTCAGGTGACTGTCCTGGAAGGTGTCGCCGTGCCCCGGAAAGTGTTTGACGCAGGCAGCCACGCCTTCCTGCGCGTGGCCGGCCAGCGCCGCCCGGCCATGCCGCGTGACGAGGGCCGGGTCGGACCCGTAGGCCCGTTCGCCGATCACCGGGTTGGCGGGGTTCACGTTCACGTCGAGGACCGGCGCGAAGTTCCAGTTGACCCCCACGGCCCGTAGCTGCCGCGCCAGCACCGCGTTCATCTCCCCGGTCAGGGCGGGGTCGGCGGCGGCGCCCAGGCTCATGGCACTCGGCACGAAAGGCCAGAAGTGTGGGCGCAGGATGGCTCCACCCTCGTGATCCAGGGCGATGAGGGCGTGCTCGCCCAGCACCTCCCGCAGGTCGGCGCACAGCGTCCGGAGCTGTTCCGGCGACTGCACGTTCTTGCCGAACAGGCATACCGCGCCCACGCCCCAGCGCCGCAGATGCGCGGCCGTGTCGGCATCGAGCACCGGGCCGGGAAGGTCCACCATCGTCAGCGCGCCGGGAGAGGGAAGCGGTTCGGGTGTGGTCACGCGGCCCAGCCTAGAGCAATCGGGCACGCGTGGAGCCAGGCAGGGACCGGGGCAAGGGCCCAGTGCGCGGGGTGAGCCAGGTCCGGAGCGGCCCGGAAAAGGCCGCCCCGGCCGAGTGGGTTCTCAGCCGGGGCGGCGCGGCCCGCGCTACAGTGACAGTCACATCCCCCGCACCCCCCCACTGTCAAGGAGAAGACATGAAGAAGTTTCTCATTACCGCTGCCCTACTCGCCGCCAGCACCGCCGCCGCCCAGAAGACCCAGCTGGAATTCTGGACCATCAGCCTCGCGCCCCTGTTCAACGACGAGATGAACCGGCTGGTCACGCAGTTCGAGAAGGAAAATCCGAACGTGGAGCTCAAATGGGTGGACGTGCCCGCCAACGCGATGGAGCAAAAGCTCCTGGCCGCCGTCGCCTCGGGTCGCCCGCCCGCCGCCGTGAACCTGTCGTCGGACATGGTCGTCAAGCTCTCCGAGCAGGGCGCCCTCTCGCCCATGACCCTGACCGACGCCCAGAAGAAGCTGTACTTCGCCAACACCCTCTCGACCTTCACCATTGACGGCAAGGTCGTGGGCGTGCCGTGGTACTGGTCGCCTAAGGTGGTTGCCTACAACACCGACATCTTCAAGAAGGCGGGACTGGACCCCAACAACCCCCCGCGCACCATCCAGACGCTGATGGCCGCCGCCAAGCAGATCAAGGACAAGACCGGCATGTACGGTTTCATGCCGAACATCAACGGCATCAACATGCTGTACCTGTTCCAGGAAGCGGGTCTGCCGGTGCTCGACAAGGCCGGCGCCAAGGCCGTGTTCAACAGCCCGCAGCACATCGCGCTCGTGCAGCAGTACGTCGACCTGTACAAGAAGGGCTATATCCCCGAGGACACCATGCGCCGGGGCTACACGGCCGCCACCGAGCTGTATTCGGCCGGCAAGCTGGGGATGCTCATCACGGGGCCGCAGTTCATCCTGCGCGTCGAGAACGACAACAAAGACGTATACGGCAAGACGAAGGTCGCGCCCTATCCCATCAACATCGCGGGCAACGTCATCCACACGGGCCTGATGGGTTTCACCGTACCCAAGGGCGTGCGTGACCCGGCCGCCGCCCAGAAGCTCGCGCTGTTCCTGACGAACGACGTCAACCAGCTCGCCTTCTCGCGCGCCACCAAGACGACCTTCCCGAGCACGGTGAAGGCCAGCACCGACAAGTTCTTCAAGCAGGGGGGCAGCGACGCCGTGAGCCAGGGCCGCCTGGTCGCCAGCACCGAGTTGAAGAAGGCCAAGGACCTGACCCTGGTGTATCCCGACGCCAGCAAACTGAACAAGGTCTTCAAGGACAACATCGAGGCCGCGATGGCCGGCACCAAGACCGTCAAGGCTGCGATGGACGACATCGTGAAGTCCTGGAACGCGAGCCTGTAAAGCCGGAGGCCAGGCAGGGGGCGGCGGGGGAGACCCCGCCGCCCCCTCTTTGCGCCCGGTCCTCACCCACCCTCCCTACCCGCGCGACACAATGGCGGGCAATGAACCACCTGCCCTTCTGGCCCCTGCTTGCGGCCCTGCTGGCCGGCGCGGCGCAGGCGGCGCCCGTCACGCTGACGCCCACTGCCCAGGCCCGCGCGCAGGTCCCGGCCGCGACGCTGGTGCCCACGCCGCAGCAGGCAAGCTTTCCGGCCGGGACGCTGCCCCTGGCGGGCCTGGGCCTGAAGCTGGTCGGCACGGCGCCTGAACTCGGCTGGGCCGCCCGCGACCTGCGCGCCGAGTGGCAGACGCGGCTGGGTCAGACGTTGGCCGACGCTTCCGGCACCGGGGCCGCCGTTACGGTGGGCACGCTGGCCGACCCTGCCCTGGCCGCGAAGGTGCAGGCGGCCGGACTGACCGCCAGCGGTCCTGAGGGGTACGTGCTGTGGGTCGAGGCGGGGGGCGCATACGTGGTCGGCGCCGACGCGCGCGGGGCTTACGCGGGCGCACAGACGCTCCGGCAGCTCCTGACGCCTCAGGGCCTGCGCTTCGCACGCATCAGCGACCGGCCCGGTCTGTCCACACGCGTCGCCATGATCTACCTCGACAGCTCCAGCCAGGGCGTCAACGACCGCCTGATCCCGATGCTCGCGGCGCTGAAGTATAACGCCGTACTCGTCATGAGCAACTACGTGCAGTGGGACACGGCGCGTGCGGGCGGGTTCGCGCACCCCGGCGGCGCGACCAAGGCCGAGGCTCGGCGGGTGGCCGATCTGGCGCGCAGTTACGGCTTGGAACCCATTCCCCTCATCGAGACGCTGGGGCACACGGGCTGGATGTTCTACGGCGGCAAGAATCTCGATCTCGCCCAGGACCCTGACTCGAAGGAGCCCTACGCCTACGACACACTGAACCCGGCGACCTACTCACGGGTCGTCGTGCCCATCCTGAAAGAGGCGGTCGAGACCTTCCGGCCCACGCGGCTGCACATCGGCCATGACGAGGTACGCAACCGCGACCGCTTTCCGGCGCGCGCGAACGGCAGGGCCGCCGGCTTCGAGAAACTGTTCGTGGATGATGTTCTGCGGCTGCACGGCGAGCTGAAGGCCCTGAACGTCGGCACGATGATGTGGCACGACGTGGCCTTTTCCGACTCGGTGATCGCCACCCTGCCTGCCCGGTTGCCCAAAGACATCCAGGTGGCGTACTGGAACTACATTCCCGGCACCGGCAGCGCGCTGCTGGGCCAGATCAAGACGCTGGGCTTTCCGGTCCTGGGCGCGAGCTGGGCCGACCCCGGCAATGCCGAGGCGCTGGCGAAGGGCAGCGTGCAGGCGGGCGCGGCCGGTATGATCCAGACCCGCTGGACCGGCTACTTCGGCAACCCCAGCATCTGGGACGGTGCGGCGAACCAGGGCGTGGCCTACGTGCGCGGCGCCGCCGCCTTCTGGAACCCGGCGGCCCCCACCCTGACCGGGGCCGAGGGCCTGTACCGCGACCTCTACCAGCCCACGGCCTACCGCGCCCAGACCGGGTACCTCGCCGACCTGACGCCGCTGGTCACGCGCCCACTGACCGACGAGGGCAAGGGCTGGATTCTCAAGGGGCCGGACACCGACCTGCGGAACCTGCCACGCGGGACCACGCGCATCGGGGCTTACACCTTCGCCGTCTCGGGCGCGGTCATGCTGCGCGGGTCGCGCGCCGCTGCCAAAGACCTCCCCGAGCGCGTGACGGTGGACCTGGGGCGCAAGGCCGACGCCCTGGCCTTCCTGCACACGACCGGCTGGACCGCCGCGCTGAACCGTGAGGTCGTGGGGCGCTACGAGATCGAGTATGCCGACGGCCGTCGCCTCACCCAGCCTCTCGAATACGGCCGCCATATCCGCGCCTGGACCGACACTGAAGCCACGAGCATGATTCCGGCGCCCGGTTGGAGCGGCAAGACCCGCGACGGCCTCGCGGTTGCCGTGCCGGTGCTGGAGTGGATCAACCCTCGCCCCGAGGCCGTCATCAAGTCGGTCACTCTGGTGAGCGAGGGCAAGGGAGCCAACCCGGCGCTGCTGGGCCTGACCCTGATCGGGGAGGGGAAGTAGAGGCTACTTGGCCGCTGAGGACCCATCTTTTCGGTCGCGGGCTGCCCGTGCTTCGGCTCTTGAGAGGGTGTGGGCGGCGGACGTCCCAGCGAGGCCATTGTCGCCCCGGTAGGCGTCTGCCTTGCCGCCCCGCGCTAGCCTTGTGGGCATGAGTCTTCCCCTGCCTGCCCAGCGGCCCCGCCGGCTGCGCCGCACCCCCGCGCTGCGCGCCCTGACACGCGAGGTCACGCTCGCGCCCGCGCACCTCATCCACCCGATGTTCGTGCACGAGCGCCAGGACGACACGCCGGTCGCCACCATGCCCGGTGTCATGCGCCACAGTATCGGCAGCGCGGTCGAGTCGGCGCGCGCGGCGCTGGCGCTGGGCATCCGTTCGGTGATCCTCTTCGGGATTCCGGATGCCAAGGACGCGCTGGGCGGCGGCGCCTACGACGACGAAGGCGTGATCCAGCGGGCGACCCGCGCCATCAAGGCCGCTCTCCCCGAACTGACCGTCATCGCCGACACCTGTCTGTGCGAGTACACCGACCACGGCCACTGCGGCCCGCTGTGCGAGGTCGGTGACGGCGGGTGGACGGTGGACAACGACCCCACGCTGGAGCTGCTGGCGCGCACGGCCGTCTCGCAGGCCCGTGCCGGGGCGGACGTCGTAGCCCCCAGCGCCATGATGGACGGCCAGGTGGCGGCCATCCGCGCCGGGCTGGACGAGGCGGGCTTCGGACACGTGCCGATCATGAGCTACGCGGTCAAGTACGCCAGCGCCTATTACGGCCCCTTCCGCGACGCGGCGGGCAGCACCCCCAGCGTGGGCGACCGCGCCAGCTACCAGATGGACCCGGCGGGCGGCTACCGCGAGGCGCTGCGCGAGGCCCGGCTGGACGTGGCCGAGGACGCCGACTACCTCATGGTCAAGCCGGCACTGGCGTATCTCGACGTGCTCAAGCTGCTGCGCGACGAGTTCGACCTGCCGCTCGTCACCTACAACGTCTCGGGCGAGTACGCGATGGTCAAGGCGGCCGCGCAGCTCGGGTTCATGGACGAGCGCCGCACGGTCCTCGAAACCCTGATCGGGATGCGCCGCGCCGGGGCCGACGCCATCATCACCTACCACGCGCTGGACGCCGCGCGCTGGTTGGCGGAGAGCCGGTGACGCCATGAGTGGACCGCTGCGCATCGACTGGGCCGATACCTCGCTGTGGCCGGGGCGTCTGGGTCTCACCTTCGCGCCGGGCAAGCAGGGCGTGAGTCTGCTGCATCCCGGCGTCACGCACAGCCGCGACATGGCCGAGGATTTCCGCGTGCTGGCCGCAGAGGGCGTGAGTGTCCTTGCCCCCCTCATCGAGGAGTTCGAGTTCGAGCTGCTGAACATGGGGGGCTACCACGAGGAAGCTGCGCGCCGAGGCATCGTGCTCGCGCCCTGCCCCATTCCCGACCGGGAGGTGCCGCAGGACCTCGCCGCCTTCGGGGCGCTGCTCGACGAACTCATGGACGCGCTGCTCGACGGCCGCCGGGTGGTCGTGCACTGCCGGGGGGGGTTGGGCCGCGCGGGATTGACCGCCGCGTGCCTGCTCGTGCAGGGTGGACTGGGAGCCACGGAGGCGGTCGCTCTCGTGCGGCGCGCGCGGCCCGGTACGATCGAGACGGCCGGGCAGGAAGCCTTCGTCCACACCTTCGAGACCCGACAGGGAGGAACCCCATGATCACCGTCGCCAACCGCATCTATGTCAACCCCGAGTACCACGACCAGTTCGCCGAGCGTTTCCGTGAGCGCGCGGGGCTGGTGGACGGCATGCCCGGCTTCGTCGCCAACCACGTGCTGCGCCCCACCAAGGAGGGCGAACCCTTCGTCGTCCTGACCTTTTGGGAAAGCCGCGAGGCCTTCGAGGCCTGGACTCAGAGTGACGCCTTCCGGCAGGGCCACGCCCGCAGCGGCTCGCTGCCCCGCGAGGCCTTCAGCGGGCCCAACGTGCTGGAGATGCACGAGGTCGTGACGAGTACGCCTCAGCCCTAAGCCGGCCCGCAGTGATGGGGCGGCCATGAGGACGGCGCTCACCGCGTGGTCCGGCCTCCCCACTACACTGCAACGATGATGAAGCTCGCCCCCCTGTTCCTGAGTGCCGCTGCCGCCTGTCTCCTGGCCTCCTGCGCGCCGACGATGACCGGGCCGGTCACGGGCCGCATCGTGAACGGCCAGACCGGCGAGGAGGGCACCGTGAGTTTCACGCGCGGCACCCTGCGTCCCGGCTACGTCAACGGCTCGGCGGGCGACAACGTGGTGATCCGCATCGGGTCGCAGGCCTACACCGGGCGCACGGCCATTGTCAGCGGCGGTGTGGTCGGCCCGCTGCCCGCCGGCTGGGGCCTGAGCCTGGGCTTCGGCGGCGGCACCCGTCTGGACGGTGACGGCGCGTTGGGCTGGGGCACACGCCTGGACACCCCGGCGAACGGACCGGTCGCCGTGGCCTCGCGCACCGGCAACCTCATCGCCCGGACGCTGGGCGCCTCGCCGAGCACCCTGACCTGCACCCTCACCGTGGACGCGACTGAGCACGGCATCGGCGACTGTGTGGGCAGCGACGGCGCGAAGTACGCTCTGCAATTCTGAGCGCCCGACAGGAGAGCGGCGCGGAGGCTCAAGGCCTCCGCGCCGCTGTCGTGTGTCCTGCTTACGCCTGCTGGTACATCACGGCGCGCTTGACTTCCTCAATGAGCTGGGTGATCGGGATGTCGCGGGGGCACGCTTCGGTGCAGTTGTAGGCAGTGCGGCAGCGCCAGACCCCAGTATTCTGGTTCATGATGTTCAGGCGCTGATTGGTCGCCTGGTCACGGCTGTCGAAGATGAAGCGGTGCGCCTGCACGATGCTGGCCGGCCCGATGTAGCTTCCGTTGACCCAGAAGATCGGGCAGGAGGTCGTGCAGCACGCACACAGGATGCAGTTCGAGGAGTGGGCCATGCGCTCGGCCTGCTCTTCGGACTGGACGCGCTCGGTGGCGGGCGCCGGCGACTCGTTGATGAAGTACGGCATGATCGCCTTGTACGAGTCGAAGAAGGGCTCCATATCCACGACGAGGTCCCTCTCGACCTTCAGGCCGCGAATGGGCTCGACGGTAACGGTGTCGCCGCTCTTCTTGATCACGTCGCGCACGAGCGTCTTGCAGGCCAGGCGGTTGCGGCCCTGGATCAGCATGGCGTCGCTGCCGCAGATGCCGTGCATGCACGACCGGCGCAGGGCTAGGCTGGGGTCGATGAACCACTTGACCTGGTGAATCACGTCCAGGACGCGGTCGCTGGGCTGAGCCTCGACCTCGTAGGTCTCCCAGTGCGCCTTCTTGTCGGTCTCGGGGTTGAAGCGCAGAATCTTGACCTTGACCTTGAGCATCGGCACGCCCGGTTGGGGCGCCGACTGGGTGGAGTTGGTAGGAGGAAAAAGTTCGGGCATTTCAGAAACCGTCCTTTACGGAGGGTGATGGCGGGAAAGAGGCGCGGTTCAGTAGACGCGCGGTTTGGGCTCAAAGGCCCGCGTAAAGCCTTTGAGGGCCACGTCTTTGTAACCGATGAGCACGTTACCGGGCTTGTCCAGGTCCTTGTAGGCCATGGTGTGCTTGAGCCAGTCCACGTCGTTGCGCTCGGTGAAGTCCTCGCGGTCGTGCGCGCCGCGCGACTCGGTGCGGTTCAGGGCGCTGGCGGTCATGGCCTCGGCGCAGTCCAGGGCAAAGCCCAGTTCCATCGCCTCGATCAGTTCGCTGTTGTAGCGCTTGCTGGGGTCGCCGACCGTCACGTTGCGGTAACGCGCCTTGAGGTCCTTCAGGATGTCGACCTGCTTTTCCATGTCCGGGCCGTTGCGGAAGATGCCGACGTTATTCATCATCGACTCCTGCAACTCCTTGCGGATCACGGCGGCGTTCTCCTTGCCGGTGCCCTGGCGCAGCGAGTCGAACAGAGCACGGCTCTCGGCCTGCGGGTCTTCGGGCAGGTCGGCGAATTCGACCTGGCGGGCGTACTGCGCAGCGTAGATGCCCGCCCGGCGGCCGAACACCACGAGGTCGCCGAGGCTGTTGGTGCCCAGACGGTTGGCACCGTGCAGCGACACGCACGCCTGTTCGCCGGCCGCGTACAACCCCTCGACCGAGCCGCCGTTGCCGTCCGAGAGGCACAGGCCGTTGAGGTCGGTCGGGATGCCGCCCATCGCGTAGTGCGCGGTCGGCTGGATCGGCACGAGGTCCTTGACTGGGTCAAGCCCCAGATAGGTGCGCGCCAGGTCCGTGATCTCGGCGAGCTTGCCCTCGATGACCTCGCGCGGCAGGTGCGTCAGGTCGATGTTCACGGCGTCCTTGTCGCGGCCTACGCCCCGGCCCTCGCGAATCTCGGTGATGATGCTGCGCGAGACGATATCGCGCGGCGCGAGGTCCTTGATGGTCGGCGCGTAGCGCTCCATGAAGCGCTCGCCGCCCTCGTTGCGCAGGATGCCGCCCTCGCCGCGGATGCCTTCCGTGACCAGGATACCCAGTTTGGCGAGGCCCGTCGGGTGGAACTGGTAGAACTCCATGTCCTCGAGCGGCAGGCCCTTGCGGTAGTAGATGCTCATGAGGTCGCCCGTCAGGGTCACGGCGTTCGACGTGATCTTGAAGATGCGTCCATAGCCGCCCGCCGCCAGAATCACGGCCTTGGCGTGGAAGGTGTGCAGTTCGCCCGTCGAGAGCTCGTAGGCGACGACGCCCCGGCAGCGCCCGTCCTCGATGAGGAGGTCGGTGACGTGGAACTCGTTGAAGAACAGCGTGCCGGCCTTGACGTTCTGTTGGTACAGCGTCTGGAGGATCATGTGGCCGGTGCGGTCCTTGGCGTAGCAGCTGCGCTCGACGGCGGCCTTGCCGAACTCGCGGGTGTGCCCACCGAACTTGCGCTGGGCGATCTTGCCGTCCGCCGTGCGCGAGAAGGGCAGACCCATGTGCTCGAGTTCGTACACGACGTCGATGATGTCCTTGGAAAACACCTCGGCCGCGTCCTGGTCGGTCAGGTAGTCGCCGCCCTTGACCGTGTCGAACATGTGCCATTCCCAGTGGTCTTCGGCGACGTTGCCCAGGGCCGCGCCGATACCGCCCTGCGCCGCGCCGGTGTGCGAGCGGGTGGGGTAGAGCTTGCTGATGCAGGCGACCGACACGTTGCCCTTGGCCGCGTACAGCGCCGCCATCAGGCCTGCGCCGCCCGCCCCGACAACCAGAACGTCATAACGATGATGCATAGTCTTTCCTTTAAATCACGCTTCGCCTGTTCGCGCCGTAACGGATGCGACGAATGACGAAGGCGGTGAGCGTCGTGTGGGCCGCGTTCAGATGGCGAACAGGCCCACGGTGCCGAACACGAACAGCAGCGCCAGCACCGTGAAGAAGGTGTTGCGCACCCAGGCGCGGTTGGGGCGCGAGCGCACGTAGTCGTCGATGACGTAGCGCGCGCCGTTGCCGCCGTGCATCAGCGCCAGGCCCAGAATCAGCCAGTCGTAGAGCTTCCAGGCGGGGTTGCCCAGTTTGCTGACCACCGCGTCGAAGGTCGCGTCGGATTCGCTCACCTGCACGAAGGTCATGTAGACGTGCCCCAGCACCAGGAACATCAGGATCAGGCCGCTGATGCGCATGAAGATCCACCAGTTCAGTTCGGCGTTGGAGTGCGACTGCTGCCGGGCGTCCATAAAGGTTCGTGCGCGGATCATCAGTAGCCCCCCACGAGGCGCGGGTACAGGCGCAGGGCCGCGTAGCCGGTCGCCAGCACGCTGATCACCAGGACGCCGTACCACATCTGGCGCTGATAGGCCACGCCGAAGCCGGTCATGTCCATCGCGATGATGCGCAGGCCGTTGAAGGAGTGGTACACCACAGCCCCCACGACGCCCACCAGCCCGATCCGGAAGACCCACAGGTCATACAGTTCGTGAATCGCCATATACACCCGCTCGCCGAAAAGGAACGAGCCGATGCTCAGCACGTGCAGCATCAGGTACAGCAAAATCGCCAGCCCGGACAGGCGGTGGAGCAAGAAGGCCCACTGCCCCTCTCTTCCCTTATACATTCCTCGGTCCTCCTCAAATTCCCACTTCGCCGCCGCGCCTGGCACGGTCTGTTCTGTTCAGAGCGTCGGGAAGCAGGGGCCGTATCGCGTTCCTCGGGCCACCATGTCAGACTTCCCAAGAATATCACTCTTGCGCTTCCCGATTGTTGATCCAGACGCATGTTCCTGTGGAGGGGACGGGGCCGCCCGGCCCAGAGGCGGCGCCCCCTCACCCCCGGCCGCCGGGGCCGCGCTACGCTGGTGGCCCATGACCACCGGCCCCACCCCCACGCCGCCGCCCCGCAACGAGGGCGAATACGCCCGCAAGCTGGCCCTGGCGATCCTGAGCACCCTGGAACAAAAGGGCATCCTGAGCCGGCTGGACGTCGACACCATCCTGCACGCCGCTCACCGTGCCGCCAGCCCGCCCCTACCGGCCCGCCCCGCTGCGCCGGTCGGCCCCGCCCTGCTGGGTACCCGCTGGGTCAAACCTGGCGACCCGTCCAGCGCGGCGCCTCCGGTGGCCCCCATTGCCGGACAGCCGGAAGTCCCGGACGAGGCCGGGCCGGCGAGGACTGCGCCGGCCGCTGCGACCCCGGGCAGTAAACCGGCCGCGCCGCCCGTCATCGACTTCACCCTCGACTGAGGAACAGGTGCGATAGGGCGGCGGGCATCCGGAAAAGGATGCCCGCCGCCTCTGTCCTGCTGTGCCCGGCGCCTAGCGTACGCCCGAAGCGAGGGGCGGCGTGACCGGCACGGCCACCTGTACGGGCAGCCAGCGCCGCAGCACGAGCGGCACGGCATGTACGGCGACCAGGACCAGGGCGCCGTAACGCAGCGCCCTCACCACCCCGATGTCCTTGAGGCTCTGCGGCAGCGCGCCCAGCACGAAATACGCCGCGAAGATGATGGCCAACCCCACCACGCCGACGATCACGCGCCCGGCCCAGTCGCGCGGCGGCGTGAAGTCGGGGCGCGCGGCCCAGAACCCGGCCATCAGGCCCAGGGCGGTGCCGTACTCGCGCGGCGTGCCCGCCGGCAAGAAGGCGGCGATGAGCACGAGGACGCCCGCCGGCACCCAGCGCCCCAGCCCCTGTTCGGGAAAGGGAAAGGCGGCGGCCAGAAACGCGAAGCCCAGCCCCAGTGCCAGCCCCACGATCACGTCGGAGGGGTAGTGCACGTGCAGCAGCAGACGCGACGCCCCGATGAGCGCCACGAGTGCGCCCGCCACGCCCCAGAACCAGCCCCGGCGGACCTGCGCGGCCATACCGAGCCACAGGGTCGCGGCCATCTGGGTGTGTCCGCTGGGCAGGCCTGGCCCCAGCGCGGTGCGCCGGGCCGCTTCCGAGGCGACCGAAGGATCACTGGTAAAGGGACGCGGCAGGTCCAGGCCGAATTTCACGGCAGTGTTCACGAGGTAGCTCAGCGCAAAGGCGACGCCCAGGTGGCGGCCGCCGCGGGGGTTGACCAGCAGGGTATACAGCGCCAGAACGGCGATGAAGACCTCGTCCCGGCCCAGATTGGTCACGGCCAGCCATAAAGAGTCCATGCTCACATTGTGTCAGGTCGGCTGCGGGCGGTGCGGGGGCGGACGGCCGCAGCAGGGTCACAGGCCAGTTTCGGGCGTGCGGCGTGCCATTACACTGTGGGGCATGACCGTTCCATCCCATTCGCCCGCGCCGGACCCGGCCCGGAGCGGCGCCCCCGCACTGGAACTGCGCGGCATCACCAAGCGCTTTCCCCTGGTGCTGGCCAACGACGACATCAGCCTCTCGGTGAACTGGGGCAGTGTCCACGCGCTGTGCGGTGAGAACGGCGCAGGCAAGAGCACCCTGATGAAGATCGTGTACGGTGCCCAGCCGCCCACGAGCGGCGAGATCGTGGTGGACGGCCAGCCGGCGGCCTTCTCCAGCCCCGCTGACGCCATCGCGCGCGGCATCGGCATGGTGTTCCAGCACTTTCAGCTCGTGGATACCCTGACCGTCACCGAGAACGTGATCCTGGGCGCCGAGCCGACCTCCGGCACGTCCATCAACTACGGCGCAGCGCGCAAGAAGGTGGCCGAACTCATCGCCCGCTTCAACTTCGGCCTGAACCCCGACGCCCTGGTGGGCGACCTGCCGGTGGGCCGCCAGCAGAAGGTCGAGATCCTCAAGACCCTCTACCGGGGCGCGCGCATCCTGATTCTCGACGAGCCGACGGCCGTCCTGACCCCCAGCGAGACCGACGAGCTGTTCGACTTCCTGAAAAACCAGTATGCGGCGAGCGGCAACGCGGTCATCTTCATCAGCCACAAGCTGCACGAGGTGCTGCACATCAGCGATACCATCAGCGTGATCCGCGACGGCAAGATGATCGGTTCGATTCCCTCGCAGGGCGCCACCACCGAAATCCTGGCCAGGATGATGGTCGGCCGCGACGTGAGCCTGCGGGTCGCCAAGACCCCCGCGCGCCCCGGCGACGTGGCGCTCGACGTCCGGGACGTGGTCGTGCGCGGCGGGCACGGCAACGCGGTGGACGGCGTGAGCTTCGGCGTGCGCGCCGGCGAGATCGTGGGGATCGCGGGGGTCGAGGGCAACGGCCAGAGCGAACTCGTCGAGGCGATCACCGGCCTGCAGCCCTACAGCGGTACGGTCACCTACCTGGGCCAGGGGGCGCGCGGCGTGCGTGAGGTCGAGGCGGCGGGACTGTCGCACATTCCCGAGGACCGCAACGAGCGCGGGCTGGTGCTGGACATGACCACCGCCGAGAACTTCATTCTGGGCGAGCAGGACCGCGCGCCCTTCGCCGGAAGGCTGGGC
Source organism: Deinococcus sp. Leaf326 (assembly GCF_001424185.1). Classification (NCBI taxonomy): domain Bacteria; kingdom Thermotogati; phylum Deinococcota; class Deinococci; order Deinococcales; family Deinococcaceae; genus Deinococcus; species Deinococcus sp. Leaf326. The sequence goes on along the minus strand of NZ_LMOM01000001.1, from coordinate 431,427 downwards.
TTCCTGAACCGCGACGTGATCGAGCAGAATGCCCGCGACCTCTCGGAGAAGTACGACGTGCGGCCGCGCAGCACCTCGCTCCAGGCTGGGCGCTATTCGGGCGGCAACGCCCAGAAGCTCATCGTGGCGCGCGAGATGCGCAAGGGCCCCAAGATCCTGGTCGCCAGCCAGCCCACGCGCGGGGTGGACATCGGGGCCATTGAGTTCATCCACGCCCGCATCGTCGAGGCGCGTGACCAGGGCCTCGCCGTGCTGCTCGTCAGCGCCGACCTGGGCGAGATCATGAACCTCTCGGACCGCATCCTGGTCATGTACGAGGGCAAGATCGCCGGTGAGATGGACGCCGCGCACGCCACCGAGACCGAGCTGGGCCTGATGATGACCGGCAGCGGCGCCCACGGAGCCCCCCAGAGTCCGGCCACCCAGGGGGGGCGCAGCGGCGAGGTCAGTACCACCCAGCAGACCGGCGAACGTTGAGGCTGCCGGCAAGGCGCGCGTGGCAAGCGTGAGCCCCGAGTCAACTGAACTTCATCCTTCTCAGTGCGCGGTGGGCAAGTGTGACGCTCGCACCCCCGTGGGCCGGCTCCCCGTGTTCCGGGGCCGGCCGGTGTCCGGGGCTTCACACCAGACCCTGCGGGTTCCCCACCTCGGCAAACGTGCCGCGTGCTCCGTTTCCCTTCTTCGCCGCCCGTTTCGCCCAGCCCCTTCCGGGCCACTCTAGGAGACCCCCTTCATGCGACACCCCCTGACGCTCGCCGTGACCCTCGCCCTCAGCGCCCCCGCCTTCGCCCAGCAGGCCGGCACGGTGCAGGACATCACCGTCACCGGAACCACCGACCTGCTCGCCAACTTCGTGCGGGCCAGCCTGAACGTGCAGCCGGGCGCGGCGCTCTCGAGCGTCAACCTGCGCCAGGTCGAGCAGGACGTCGTGGCCACCGGCTACTTCAAGTCGGCCGTGGCCGAACTGCGCACCGTCTCGGGACGCGACGTGCTGAGCATCGCCGTGGTGCCCAACCCGACCATCAGCGCGGTCGAGGCGAGCGGACTGACCTTTCTGCCCGGTGACCAGTTCAAGAGCAGCATCGCCGAACTGCTGAACATCGCCCCCGGCGCGACCCTCAACACCCAGCGCGTCGACCAGGCCAAGGAGGCGCTGGCCGAGAACTACCGCCAGCAGGGCTTCCCCTTCGTGCCCAGCATCAGCACCGAGGTCAAGACGAACACCGACGGCAGCGTCACGGTGAACTTCGTCGTAGACGAGACCGCGCCCATCTCGCGGATCGAGGTCGAGGGCAACACGCTGCTGCCGGCCGCGACCATCAGCGCCATCTTCAAGCCGCTGTACGACGCCCGCAAGTTCACTAGCCAGACCTTCTTCGCGGCGGCCGACGCGCTGGAGCAGGCCTACATGGCAGCCGGCTACGTGCAGTCGGGCCTCAACCCCCAGGGCATCTCGCTGCAAAACGGCGTGCTGAAGGTCAGCGTCCTCGAAAGCCGCGTCTCGGATATCGACGTCTCGCCGCTGGGCGCGGACGTGACCTCGGCCGGTCTCCAGACCCAGACCGGGCAGCCCCTCACGCTCGCCAAGCTCCAAGCCGACGTGCGGACCCTCGCCAACCGGACCGGCAAGCCGGTGGGCTTCGCGCTGCAGCCCAATCCCCAGAACCCGGCGCAGGTCACCGTACTGTTCGGCTCGGCCGGGGTCGAGAGCGGGCCGGTCAAGAGCATCGTCTTCAGTGGCAACACCCGTGTTCCCACCGCCACGCTGGCGGCCGCCGTGAAGACCAAGGCGGGCGACGTGTACTCGCCCCAGCTCGCGCAGGACGACTTTCTGGCCGTGCGCGACGCCTACCGCAAGGCCGGCTACGAGATCAGCACCCGTGACGCGATCACCTTCAAGGACGGCGTCCTGACCTTCAACCTGCGCGAAGTGCGCCTCGTGGGCTACGAACTCCAGTGGCAGGGCGAGCACCGCACCCAGGACCGCGTGATCCTGCGCGAGCTGCCCACCGCGGGCGGAATCTTCAACCTCACCGAGACCCAGGACGCCCTGGGGCGCATCAGCCGCCTGGGATACGTCACCGTGACCGGCGTGAACGCCCGCAGCGACGCCCAGACGCCCGAGAACATCACCTACGTCATCCAGCTCAGCGAGAGCGGCGTGCGCGGCATTCCCCTGTCGCTCTCGGCGGCCTACGACAGCCTCACCGGGATTTCGGGCGAACTCGGCTACCAGTTCCCCAACGCCTTCGGCCTGGGCCACACGGCGGGTTTCTCGGTCACGGCGCTGCGTAACGATGCCGGCCAGAACCTCGCGGGCAACGTCAACTACACGATCCCCTGGCTGGACCTGAACTTCGGGGACTTCCGCACCAACCGCACCAGCCTGACGGTCGCGGCGGGCACTTCGGTGGGCGGCAACCAGGCCATCCTCGACAGCACCCAGACCGACACGGGGCGCGACTACACCGTGCGGACCACCGGTTTCAGCCTGAACCTGGGGCGCAACATCACGCCCAACCTCAGCGCGGCCATCGGTACGTCCTTCAACTACAAGACCTACTACCTGGAAAACCTGCGTGACGGCGAGGCGAGCACGACCACCGACGCCGCCGCCACGGCCCTGCTGCCCCAGAGCAACCGCACCACCCGTTTCGAGGGCAGCCTGGGCTACGACAACACAGACAGCCCCGAGTTCCCCGGCCGGGGGGTGCGCGCCAGCGGGCTGGTCGCCTACAACTTCGGCGCAGCGGGCAGCAACCCCCTGAGCTGGACCGACACCGAGGCCGGCGTCAGCGGGTACTACGGCTTCGGGCGCAAGGTACCGCGTTCCTTCGGCACCGAGACCTACAGCGACGCCCTGGCCGCGCGCGTCAACGCCGGCACGAGCTTCGGCAGCTTCCCCAGCGGCACCGGCTACTACATCGGGGGCAGCAACCCGCTTGCGTCGCGCGAATTGCGCGGCCTGAGCGACGGCCAGCTGTTCGGCACGAGCTACCTCACCTCCAGCGTGGAGTACCGCCACGACTTCGGCCTCAGCGGCAGCGTGGCCCAGGGCATCTACGGCGTGGTCTTCGCGGACTACGGCGCGGCCTGGAACAGCAGCTCGGCCATGAGCAGCGCCTACGGGGTGGGTGCGGGTGTGCAGCTCAACCTAGGCATCGGCGGCACGAAGCTTCCCAGCCTGCGCTTCGACTACGGCTTCAGCCCCAGCAACACCGAGGCCTCCCGCGGCAAGTTCCACTTCCGGATCGGCAACTTCTGGTGAGTGGGGGGTAGAACACGGGTGGGGGAAGGGGTCTAGGTGGCCCTTTGCCCCACCTTCCTTTAGGGGGAGGGGCGTCTCCGGGCGGCCGGAGTAGGATGTCGGGCATATGACCCACTTTGCCCGATCTTTCCTCGTCCTGGGCGCGTTGGCGGCCCTGTCCGGCGCGGCCCACGCCCAGGTGGGGGCCCAGGCGGCCCCGGTGCGCGCCGCGCCCGCGTTTCAGGGCGCGAAGGTGGGGGCCGGCGGCGCCCTGACCCTCACCGACGGCGCCGGGGTGGCCCTGCGCGAGAAGGCCGGCTACCTGACCGGCGCGACCGTGACCGTGCCCGGCGCCGGCACGGCCCGCGCCGCCGAACTGGTGGGCGTGCTCAGCGGGTACGGAGACGACCTCGCTGCGCCGCTCGCCGCCTTTCTGGCCCGCAGCGACGTGGCTGCGCAGCTGCCCCAGGGCGTGACGGTGGACGCCGAACCCTTCGAGATCAGCGCCCGGCTCACTGGTGGCCGGCTCAGCGTGACGCTGGGGTTGGCGCAGCTTCCTGCCGCGCAGTTCGCCCAGGTGAAGACCGCGCAGCCCGCCCGCACCACCACGGCCAATCCGGTCACGCTGCGCGTCTACAGCGACTTTCAGTGCCCCTACTGCGAGCAGTTCGAGACGAAGACCCTGCCCGAGCTGCAAAAGGCCCTGCCGGCCGATGTGCGCGTGGAGTTTCACCAGTTTCCGCTCGAATCCATCCATCCGCGCGCCCGCGCCGCCGCCGAGGCGAGCGAGTGCGCCTCGGCGCAGGGCAGGTTCTGGGCCTACAAGGACGCGCTGTTCGCCGACCGTTCGTGGCTCTCGGGTGACGCAGCGACCACCTTCACCACCCTCGCGGGCAAGGCGGGCCTGAACCTGACCACCTTCAAGGGCTGCCTCGCGGCGCGTGGCGGCAAGGCGGCGGTGGACGCCGGACTGGCCGAGGCCGGCCGCCTGGGCCTGCAGGGCACGCCCAGCGTGTTCGTGAACGGCTACGCAGTTTCCGATCCCTACGACGCGCCCGCGCTGCTGCGCCTGATTGCCTACGCGCGCGCTGTGGACGGCGCCCCGGCGGCTGCGCCTGGGTCCGCGCCCGCTTCCGTTCCCGCCGCACCCCCGGCGAAGCGCTGATGGAAGGGCTGATGCTGGCCCAGGTCCTGCGCGACCTGGGGCCCTCCTTCCCGGCCCGCACTCTGGGCTGGGCTTTTCCCGACGAGACGACCTCGGCGCTGCTCATCGAGGGCGTGGGCAACCTCGTGCTGTCGTACCGGCCGCCGCAGCCCGCGCTGTTCATCAGCCGGGAGAGACTGCGCGGCGACCCCCACAACGGCTTTCAGCGCCTGCTCGCGGCCCGGGTCCGCGGCGACCTGCTGGGGGCCGAGCAGCTCAAGCTCGACCGCGTGGTGGCGCTGCACTTCGGCGCGGCGGAAGGGTTCATCGACCAGCCGCCCGCCCGCATCGTGTTCGAGGTGACGGGGCGCAACGCCAACGTGCTCGTGCTGGAGGAAGGTGAGGGCTTTACCGGGCGCATTACCCTGGCAGCGCGCGAGATCACCGGCAGCCGCAACCGTTTCCGCACGGTGCGCAGCGGCGGCCTGTACACGCCCCCCCCGCCCTACGACAAGCTCGACCCACGGGTGCTGGACGAGGAGGAGGCCCGCAGTCTCTCCGAGCTGCCGCTGGGCCGCTGGCGTGAGCGACTGGACGGCTTGGGACCACTGCTGAGCGCCGAACTCGTCCGCCGCAGCGGCCTGCCGGGTGCCGAGGCGCCGGGCGAGCGCTGGCCCCAGGCCCTCGCGGCCCTGCGCAGCCTCGTGACCGATCCCACGGTCCGCGAGGGCACCCTGAGCGAGGGTGCGCGCGAGTCCACTCGCGCCGAGAAGGCGGCGACGCTGCGCAAGGTGCTACGCGAACCGCTCGACAAGCGCGTGACCCTGCTGCGCAACCAGCTCGGGGACGTGACCCGCGCCGAGGAGGGGGTCGAGATCGCGGCGCAGGACCGCGCCCAGGCCGATCTGCTCATGGCCTACGCGCATACGGTGGAGCCGGGAGCGCTCAGCGCGGAGCTGCCGGCATTCGACGGCAGCGGTGAAGTGCCGGTCAGCCTGGAGCCGCAGCTGAGCGCCGTGCAGAACGCCGAGAAGCGCTATGCCCGCGCTCGTCGCCGGGAAGAGGTCTACGAACGTCTGGCCGAGCGCGAGGGCAACATCCGTGCCGAACTCGCTGCCGCCGAGGCCCGTGTGGCCGAGCTCGACCACGCCGACCTGGAGGCCCTGGAAAGACTGTCGGCCGATTTGGAGGCCGAGAAGCCCGAGCGTAGCCCCTACGGCGCCCGCTACCGCACGCCGGGCGGGTTCGAGGTCCTCGTGGGCCGCAACAACAAGGAAAACGCCACCCTCTCGCACCGCGTCGGCAAGAGTATGGACTGGTGGTTCCACGCGCAGGGATACCCGGGCAGCCACGTGGTCGTGCGGGCGGGTGGACGAGACCTCGATCTGCCGGACATCCTGTACGCGGCGCGCCTGGCGGCCTCGCACTCCAAGGCGCGCGGCAGCAGCAACGTGCCGGTGGACTACACCCGCATCAAGTACGTCTGGCGCCCACGCGGCGCTCCGGCGGGGCAGGTCCACTACACCGATCAGAAGACCGTGTTCGTGGACGGCACTCCGCCGGACGCGGAGGGCTGAGGCCGGGCGCCTGTTCTGCCAGGCGGCGGTGGCGGTCAGGGGGGTCAGGAGTCTTTCAGGGCCGCCGCGAAACTGTCCCAGCCGCCGGGCCAGGCCTGAGCGTCCAGGCCGTCGGCCCGCAGGTAGCGCGCCGCGAGCTGTGACCGGGCGCCCCGCTCGCACACGACGACCATAGACCCCGCTGCCGGAGTCAGGCCGTGCGTGCCGTCCTCGATCTCGTCCAGGGTCAGGGTCAGCACCTGCCGGGCGCCGGGAGCGATCAGGGGAGCAGCACCGCGATCGTCGTCGGCCCGCAGGTCGACGAGGGTCAGGCCAGGCACAAGGGCCGGCCGCCGGGGCCCGTCAGGGCCGGAGTCGTGTGACACGTGGCCAGTGTCTCACGGCTGATCTTGAGGCGACCTAGGGGCGGCCACAATCCGACCTCGCCGCTCGGGTATGCTGGGCGCATGAAGGAAGCGAACCCGACCGAGGGTCATCAGATGGTGCAAGACGGCGCGCTGCTCGTGGACGTGCGCGAGCAGGGCGAATATGACCAGATCCATGCCGAGGGCGCCGTACTGCTGCCCCTGAGCGAATTCGAGGCCCGCTACGCCGAGCTGCCCAAGGACCGCCCGCTGGTCATGATCTGTCGCAGCGGCGCCCGCAGCGCCCGTGCGGGCGAGTTCCTGCTGGCGAACGGCTACGGCGACGTGACCAACCTCGCCGGCGGGACCCAGGCCTGGGCCGAAGCTGGACTGCCCACCGGGGGTGAGGGCCAGTGAGCGACGACCTGCAGACGCCCGGTACGCCGGCCGGAGAAACCCAGGTGGCCGGGGCTCCTACCGAAGCCCAGGTGCTCGAAGCCCTCAAGGTCGTCAAGGACCCGGAAATTCCGGTGAACGTAGTGGACCTCGGCCTCATCTACGGCGTGGACATCGCCGAAGGTGGCCTCGTGGACATCACCATGACCCTGACGAGTGTGGGCTGCCCGGTGCAGGACCTCATCCGCGCCGACGCCGAGATGGCCGTCGGCCGCCTCGACGGCGTGAACAGTGTGAATGTCGAGTTCGTGTGGACGCCGCCCTGGGGTCCCGACAAGATGACCGATGACGGCAAGCGCCAGATGCGCATGTTCGGCTTCAACATCTGAGCTCTACTGCGCCGTGTACCCCCGCCCTAGGCGGGGGTTTGCTGTTGCCGGAGCCCTTCCAGCACGTCCGCAAGGTGCCCGGCCGAGTCGGCGCGGGGCCAGTGTACGGCGACCACTCCCTGCGGGCCGATCAGAAAGGTCTGCCCCGTCTCGCGTCTGAGCCAGGATGGGCCGCCCACCCCGTAGGCCCGCGCCACTCCCCGGCCGCTGTCGGGCAGCAGGGGGTAGCCCAGGCCGCAGCGGTCGCGCAGCTGCGCGAGATGAGCCTCGGTATCGCGGCTCACGGCGATCACGGCAGCGCCCAGGGCCGCGAACTCCGGCTGCAGCCGGTCGAGGGCCTGGGCCTCGGCGCACGCCGGGCACTGCGCGCCGGGCCAGAAGGTCAGGACGATCCACTGGCCCCGCAGCGCTGCCAGGCTCAGGAGCTGGCCGTTGTCGCTGCGGGCCTCGAACGGGGGAGCGGGTTGACCGACGCGCGGAGCCATGCGGCCGACTGTAGAGCATGGGCCGCGCGGGCGTCCCGTCAGCCGGGCGACTCCGGTGGCTGGGCAGCGCTCTACACTGCCTCCCGTGAATGCGCTGCCCGCTCCCACCGTGCCTGACCTGCTGCTCGGCCCGCTGCGGCCCTACGCCGGAGAGCGGGTCGCCGTGGGGGTGTCGGGCGGCGCGGATTCGGTGGCGCTCCTGCGGGCGCTGTTGCTTGTGGGGGCACTCCCGGTCGCGGCGCATCTCGACCACGCGCTGCGGGAGGACTCGGCCCAGGACGCCGCCTGGGTGGCCGAGCTGGCTGCCGGTCTGGACGTGCCCTTCGGGACAGCGCGGGTGGACGTGGCCGCCGTCGCCCGGCGCCGGGGCGCAAATGTCGAGGAGGCTGCCCGCCGTGTGCGCTACGACTTCCTGGCCCGCACCGCGCGGGCGCACGGAGCCGGCGTGGTCCTGACCGCCCACACCCGCCGCGACCAGGCCGAGACCGTGCTGTGGGGCCTGCTGCGCGGCGAGGCGACGGCGCGCGGCATCCTGCCCGTGTGGGGCCGGGTTCGCCGCCCGTGGCTGGAGGTGCCCCGGGACGACCTCGAAGCCTTCTTGCGGGGGCTGGGGCAGGCCTGGCGCGAGGACCCGACCAATGCCGACCCGGCCTATACCCGTGCGTGGCTGCGCCGCGAGGTCATGCCGGTGCTGCGTGCCCGCGTGCCGGCGCTGGAGGAGGCCCTGGCCCGTTTCGCCCGCCTGAACGCCGAGGACGACGCGGCCCTGAGTGCCCAGGCGGCGGCCCTGACCCTGCACGCCCCCCTGCGGCATCAGCCCCTGGCCGTGCTGCGGCGCCATGTGGCGGCCGAACTCCGTGCGGCTGGGCTGGCCTACCATGCTCCGCACGTCGAAACCCTGGCCGGGAGTCTGCATTCGGGCACGACGCGGCACCTGACCCTCCCCGGCGCGCACCCGGTCACGGCTACGGGCGGACGGCTGCATCTGGGGCCGTTGACCTGGCCGGAACCGGACTTCACCCTGCCGTCGGGCTGGACCCGCCGGACGCGCCAGCCCGGCGACCGCCTGCGTCTGCCGGGCGGGACCCGCAAGCTCAGTGACGTTCTAACCGACGCCCGGGTGCCGCGGGAGGAGCGCGGCCGCGTGCCGCTGGTCGTGGACGCTGGGGGCGCAGTGCAGTGGGCCGGTCTGAACCCGCCCCTCTGGGCAGTCGGAGCGCGTGAACAGGTCGGGGCCATGCCCGCTACGCTGCACGCCGCGATGGGGGAGGCCCTGGCCCTGGCCCACGAGGCGGCCGGGGCTGGAGAGGTGCCGGTGGGCGCAGTTGTGCTGGACGCGACCGGGCAGGTGGTCGGACGCGGCCGCAACACCAGTCGGGAGCACGGTGACATGACCCGCCACGCCGAACTCGCCGCGTTGCGGGAAGCGGGGGCCACGGTCGGCCCTTATCTGGGTAACTGCACGCTGGTCGTCACCCTGGAGCCGTGCCCGATGTGTCTGGGCGCGGCCATCGAAGCGCGTGTGGGACACGTCGTGTACGGCGCGGTCAACCCCAAGGCCGGAGCGCTGGGCGGCGTGAGCGACCTTCTGGCCGCCCACTGGGGCCACGCCCCGCGCGTCACGTCTGGGGTCCGCGCGGCCGAGGCAGGGGCACTACTGCGGCGCAGCTTCCAAGCCATCCGGGAGAGGGAGAGAGGGGGCGCAGAGGAATGACCTCTGCGCCCCCAGAGGCGCCCGCCTAGGCTTCCTGGCGGCCCTCCCCGAAGACCGGCACGCCCGCGTTCCTGAGCAGGCGGATGACCAGCGCGAGCGGAAAGCCGATCACGTTCGAGGAGTCGCCGTCGAGACGCTGCACCAGCGCCATGCCGATGCCCTGGAGACCGTAACCGCCCGCCTTGTCCAGTCCTTCGCCGGTCGCGGCGTAGTAGCTCATCTCGGCGTCGGTCAGGGTCCGGAAGGTCACGTCGGTGCGCTCCACGCCCGACCACTGCCCGCCGGGCGAGATCACGCTGACCCCGGTGTAGACCTGATGGGTGCGGCCCGACAGCTCGCGCAGAAAGGCCACGTTCTCCTCGGCGGTCGCGGGCTTGGCGAGCAGCAGGGCGCCCTGCGCGACGACCGTGTCGGCCGCGATGACCACGGCGTCCAGGCGCTGCGCCGCGACCGCGCGGGCCTTGTCCCCGGCCAGTTCGCCCGCAAGCCGCGCGGGATCGCTCTCGGTGCTGTCCTCGGCCTCGCCGCTCACGACAACCTCGAAGGCCACGCCCAGATTGCCCAGCAGTTCGCGGCGGCGCGGGCTGCCCGAGGCCAGGACGACATGCAGGTCAGTAGCCACTGCTGGCCTCCCCGGACTGCCCGGCGCCCGCGACCAGGGCCACGCCGCCTGAGGTGCCCAGGCGGTCCGCGCCGGCCTCGATCATGGCCTGCGCGTCGGCGGGGGTCCGCACGCCGCCTGCCGCCTTGATCCTGGCGCGGCCGGCAATGACCCCATTCATCAGGTGCACGTCCTCCAGGGTCGCGCCGCCCGTGCCGAAGCCGGTGCTCGTCTTGACGAAGTCGGCGCCGCCGCGCACGGCCGCCTCGGTCGCGCCGCGCTTCTGGTCGTCGTTCAGGTAGCAGGTCTCGATGATGACCTTGAGCACCTGCTCGGGAATGGCCCGGCGCACCGCGCGCACATCGGCCTCCACGGCGTCCCAGTCGCCTTCCAGGGCCGCTCCGATGTGGATGACCATGTCGATCTCGTCGGCCCCGGCCTCAGCACTCAGGCGCGCCTCGATGGCCTTTTGATCGCTGCTCACGGCCCCGAGCGGAAAGCCGCACACGGTCGCGATCTTCACGCCGCTGCCTTCCAGCTCCGCGGCACACAGCGGAATGAACACAGGGTTGACGCACACGGCATAGAACCGGTGCTCGCGGGCCTCGGCGCACAACTGGCGGATGTCGGCGCTCGTGGCGGTGGCCTTGAGCAGCGTGTGGTCGATGTAGGGGGAGAGTTGCATGGTGCCCAGGATAACGGCGCCCGGCTGCCCGGACCCCCCCGGTAGAACGTGACACGGCCCTGAACCTTTTTCGCCGCCGTTCTGATAGAATCTCCGGTTGGGTGTCCCGCCCACGGAGGTGTTGTGAGGCGGGCTTTGTTTTGGAAGCTTCATTGCCGGTTGGACACCGCGCGACTGCCTTCTCCCGCCCAGGAGCGAAGGCCACCAGACGTGTCCAGGCGGGAAAAAGGACGGAAAACTACTATGGAATACCGCAACATCGCCATCATCGCGCACGTCGACCACGGCAAGACCACGCTCGTGGACGGCCTGCTCAAGCAGACCCTCAAGCTCGGCCACGGCGAAGAAATCGCCGAGCGCGCCATGGACAGCAACGACCTCGAAAAGGAACGTGGCATCACCATTCTCGCCAAGAACACGGCCGTCGAGTACAAGGGCGTCAAGATCAACATCGTCGACACCCCCGGCCACGCCGACTTCGGCGGAGAAGTGGAGCGCGTGCTGGGCATGGTGGACGGCTGCCTGCTGCTCGTGGACGCTGCCGAAGGCCCCATGCCCCAGACCCGCTTCGTGCTGCGTAAGGCGCTCGAACTGGGCCTGAAGCCCATCGTGGTCATCAACAAGATCGACCGCCAGGACGCCCGTCCCGAAGAAGTCGTCAACCTGACCTTCGACCTGATGGCCGAACTCGGCGCCAACGACGACCAGCTCGACTTCCCCATCCTGTACGCGATCTCGCGCGAGGGCAAGGCCTTCAAGGAACTCGACCAGCCCCGCGAGGACTTCCAAGAACTGTTCGACATGGTGCTCGACAAGATCCCCGCGCCCGTCGTGGACCTCGAAGCCCCCTTCCAGATGCTCGTGACCAACCTCGACTACTCGGAATACCTGGGCCGCATCGTGCTGGGCCGCGTGAACCGGGGCACCGTCAAGAAGGGTGAATTCGTCAACCTGATGCACAAGGACGGCACCATGTCCAAGGCCAGGGTCGTGCAGCCCTTCACGCACCTGGGCCTGCGCCGCATCGAGGTGGACAGCGTGGGCGCCGGAGACATCATCGCCCTCGCCGGCATCGAGGACGCGCAGATCGGGGAAACCATCGCTGACCTCGCCGACCCCGAGGCCCTGCCCATCATCACGGTGGACGAGCCGACCGTCAGCATGACCTTCCAGCCGAACACCAGCCCCTTCGCGGGCAAGGACGGCAAGTACGTCACTTCCCGTCACCTCAACGACCGCCTCAAGCGCGAAGTGATGACCAACGTGTCCCTCAAGGTCGAAGAAGTGCGCCCCGACGAGTTCATCGTCTCGGGCCGCGGCGAACTGCACCTCTCGATCCTGCTCGAAACCATGCGCCGTGAGGGCTACGAGGTTCAGGTCGGCAGCCCCCAGGTCATCATCCGCGAGATCGACGGCGAGAAGCACGAGCCGGTCGAACACCTCGTGGTGGATGTGCCCGAGCAGCACTCCAGCACCGTGATCGGCGTCCTGGCCTCACGCAAGGGCCAGATGGTGAACATGGAGCCCCAGGGCACCCGCACCCGCATCGAGTTCAAGATTCCCAGCCGCGCGCTGTTCGGCTTCCGTACCCAGTTCCTGTCGATGACGCAGGGCGAGGGCATCATGAGCCACATCTTCGATGGCTACGCGCCCTGGGCCGGCGAGATCAAGGTGCGCCAGAACGGCTCGCTCGTCAGCATGGAAGACGGCACCGCCTTCGCCTACAGCATCTGGAAGCTGCAGGACCGCGGCGGCTTCTTCATCGACGCGGGCGCGGAAGTGTACGTGGGCATGATTGTCGGTGAAAACGCCCGCGATCAGGACATGAACGTCAACGTCTGCAAGAACAAGAAGCTCACCAACGTGCGCTCCAGCGGCGCGGACGACGCCCTGACCCTGATTCCGCCCAAGCGCATGTCGCTCGAAGACGCGCTGGAGTACATCAGCGACGACGAACTCGTCGAGCTGACCCCCAAGAACATCCGCCTGCGCAAGAAAGTGCTGAACCCCAGCATGCGCAAGTAAGCTGGAGCGGCAAAAACAATTCGGGCCGGGCACTCCCTCGTGGTGTGCCCGGCCCTTCTGTCATGTGCTTTCCGCCTCTCCTACACTTTCTCCCATGCAGCTGAACTTCAGTGGCCCCCTGACCGAGTGGCGCGGTCCGGCGCCCTACTATTTCGTGGCGGTGCCGCCCGAGTCGGCCGCGCAGATCAGGGAGGCGGCCCGGCTGCTGAGCTACGGCTGGGGCGCCGTGCCGGTGCGGGTGCAGGTGGGCGAAACGATCTGGACAACCTCGCTCTTTCCCCGCCAGGGAACGTACCTCGTGCCGGTCCGGGACGCCGTGCGCCGCGCCGAGGGGCTGGAGATAGGCGCCGAGGTGACGCTGACCCTGGGTCTGGGGTAGGACTGGCTACCAGCACGGCCACCTGTTCGTCTGGCGCAGGGACGTGGGCAATGCTGTCAGGCCGCCCCTCCAGCGCTGTGACCCCGAACTCGGCGCGGTCCACTCTCCGCCGCTGTGGGCTGAGCGGCCGGTCGCCGTGGCGTACTTTGCAACCTCCACCGCGTTCTGGGCGTATACCTTGGCGTATGCAACCCCGCTTTCTCCCCGCACTGCCCCGATCATGATCAGTCTCCTGGCCGTCTTCGCCCTGGTCTTCTACGGGCGCGTGATCTTTTCTCCGCTGGGGCGCGATCCCCGGCCGCTGGCCCTGGCCGCGGTCCTGATTCTCGTAACTGCCTTTCTGGGAGCCGACTGGGTCGTGCACCCGGCGGCGGGTATGCTGCTGGGCTTCTTCGGCTCGGAGGCGTTCGGGCGCAGCTGGGTCCGGCACTGGCCGTCGCTGCTCACGGGGCTCGTCGCCGGACTGGCGTTCATGGTGACCGGAGCGTCCTGGCTGGTGTTTCCGCTTCTTGTCATGGCGGCGGTCTGGTTCTTCACGTCCGTGCTGCCCTCTCTCTTCAAGAATGGGCCCGCCGCTGTACCCGGCGTGCTGGGCGGCGGCTTCGCGGGCCGCGCCGCTCTGCCCGGCGAGACCGGCGCCGAGGCGATGCCGCGCCTGGGCGAGGAGGAGCGTGAACTCGTGGAGGCCGGGGGCCGCAGCCGCCGCCGGGAACGCCGGGAGGAGCGCCGCGAAGCCCGCCGCGAGCGTCACCGCCAGGCCGAGGAACCGGCCGCCCCGCCGCCCGCCCCGGCCGCGTCGCCGGACCTCCTGACCGGCTACCTGCATGACCAACGGCTGCCCGGCGAGGCCCGCGCGCAGCTCGCGGCGCTGAATCTGCGGACCCGTGAGGCGCTGACCTACCTTCAGGGCCTGGGGCAGCAGGGCAGCGAGGCCGCCTATCTCGCGCGGGCGGTACGCGAGGAATACGCCCCCAGCGCCGTGCAGGCCTACCTGCGGCTGCCCCCCACCCTGGCGGCCAGCGAGCCCCTTCAGGACGGCAAGACCGGGCGCGACCTGCTGCGTGAACAGCTTGACCTGCTGCTCGACGCCACGCAGGACATCCTGGGCCGGGCGCTGCGGGCTGGGGGCGACGACCTCCTGACCCACCAGCGTTTTCTGGAGGAGAAGTTCGGGAAGGGGGAGAGCGACCTCAAGCTCTGAGGGCCGGCCCGGCGCCCGGCGAGCCCTGATGCTCTACCTTGCGCCTCATGCCTCAAGTGCGCCCTGCCCGCCGCGACGACGTGCCCGCCCTCCTGGAGATCTACAACGGCGCCGTCCTGCACACCACCGCCAGCTACGACCTCGAACCCGTGACGTTCGAGTCGCGTCTGGAGTGGTTCGACCAGAAGGAAGCGGGAGGCTGGCCGGTCCTCGTCGCCGAGGAGGGCGGCGAGGTCGTGGGCTTCTCCACCTTCGGGCCGTTCCGGGGCAAGGCGGGGTTCGACACCACCGCCGAGCACAGCGTCTACATCCGTGAAGGCGTGCGCGGCGGCGGCCTGGGCACAGCCCTGATGGTCCCCCTGATCGCCGAGGCCCGGAAGATGGGCCTGCATGTGCTGGTCGGCGGCATCGACGCCGAGAATGCCGGCAGCCTGCGCTTTCATGAACGCTTCGGCTTCGTGCCGGTGGCGCATATGCCTCAGGTCGGGCGCAAGTTCGGCCGCTGGCTCGACCTCGTGTTCGTGCAGCTCATTCTGGACGGGGAAGGCGACGCAGGTGAGGCAGCGGCCTACGGGCAGGCCAAGCCCGAGTAGCCCGGGCCGGAGCCGATCAGGGGTGGGGGCGGTACACAGCTCCGGCGCAGACTGTCCTCACCGATCATTCATCCTGACGGATCAGGGACCAGATTCGGGTCAGGCTGGGTGGAGAGTGCAGGATATGCTCGGCCCAGACGGACCGCCGGTACTTTGCGGTCCATTCCCTACCTTCTGGAGGCCTGACCCATGAAACGGACCCTGGCGACCCTTCTTCTGCTTCTTGGCGCCTGCGCGCCCGCCCCGACCCAGGGCAGCCGCCCGGACGCCACACCTTTCACGCGCTATGTGGCGATGGGCGATAGCATCACCGCCGGGTTCCAGTCGGGCGGGCTGACGGCCGAGTCGCAGCGGGCGTCCTATGCGCGCCTGCTGGGCCAGCGGGGTGGCCTCGACATCCCCATGCCGGAGGTGAACGCCCCCGGCTGCCCGCCGCCCGTCGGGGTTCAGGGGACCAAGAACTGCACGCTGCGCACGCCCGGCGTGGTCTCGCCCGTGGTCGCCATACCCGGCG
This sequence comes from Deinococcus sp. Leaf326, assembly GCF_001424185.1. Lineage (NCBI taxonomy): Bacteria > Thermotogati > Deinococcota > Deinococci > Deinococcales > Deinococcaceae > Deinococcus > Deinococcus sp. Leaf326. The sequence goes on along the minus strand of NZ_LMOM01000001.1, from coordinate 416,133 downwards.
CAAAGGTCGCCGACGTGCTGGAAAGTACCGACACCCAGGTCAGGAACCCGGACCCGCAGCTCTACGACGCCGACCTCTACCGCGTCATCCTGGGAGCGGGGACCACCCAGATCGAGGCCGCGCTGGCCCGCCGGCCCCTGTTCGTGACGCTGTGGATCGGCAACAATGACGTGCTGCTGCCCACACTGCGGGGCGACCCCGGCCAGTCCACCCCGCTGCCCGAGTTCCGGCAGGCCTACGCCACGCTGCTCGACCGCCTGCTCAGCGGCGGCGTCGAACACCTCGTGGTGATGACCATTCCGGATGTGACGCGGGTGCCGGCCCTGATTCCGGTGCGGCTGCTGCGGCTGGCCGGCGTGGTGGACCAGAGCTGCCAGGGCCAGGAAGTGTATTTCGGCAGCGCCGTGATCGCGGGCGCCACCCGCGAGAAGCCCTTGTCGTGTACCTCGCCCAGCGCCCTGACGGCGGCGGAGTATGCCCGGGCCCAGCAGATCGTGAACGGCTACAACGGCGTGATCCGTGAGCTGGCCGCCGCCAACGGGGTACCGGTGTTCGACGTCAATCCGGTCCTCGACACCCTGCCGGGCCGCCCGCTGATCCCGACGGCGTCGGCTCCCTTCGGGCGGTCGTTCAGCCTCGACGGCGTTCACCCCAGTTCCTTCGCGCACCAGCGGTTCGCCCAGCGCCTCGCCGTGTTCTTCAACGAGGAGTTCGGCACCGACCTGAACACGCGGCCCTGAGTCTTCCGGCCCCAGGTGGGGCGGCCTTGACCGGGGGGCGCGGTCGCTCTGGCCCCCGCGACTTGCTAGCCTGCGGCCATGCTGCGTTTCCGTACCCTGACCGAACACGACTACGACGCGCTCGCGGCGCTGGACCTCGCCGCGCAGCGGGCGCTGGACCCCGCCTTCGACACGCTGCCCGAGCGGGAACGCGAGAGCCGCCTGAGCACCAGCCTGCCGGCCCTCAAGTTCTACGAGCGCAGCGAACATTCCTTCCTGGCCGACGACGGCGGCGAAGTGCGCGGCTTCGTCTTCGCGCAGAGCGTGTGGCAGGGCGACCGCCCGCTCGTCTTCGTGCGGACCCTGGCCCTGGCCCCCGGCGCCGCCCCTGAACTGGCCGGGGAAGCGGCGAGCGGGCTGCTGCACGCCGTGGTCAAGAGTGCCTACGACACGGCCGTCTACGAGATCCACCTGCCCCTGACCCCGGAGCTGAACAACGCCGCCCGCGCCGAGGAGGCCCGCGTGGTGGGGCAGTACGGTGTCGTGCACCTGGGCACCCGCGCGCAGACGGCGCCCGGCGAGCGGCTGCGGCCCGAAGAAGGGCCCTGAAAAGCGGCGGGATTCGCTCTGGCACGGTCCCCGCGGGGCCTATACTGCCCCCATGACCACTCCTCCTCCTCCCCGTCCCACCCGTGTCCTGCTCGGCGTGCGCGGCATGAACCGCGAGGCCGGCGAGCGGGTGTCGGCCACGCTGCTGGCCCTGCCCGGCGTGAGCCGCGCCACCCCCGACGACGGCCAGATCGAAGTGCACTACGATCCCTCGCAGCACACGGTCATGGACCTCGTGCGGGCCGTGCGCTCGCAGGGATTCCTGGCCGGGATGCTCTAGGTGGCGCTGGGCTACGTGGGCGTCCTGACCGTACGGGTCGAGATGCCCTGGGTCAGCAACCTCAAGGAGAAGCGCGCCATCGTGCGCCCGGTCGTCGAACGTCTCAAGGTGCGCTTTCCGCTGACGGTGGCCCGCCTCGACGGCCTGGACGCCCACGACTGGGAGGTCATCGGCGTGGCGACCCTGAGCAACGATTACGGCTGGGTCGAGGAGACCCTGCGGATGGCGGCCGACTACATCGCCGCCGAGGGCGAGTACCGCGTTACCGAGGAAAGCGTGGAGATCACCGTGCTGGGTGAAGGCGACGCGCTCGACGACGACGAGGAGTAGGCCAGAAACAGACTCAAAGGAGCGGCGGCCGGGACGTGTTCCCGGCCGCCGCTCCTTTGAGTCTGTTTTACCGGCCGGTGGGCGCCGGCACGGCGCTGAAGCCCTCGGGACGGCTCAGGAGGCGCCAGTTCAGGACGTTGGGGCCACTGAGTTCCGCGACCGTCTCGTTGGCGCAGTCGTACTTGGCGTTGGCCTTGCGCATGATGGGCCACACAACGGCCGCCGCGCGTCCGGCAATGTCGCGCAGTTCTACGGGGCCGAACATACGCGAGTCCTCGCTGCCGTTCTCGGTGCGGTTGTCACCCATCACGAAGTAGTGCCCGGCCGGCACGGTGATTTCCTGGGCGGGTTGCAGCGCGCCCGCCCGGCCCGAGGCGGCATTGTTGGCGAGGTCGCTCTGGGTATCCCAGCAGCCCTGCTCACGCCAGTAGTCGGTCGTCCAGCTCGAATCGAGCCGCGCGCCGTTCACCGTGACCTCGCCGCCCTCGATGCTGATGCGGTCGCCGGGCAGCCCGATGAGGCGCTTGATGAGGAAGGGCCGGTAGTTCCACAGGCCCAGGAAGTTGCGGTTGAGATTGGGAAGGTCGCCTACGGCGCTGCGCGGCGGCTTGAAGATCACGATGTCGCCCCGGCTGAAGTTGCCGACGCCCGCTTTGTGCAGCCAGGTCTCGTATTTGGGCACGAACACCCGCTCGCGGTTGCGCAGGTTGGGCATCATGCTGTTGCCGTCCACACCGACCAGCGTCGCCAGAAACTGGGTGATGACCACCGCGAAGACGATGGGTTCGAGCAGTTCCTTCCACAGCTTCTGAAGAGGGCCGGGGGCCGCTTTGCTAAGTCGCGTCATGCACCGCAGAGCATAGCGGATCGGGGGGGTGACGCCGTGTCCCGGCGGCGGTGCGCGGTGGGGGAGCCGGCCAAACGAGTCTCCTGAGTGGATGGCATTTGAAAGGAATAAACCGGATTTCCTTGACATTCATCAGGTGCTGCGGCACACTGCGGGCCGAGGATGACATGACTGACTCACCTGCACCGCTGCTCCCGGCCCGTTCCTGGGCGATCATCGACTCCACCCTGCGGGAGGGCGAGCAGTTCGCGCGCGGCAACTTCAAGACCGGGGACAAGATCGAGATCGCCCGCGCCCTCGACAATTTCGGGGCCGAGTTCATCGAAGTGACCACCCCGATGGTCAGCGCCCAGACGCAGGCCGACATCCGTAAGCTGACCAGCCTGGGACTGAAGGCCAAGTTCCTGACCCATGTGCGCTGTCACATGGAGGACGTGCAGCGCGCGGTCGATACAGGTGTGGACGGCCTGGACCTGCTGTTCGGCACGAGCAGCTTCCTGCGCGAGTTCTCGCACGGCAAGAGCATCGGTCAGATCGTAGAGACGGCGCAGGGCGTCATCGGCTGGATCAAGGAGAACCGCCCCGACCTCCAGATCCGCTTTTCGGCCGAGGACACGTTCCGTTCCGAGGAAGCCGACCTCATGGCCGTGTACCGCGCCGTGTCCGACATGGGGGTCCACCGCGTGGGTCTGGCCGACACGGTGGGGGTCGCCACGCCCCGGCAGGTCTATACCCTGGTGCGCGAGGTCCGCAAGGTCATCCACGCCGACTGCGGCATCGAGTTCCACGGTCACAACGACACCGGCTGCGCCGTGAGCAATGCTTATGAAGCCATCGAGGCGGGCGCGACCCATATCGACACGACCATCCTGGGGATCGGCGAGCGCAACGGCATCACGCCGCTGGGGGGTTTCCTGGCCAGGATGTTCACCTTCGATCCGCAGGGCCTGATCGACAAGTACGACCTCGAACTGCTGCCCGAGCTCGACCGCATGATCGCCCGCATGGTGGACCTGCCGATTCCCTGGAACAACTACCTCACCGGCGAATTCGCCTACAACCACAAGGCCGGGATGCACCTCAAGGCCATCTACCTCAACCCTGGCGCCTACGAGGCCATTCCGCCCGGCGTGTTCGGCGTGGGCCGGCGCATCCAGGCGGGCAGCAAGGTGACGGGCAAGCACGCTATCGCCTACAAGGCCCGCGAACTGGGGCTGCACTACGGCGAGGACGCCCTGCGCCGCGTCACCGACCACATCAAGGCGCTAGGAGAACAGGGCGACCTCGACGACGCGCACCTCGAACAGGTGCTGCGCGAGTGGGTCAGCGCTTAAACGGGCGATAAGGAACACCGAAAGTGGGGGCGTAGGCCTCCGCTTTGCGCTGTGGTTCTGCCTACACCTACGCGCCGGTCTGCTGCTCGTCCCAGTTCCGGACTCCGGCCCCGCCGAAGATGGCCCGGCGGATCTGCAGGGTCAGCAGGCTGGGGGGCAGGGCGCCCGCCTTGTCGAGCGCGCTGAGCTGCTCACTGCTCAGGGGGAGGTCCAGCGCGGCGAGGTGGTCCCCGAGCTGTTCCGGGCGGCTGGCCCCCACGATGGGTGCGGTCACGCCGGGCCGCCCCGCGAGCCACGCCAGCGCGACCTGCGCGGGCGGGCGGCCTACCTCGGCGGCGACCGCCCGCAGCGTGTCCAGCACCGCCCAGTTGGCGTCGGTGAACTTGCTGTCGCCGAAGGGATTGGGGCCGCTCAGCCGGCCCTCACTGCGCGCCTCGCGCGTGTATTTGCCGGTCAGGAACCCGGCAGCCAGGGGGCTCCAGGGCGTGATGCCCAGCCCGAACTGCCGTGCGGCGCCCACGTGCTCGCGCTCCAGGCCGCGTTCGACCAGGGAATATTCGAGTTGCAGGGCCACCGGTCCCGGCACGCCGTGGACCTGCGCGAGGGTAGCGGCCTGTGCGGCGTACCACGCGGGCACGTTCGAGAACCCGAAATACCGGATGTCCCCCGCGCGTACGAGGTCGCCCAGGGTCTGAAGAACCTCCTCGACCGGCGTGACCATGTCCCAGTGGTGCAGCCAGTACAGGTCGACGAACTCGGTGCCCAGGCGGCGCAGCGAGCCCTCCAGCGCCCGGCGGATGTTCTTGCGGCTGTTGCCGCCCGTGGTGGGCACGCCCGGTACGGCATTCCAGGTGAATTTGGTGGCGACCACCACCTCGTCGCGCAGGCCACGCTCGGCGATCAGGCGGCCCAGCGCCTCCTCGCTGCGGCCCTTGGCATAGGTATCGGCCGTGTCGAAGAAGTTGCCGCCTGCGTCCACATACGCGCCGAACATGGCCCGCGCGCCCTCGTCGGAGGCCCCCCAGCGCGGCGCGCCGAAGGTCATGGTGCCCAGACACAGGGGGCTGACGATCAGGCCCGAGCGGCCCAGCGTGCGGAAATCGGTGAGGGACATGGGGCCTTATAGCGTCTGCTGCCCTCCCCGCGCCGTCTGCTTTATGACGGAGGGGGAGCCGGACTGGCAGCGGCCGTGTCCAGCCCGTACCAGGAGCTGAATACGGCCGCCTGCCGAACGACGGGGGTCAGGGAATCTCGACGCTGCCCGACCAGTCCGGTTGCAGACTCAGCAGCAGCCGCAGCGGCGTCTCGCCGTGCTTGAGCAGATAGGTGAGGAAATTCATCTCGCGCTCCTGGGGCACACCGTTCGGCAGCAGATGCTTCTGCAGGCGGGTGAGCTGGCCGCTGCGGTCGTTCTCGGCGCGTGCCAGGGCGGCAGCGGCGAGACGCTGAAGGTGCGCGGCGCTGCCCACGGTGCGGCTGCGGGTGCGCTCGGCGGCGCCGACCAGGGTGGGGTCCAGGGCGGCAATCTCGTCAGCCAGAGCGTCCAGTTCGCGCGTCAGGGTGTCCAGGCGCCCGGCGCTCAGGGCGGCGGCGCCGCGCTCACGGGCCAGGGCGCGGCCCAGCACTCCCGCCGCGTCGGCCTGCACCTCGGCCGCGCTGGCCCCGAGGCGGGCGAGCAGCCGCGTCACATTCGGCTCCAGCCACGTCACGCTCAGGCGCGGCCACAGCAGCGGCTGCCTCAACCCGTGCAACTCGTAGACCTCGCGCAGCTGCGCGCCGTAGGCGATCTCGCCGGGGCCGACCACGAAGGCCAGAGTGGGCAACAGCGCGTCCTGTACCGCCGGGCGCAGGCCCGCCGCCGGCGTCAGTCTGGTGGGGTCGGTGTCCAGCAGCGCGGCCAATTCCCCATGGGTATAGGCGCGCGTCTCGCTGCGGAAGGTGCGGCCCTCGGCGCGCAGCAGCCGGCGCTGGCCATCCTCCTCCTCAACAAAGAGGTTGGTGGCCCCGGCCGGGCGGCGCAGCTGCGGCGTGAACCCCTGGGCGAGCAGGCGCTCGGCGGCGTCCTCGATGCGGGCCGACGACGCCAGCGGGTCGGCCAGTTCGCGCGCCAGGGCCGGAGCCATCAGCCGCGCGAGAGCGGGGTGCAGTGGATCGAGGACGAGCAGGCCCGCACCGCCCAGCAGCCCGTGGATCAGCCGGGCGAACACGTCGGCATAACTGCCGCCTGCCGCCGTGGCCCGCCCGAAGCGTGCGCGCACGTCGGCGACGTGCTCGGCCGGGGCGTCGAAGGCGTCCAGCAGCGCGTGAACCTGCGCCGTCCACTCGGGACGCCAGGGCACGCGGCCGACCGGTACGCCCGGCGGCACATTGAGGGTGAGGCGGTGCAGCGTCTCCGAGAAGTCGAGCAGGGTGGTGCTGGCGACCTCGTCGGCGTCGTGGTCCTGGCTGGCGACCCAGTAGACGGCCACCACCGGGGCCTCCTCGGTATCCAGCGACTGCGCCAGCAGGGCGGCGCCCGCGCCCTTGTGAACGCTGTAGGCCGGGCCGGTCAGGGCACCCGCCTGCTGCCCGGTCACGACCACGCGCGACTGCGGGCGTGCGAGCCGCTCCAGCGCGGCCTCCGCGGCGCGGTCCAGGGTGCCCAGGTCGCGGTGATAGGCGCGCAGCGCCCGCGCGAGCGCGGCCCGGTCCACCTCCGGCCGCGTCTCCTGCCGGGCCGTCTCCAGGTCTCCGGCCGCCAACCGGAGAAAGTCGCCCACGCCGCCCCGCCGATATTCCACCCCAATGTTCCGCGCCATCTGTTCTCCCCGTCCGTGCCCGTCTGTGCCGGGCGCGGCGGGCCGTACCTTAGCGTATGTCCAGCCGTGCCGGGCGTGCCCCCATTCACCCTTTGCCGACGCTTCTTAGCCTTAGCGCATCGGCTCGCGCGCGGCGCGTTCGAGTCCCGCGCGGTCGGTCAGGATGATGCGGCGGTAGCCCAGGTCCAGCAGGCCCCGCGTGCGGAAATCGCCCAGCAGCTTGGTGATGGTCTCGCGGGTGCTGCCCACCACGTGCGCAAGGTCCTGGTGCGACACGCGGTCGCGCAGGGCCAGGGTGCCGGTGCCGCTCCACTCACCCTCGCGCTCGGCGAGCCCCAGCAGAGCCAGGGCCAGGCGCTGCGAGACTTCCAGGAACACCAGCCCCGAGAGCCGCTCCTGCACGCCGCGCGTCTGGCGGGTCATCTGCTCGGTCAGGGCCACTCCCAGGGCCGGGGCGGTGCGGGTCGCGCGGCTCAGCGCCTCCTGACCCAGCAGGAGGGCCTCGGTGTCGTCCATCGCCTCGGCGTACATGCCGTAGTGCCCGCCCGGCACGAGTGCCGAGACGCCCAGCAGGTCTCCGGGACCGTGCACGTCGAGGGTCACCTCACGTGCGTTGGCCCCCAGGCGGTAGAGCCGCGCCGAGCCGCGCAGGATCAGAAAGAGGGTCTCGGCCCGGTCCTCGGGATGAAACAGCAGCTCGCCCCGCGTCCAGCGTCCGGCCCGGCCCGACGACGACAGGTGCGACTGGGCGTCCGCAGGCAAAGCACCAAATGCACCCGGCAACATGCCCAGCAGTATGCCCTACGCGGCGTGCCGGGAGCGGCGCACCCCCGGCGCGCCGGGGATTTCGGCCCCACGCGGTATAGTCGCCCCAGCATGACCGCTTCTTCCTCCCCGGCGCGGCTCTCCCTGTTCGGCCTGCCTCTCGACGTGCTCACGTTGCCGCAGACCCTCGACCGCCTGGGCGAGTGGATGTTCGCGCCGGTGCGCGCGCCGCACACGGTCGTCACGCTGAACCCCGAGTTCATCGTGCAGTCGCGCACCCAGCCCGACTTCGTGCGGGCGATGCAGGAGGCCGACCTCGTCACGGCCGACGGCGTGGGCATCGTGTACGCCGCCCGGCAGCTCGCGTTGGTGGACGTGCCGCGCGCGCCGGGCTTCGACATCGTCAAGGGCCTGATGGAGCGCCACGGGGCCGAGCTGCGGGTCTTTTTCCTCGGGGCCAAGCCGGGCGTGGCCGAGCAGGCCGCCCAGAACGCCGTGCGCGACTATGGCATTCAGGTGGCGGGCGTCCACCACGGCTATTTCGGCCCCGAGGAAGACCAGCGCGTCGCGGAACTCGTCGGGGCGAGCGGTGCCCACCTGCTGCTGACCGCGATGGGTGCGGGCCGTCAAGAGATCTTCAACCAGTACTGGCGCCAGATTCTCAATACGCCGGTCGCCATCGGCTGCGGCGGCGTGATCGACGTGCTGGCCGGCACCGCGCAGCTCGCTCCCGACTGGACCCGGAAGCTCGGGGTCGAGTGGGTCTGGCGGGTGGCCGGCGACCCTAAACGCTGGAACCGCGCGCCCCGCCTCGCCCAGTTCGTGGGGATGGTGCAGGCGGAGAAGCGCCGGCGCTGAGCTGGTGGTCGGCTCCTCCGGCGGAGAAGGGGAGGCCCGGGGGCGTCTAGAGCGCCTCGCCGAGCGCCGCGTCCAGAATCTCCAGCATCTGCGACACCTCATCGGCCGAGATGCTCAGCGGCGGCCCCAGCAGCAGGTGGTCGCCGCGCGTGCCGTCCACCGCGCCGCTGCCGGGGTAAGTGAGCAGGCCGCGTTCCTTCGCGACGCGGGCCACGCGCTCGGCCACGCCGGGGGCCGGATACGCCGTGCCGGTCGCCGGGTCGCCCAGGACTAGTGCCAGCAGCAGGCCGTGGCCGCGCGCCTCCAGCACCTGGGGGTGGCGGGCCTGTAGGTCTCGCAGCCCCGCGAGGAGTTGTGCGCCCCGCTCCCGCGCCGCCGCGACCAGTTCCTCGCGTTCCAGGATGTCCAGCACCACGCGACCCGCCGCCACACTGACCGGGTGGCCCGCGTAGGTGAAGCCGTGCTTGAAGGCCCCCGAACCGTTCATGACCGCGCCGTAGACCTCGGCGCTCGCCATGACACCGGCCAGCGGGGCGTAGCCGGCGGCCAGCCCCTTGCCCAGCACCACGAGGTCGGGAGTCACGGCCCCGCCGAGCTGCACGGCCAGCGGCGCGCCGCAGCGGCCCATGCCGCACATGACCTCGTCGGCGATGAACAGCGCGCCGTACTCGCGGCAGATCTCGGCGGCTCGGGCGTGGTAGCCCGGATTCGGGGCCAGGGCCGCGTCCGAGGCGCCCACCACCGGCTCGCACAGGAAGGCGGCGACCGTCTCCGGCCCAGCCGCCTCCAGCACGGCGCGCAGGCGTTCGGCATCGGCCTCGCCCCGCAGGGCCGGGTCGGGCCGGGCGAGCTTCGGCCAGGCGTCTTCGCGTATCAGCGGCGTGTACAGCTCGCGCCGCGCGCCCATGCCCGAGGCGGCCAGCGCGCCCAGACTGGCGCCGTGGTAGCTCGGTACACGGGTCACGACCTTGTAGCGCTCCGGCTCGCCGCGTTCGACGTGGTATTGCCGCGCGAGCTTGATGGCGCTCTCATTCGCCTCGCTGCCGCCCGACACCGCCCACAGCCGGTGGGTGGGGAGCTCCAGAAAGCGGGCGAGGTGCGCGGCGTAGTCCTCCAGCACGTCGCTGGAAAACTGCGAGCCGTGCGCGAAGGCCAGCCGCCCCGCCTGCTCGGCCATCACTGCTGCCACCTCGGCGCGGCCGTGCCCCACGTTCGCCACCAGCGCGCCCGAACTGCCGTCGAGGAAACGGCGGCCGGCGTCGTCCCACAGGAACACCCCTTCGGCACGTACGGCGACGGGATACGGTTTGGCGGAACGGTAGAAGACGTTGGACATGGGGGCTCCAGAAAGGTCAGGGGAGCGGCGACTACCAGGTGTCGCCGCCGCCGGGGGGGGGCCACGCACCGAGGGCCTGGCGCACCGTCACGACCTGCCCGAAATGGTGGGCGGTGTGCAGGGCGAAGTCGGCCAGCAGTTCGCCGATGGTTTCCTCGTGGTTGACCGGGTTGGCGAGGTCGGGGCGCGCGGCGTGCGTGTCGATGCGGGCCAGCAGTTCGTAGAAGTCGTTGCGGACACGGCCCCAGTCAGCCGCGCCCACCTCGGGCCAGGTGTCGGCGGCGTGTGCGGGGTAGGGCAGCGCCTGCCCCATCTCGATGATGTCGAGCATCCAGCGGTTCCACCAGTTCACGTGCGCGACCAGCCCAGCCACGCTGTGCGGCAGCCCTTCCGGGCGCTGGGCGGCCTGGTCGTCGCTCAGGCCGCTCAGCGCCGCCTCGACCCCCACGAAGGCCTGCCCCCCCCGGAACAGCCGGGGCAGCAGCCGCGCGAAGGCCAGTTGGGACGCCACTTGACGGTCAGGATCGCTCATGAGGGGTAGTTTCGCAGACCCGGGCACCGGGGGGACGTGTAAGGTTCTCTTCATGCGGAATGTGGCGGCGGTCTCGGACCTGAACGTGAGTGTGCGAGCGGCCGGGGACATTCCCGACCTGATCGGGGCGGCGTACGGCCTGGACGGCGTGCTGCTGCGGGAGGCCGATCTCGACCCGGCCTTCTTCGACCTGCGCACGGGGCTGCTGGGCGAGTTGTTCCAGAAATGCGTGAACTACCGTCTGGCCGTGGCCTTCGTCGTCCCCGACCCTGCGGTGCACGGCGAGCGCTTCACTGAACTCGCCCGCGAGCACGCCGCGCACCCCCAGGTCCGGTTCTGCCGGGACGAGGCGGCGGCGTGGGCGTGGCTGAGGGCCGGGGGCTGAGGGGGTCGCCGGCTAGTAGCGCTGGGCCACCGTCTTGGTCTGCACAAACCAGAAGAGGTAGTCCGGCCCGCCGACCTTGGCGTTCGTGCCGCTCATGCCGTAGCCGCCGAAGGCGTGGGTGCCCGACAGTGCCCCGGTGCACTTGCGGTTGAGGTATAGGTTGCCCACGTGCATCCGCCGCCGCGCCTCGCTCAGCTTGTGGGGATCGCGGCTGTAGAAGGCGGCGGTCAGGCCGTAGTCGCTGTCGTTCGCCAGCTCGATGGCGTGTTCCCAGTCGCGCGCTGGGGTAAAGCTCAGCACCGGCCCGAAGATCTCCTCGCGGAAGAGGGGATCATCCGGCGTCACGTCGGCGAAGATGGTCGGCTCGACGAAGGCGCCCTCGCCCCCGCCGCCCTGCACCAGCCGCGCGGTATCGCGGCCACGCGCGATGTACCCCCGGATGCGCTTGGCGCTCGCCGCATGGATGACCGGCCCCAGGGCGGCGTTGTCCTCGGGGAGACCGGCGCGCAGTTCGGCCGTCAGTTCGGTCACGCGGCGCAGCAGCCCGTCGTATACGCTCTGTTCGGCGATCACCCGGCTGCACGCACTGCACTTCTGGCCCGCGTACCCGAAGGCCGACGCCACGATGCCTTGGGCCGCCGCCTCCAGGTCGGCGTCGGCGCAGACCACGGTTGGGTCCTTGCCGCCCATCTCGGCCATCACGCGCTTGAGCCAGCGCTGGCCGGGCTGCACCTTCGCCGCGCGTTCCATGATGCGGCAGCCGATCTCCTTGCTGCCGGTGAAGGCGATCATCCGCACGCCGGGATGGTCCACCAGAGGGTCGCCCAGCACCTCGTCACTGCCGGTCAGGAACTGGATGACGTTCCGGGGAAGCCCCGCCTCGAACAGCAGTTCAATCATCAGCAGGCTGCTCAGCGGTGTCTCGCCTGCCGGTTTCCAGATCACCGTGTTGCCCGCCGCGATGGCCCCCAGGCTCATGCCGAGCGGAATGGCGCTCGGAAAGTTCCAGGGGCTGATGACGGCTACCACGCCCAGGGGCTCGTACACGGTCGTGACGTGCTCGTCGGGCATCGGATAGACCGCCTTGCCCTGCGCCCAGCGCATCGTCTCGCGGGCGAAGACCTCGAAGTGGTCCACCGACTCGGCAACCTCGCCGTCGGCCTCGGCCCAGTTCTTGGCGTTTTCCAACGTCATGACGGCGCAAAATTCCATGCGCCGCGCACGCAACAGCTCGGCCGCCCGCTTGAAGATACTCGCCCGCTGAAAGGGATCGGAAAAGCGCCACGCCTCGAAGGCCGTCTGCGCCTGCGCCACCGCCTGGCCGAGCTGGGCCGGCGTGGCCTGTTGGAAGTGCCACAGGGTTTCGTCCGGCGCGGCCGGATTACGCACCGCGAACGTTCCCTCGCCCTGTACCTGTTCGCCGCCGATCAGGAGGTCGAAGGTGCGCCCGACGTACTGCGCGCGTACTCTGGCAAAGGCCTCGCGCTGCGCCTGCGCCACCTCCGCGCGGGTGAAGTCGAAATACGGTTCGTGCTCGAAGGGCAGGAATCCCGCCATCAGCGTGTCTGACATGTTGCCTCCCTGGATGTGCCGCGAGGCTAACACGCCTGCCGGGAAGTGCAAAGAGGCGCTGTCAGCCGCTCTTTTTCGGCGTTTTGGGGCGTGAGTTCGGTGGCCGAACGGCCCTCTCTTCCTGCCGTTTGTAAAGAGTGGGGGCTCAGCCGCCGGAGCCGGTCCGGCCGGCCCACAGCGCCGCGCCGATCAGGCCCGCGTCCGCTCCCAGTTCGGCGTGGACGACTTCGGGCCGGTAGCGCGGCGCAAAGGCTGCGAGCGCGCCGCGCACCCGCGCGAGGTAGCCGCCGCGCAGGCCCACGCTGCCGCCCAGGGCCACCTTGGTCACGCCCAGCAGGGCGGCCACATCCGCGATCTTCCAGGCGATCAGGGCGGCCGAGTGGGCGTAGGCGGCCTCGGCGTCTACGTCGCCCGCCTCGGCCGCGTCGCACAGGGCGCGAGCGTCGGCCGAGCCGAGCCGTTGGGCCTGGACCCCCAGGGCCGTGCCGCTCGTCTCGAACTCCAGCGCGCCCAGGGCATAGGGGAGCCCCGGCACCGCGTGTCCGGTCTGCCACGCGGCCGGCACCGATACGAACCCCAGTTCGGCGTCCAGCCCATTGCCTGCCAGATGAAGCTGGCCGCCCAGGACCAGCCCCGCGCCGACCCCGGTGCTGACCGTGACGAACATGAAATCCCGCGTGCCCCGCCCGGCTCCGGCCGCGTACTCCCCCCAGGCGGCGGCGCGGGCGTCGTTCAGGGCGCGGGTGCCGAGGCCTAGCGCTGCACCCAGTGTGTCTTCCAGCGCGATGTCGGTCCAGCCGGGAAAGGTATGGGTGGCCGTGGCCGTCACGCGCCCCCCGGCCACGGCGCCTGCACAGGCCACGCCCAGTGCGCCCGCCCGCCCAGCCAGGGGTCCCGCCAAGGCGGCAGCGGCCGCGAGCACCACGTCCGGCGTGGCGGGCCTGGGGGTAGGGGCCTGCACGCGCTCCGTGATGCGGCCGCTCTCGACCAGCGCGGCCCGCATGGAGGTGCCGCCGATATCCAGCGCGAGAAGAGAAGTGGGCGGGACGAGATCGGCGGAGGTCATGCCCCTATTCTGAGGGCACTAGCGCTGCGCCCCCTGGCCGTTGTGTGGGCTGGGCCAGGGCTGTAAGGAACCGCTCCTGCGTATCTGGGAAAGAGTTTCAGGACCGTCCTTGCCGTTGTAGGAGGGCCTCAGCGTCCTACGGACAGGCTAGTTTTATAGCGATAGACCCCAGCTTGTGACCATTGCTGTCAGAAGACCAGGTGCGCTGCACCGAGACTGCTCCACCTTCGCTGAACGTGAAGACCTGAGACCTGGAGCTTCCCGAAGGTGACGCGCCCTCGGTGATTCTTTCTTCGATCAGGCGTTGATTCGTGAGGCAACTGCTCGCCTGATCCAGAGCCAGAAGTTTCGAATAGACCTGGTAGTCCCTGATTGCCTGGGCGCCCGTGACCCGCTGTGCCAGATCACCGACGGCACTGACCTGACCGATGCTCCCAGCCAGAACGAGGGCTGTCAGGCGCTTGAACGACGTGATACTCCCGAAAAGTGTAAAAAATTTCATATTCAAAATTTAGACGGCGCTTCTGATGCACACCTGAAATTGGGTTCGCTGATGGTCTGAGAAGGCCATTGGCCTCCAGAGGCTTTCCGGTGACCTGGAATTTAGGTGTGTTAGACGAGAAACTGGCTACGGTGGCGGGGTGGATGAAGCACTCGTCCCGCCCCTGGATCACGCTGGCCTTTCTCCGACCGTCAAGCTCCCGATGCCCGTTCAGACGGCGGCACAGAGTTTGCCCAACACGGATGACCCGGTTATTCGGCCACGACCCGCCCACCCCGGCCGACCACGAAGTGCAGGCCTGCCTCGGCGTCAGCCGACGCGCTCTGGCCGGCGACCTTCAGGACCACGCGCCGGGTGCCTTCGTCCAGCGGCGCGTGCCAGGTCTGGGTGGGCCACAGCGTGGGCAGGGCGACGCACGACTCGGCGCAGACCTGCACGTCGCGCAGCACGGCGCCGCTGTGGTTGGCGACCTGCACGCCCCCGCCGGGTCCGGCCAGCATGGCAGCCCAGCCCCCCAGCGTCAGCAGAAAGAGGAGTCCGCTCGCGGACCAGGGGGCAGGGCGTCGCCACATGCCCCCAGCATGACGCCTGGACCTTCAGCGCCGCGTCAGCCTTTTGGCGCACCTTCTCTCACGTTCAGGGGAAAGACGCCCGTGAACAGCCGGGGCCAGGCCAGATGCGCCTCGCCGGGCTCCAGTGTCAGGCCGCTGTCGGCAAAATGAGCGGCCCAAAGCGCCTCCATCCGGGGAAGTAGGCGGGTACGCAGTTCGTGCTCGGCGTCGGCCCGCGCGTCGCCCAGGTCGAACGGACTCGGGTGGCCCAGCGCGGCGCGCACCTCCGGCCGCACGAAGGCCTGATACAGCGCGTCGTCCACCATCCGCGAGAACAGTGCCCCAGCGTGCTCGGCCCGGTCACGCACCAGCCCGGCCAGCGCCCCGAACGCCACGGCCGATCCCAGGGTGTTGCCGGCCGTGTTCCATGCCCCGTAGCCGGCCAGCCGGGCCAGCGGAAGCCCCTGGAGCAGCCCCCACAGCCGCCGCTCGGCTCCGTTGGGGTAGGCGATGTCGGCGAGGCTCACGGCCCGGCCCGCGTCCATGTCAGCGCGCATGGCGTCCACAAAGGCGGGCAGGTGCCGCCAGGGCGTGTTCACCGTGGCGAGGTCGGGCTGCACGTTTGCCTGTCGCTGCCCCGGCGTATTCACCGCCAGCACGAAGTCAGCCTCCTGCACGCTGTCGGCCGGCACGCACCCGGCGGCGCGCAGGTGCGCGCGGATCAGCTCGCCGGCGGGGCGGTCCTCGTAGATCATTCCGGCTGAGGCGCCGAGCGTGCCGCTGTACCGTACCCAGGCCCGCGCGGGCGGCAGGCCGTGCCGGACGGCGCGCGTGACCAGGGCGCAGGGCACCTCGTCGGCGCCGGGGTAGGTGTCGAAGCGCGTCCAGACCCCCAGTTCGTCGGCCCGCGCCTCCAGCAGCCGGCGGTCGTAGGCGGCCAGCCCGTACTCGGAAGTGTCGTCGAGCGTCAGGCACAGGTGTTCCAGCGTGCCTGCCGCCAGCAGGTCCAGCGCCGCGAGGTGCAGCGCCCGGTTGCGCTCGCGGGTGCCTGTCCAGTCGGCCAGGATGTCCGGCGGGATGGCCCGACGCGCGTCGTCGAGGGCCGCACGCCCGGCCTCGCCGTGGCGGGCGTGACGGTCGAAGGCCGTGCTGTAGGCGCGTAGCTCGCGGCCCCACTTGCCGTAGTAGGGCTTTTCCTCGTGTGGGTCGTCGTCATGGGCCACCCGCACGACCACCCCGAAGGCGTAGATGCGCAGCGCCGGGTGCCGCGCCTTCAGTTCGCGCACTATGTCCAGCCGCGCCAGGGCGGTGTCCAGTGGGTCGTCCACCCGCCGCGCCGGAATCATGCCGCCCAGACACAGGGTTTCCAGGCACATGACCAGTGCGTCGGCGGCGCCGGCTTCAGCGCGCAGCCAGCCGCCCAGCGTGGCCGGGTCGCCGGGTGTATAGAAGTCCGGCAGCGCCCCGGCGGGGGGCACGCGCACCTCGGCGCCGGTCATACGGGCCAGGGCAGCGGGCAGCTCCAGCGTGGGTGGGCGGGTGTCGGGCGGAACGAGCAGCAGGCGCATCGGCCGTTATTCTGCCCGCAGGAAGGCCAGCGCCGCGTCGCGCATATGGCGACTGGTGTAGTGCCCCACGCCCTCGAAGGTGGCAGCCGTGAAGGCCTGGGGGCACCCGGCCGCCGCGTAGGCGGCTCCCAGGGCCGCCGCCGTGGGGGCATGGTGCGTGGCCAGCGCAAAAACCGGGTCGCTGTCGCCACTCGCCAGCAGCAGCGGTGTGGGGGGCAGGTCGGCGGCGTGCGTGTTGGGCCGGTGCTCTTCCAGAAAGGCGCGCAGTTCGGGCCGCCCCACTTCCGGCTCGTGCCATACCCCCGAGGTAATGAGGGCCGCCGCGCGACACAGCCCGCCCAGGCGCGCGAGGGTGAGGACCACGTAGCCCCCCATGCTCGACCCCACGGCGTCCAGGGGCAACGGCCCGAATACCTGTGCCAGCGCGCCGTGCAGTGCTGGGGCCTCGGCCACCGTGCGGCGCACACTCTCCCACACGTATTCGCGGGCGTTCAGCCCCTCGGGGGTGTCGCCCTGCCGCTCGCCGTGGAGGGCGCCGTCAGGCAACACCACGCCTAGCCCCGCTGCCGTGAGAGCGGCGTACACGCCCAGCTTGCCCTCTTTGTTCGCTCCGGCCCCGTGGTGGACCACGCACAGGCCACGCAGGGGCTGTTCCTCGGGGGGCAGTTCCAGCAGGCAGGGAATGCCGGCCAGGACGCGGCGTTCCACGCGGTAGGGCTGCCCGTCCGTCATCGGCGTGGCGTGCGGGTCGGCGGGATTGAAGGCGCGGGTCATGGGTCCAGTCTGAAGGGTGGGCGGCCGTCCGGGGGCAAAACCCAGACGTCCGGCGAGCGCAGCGCCGCCCAGCCGCCGTAGTCCAGGCCCAGCGCCAGGGCGAGCAGGTTGCCGTGCGAGACGACCGCCACGGCGCCGCTGGGGTCGCGGGCGTCGGCCAGCGCGTCCAGGATGCGGGCGCGGGCGGTCCGCCCCGATTCGCCGCCCGGCCACCGCAGTCCCGGCCACAGGAAGCTCAGACGCAGGACTGCGCGCCAGTACGGCAGGTCACGGCGGCTCAGCACGCGCTCGGTCAGGCGCGGATCGGTCCGGAGGTCCAGGCCCAGCTTGTGTGCCGCCGGCCGGGCGGTCGAGACGGCGCGGGTCCAGGGACTGCTCACGATCCCGGTCAGACCTGATCCGGCCAGACGGTCCGCCAGGCCCTGGGCGGCCGTCTCACCCGCCGGGGTCAGGGCGGCGTCCGGGGCTTGCCCGGTCGCCTGGGCGTGGCGCACGAGCAGCAGCGTACCGGGTGGAAGGCTCAACCCGGTCCCGTCCCACGCGCCCAGCGGATCAGGCGCATCTGGCCCGAGGGGTTCACTCGTCCTCCATGACGTGAATCTGCGCCCGGTGGTGGCTGGGAGAGGGAGACCCCGGTACGGCGAACGGCGAGGCCGTGTTCCAAGCGTCACCACGGCTGCCTGCCCGTATCGTTCACAGATTGCCTCCCCGGCGCCGCAACTCGGTCTGCAGGGCCGTCACGTCCACCGCGCGCACGTCGCCCGGAAACGTTGCCGACCGGGCCGCCCACGCCGCCGCGACGCCGGCCGCCTCGCCCATGCTGTGGCAGTTCTGCTGCACACGGATGGCCGACTGCGCCTCGAAGGTGCTGCTCGCCGCGCGCCCCGGCACGAGCAGGTTGTCCACCCCCTGCGGCACGAGGCTGCGGTAGGGAATGTCGTGCCAGGCGTCGGGGGCGAAGTACGGCGCGCTGCCCTCGCGCTCGTGCAGCAGCCGCGCGCCGCCCCGGACACTGTGGATGTCCACCGGGTAGTGGTTGCGGCAGATGACGTCGGGGAATTTGACGCAGTCGAGCAGATCGGTGACCTTCAGTGTGTAGTCCCCCACGATGCGCCGTGAGTCGCGCACCCCCACCATCGGCGCGACCACGCCCAGATACGCGCCCCCGCACCCAGGTAGGGAGCGGCGGCAGAAGGCCAGCAGCCGCGTGATGGCCGCCCGCCCGTCGGTCTGGGCTGCCGAAAGCTGCCAGGGGTCGGTGGCGTCGTTCAGGTCGGCGCGGATGCGCGGGCAGTTGAACGACAGTTCGCCCGGGCGCCCCGGCACACTGAAGCCCTGGAAGTAGTCTCCGTCGCGCTCCTCCAGCACGCCGGCCGCCACCGCCTCCCGGAACAGGCCCTCCAGGCTGGACCTGCGCCCCCACACCATCCAGAAGTGCAGGAAGCGGGCCGAGTCCTGTTCCTGGCCCTGCGCGTTCAGAAAGTCGCGAAGCCGCTCCACGTCCACCCCCGCGAGCGTGAAGCGTAGGCTCATGGCCTGATGAATGCCGTCCTCGTCGCCTGCCTGGAAGGGCACGCCTGCGAGCGCGGCCACGTCGGCGTCGCCCGTCGCGTCTATGAACACGGCGGCGCGCAGGGCCTGGAGGCCGCCTTTGTTGTGCACGACCAGCGCGCCGATCCGCCGGCCTTCCAGCAGCGGCTGCACGACCTGGGTGTGGTACAGCACCTCGCCCCCGGCTTCCTGTAGCAGCTCCTCCAGCACGAATTTCAGGCCCTCGGGGTTGAACCAGTTGTCGTTGCCGTGCGTGTCGGTCGCGCCGTCGCCGCGTGCGCGCAGACGGGCCTTGAGCTCGTCGGTCAGGCCCCGGTTGAGGTTCTCGCCGCCCGACACGTTGCGCATGAGCGGCGTGACCCAGGCGTTCGTGCCGGTGCCGCCCAGGCTCCCCTGCGCCTCGACGACGAGCACCCGCGCTCCCGTTCTGGCCGCCGCAATGCCCGCGACCGCCCCGGCAGTGCCGCCCCCCGCGACGATCACGTCCCAGGCGTGCGGGTCGGTGCGGTAGGGAAGGGTCATGACGGCCCGCTCAGATAGAAGGCGAGAGCTCCCTGCGTGAGCCAGTCGAAGTCGTCGGGCTGCGCCAAAAAGCGCCTGTGCAGGTCGGCTAGCGGTAACCAGACGTGCCCGCCCGCTGCGTCTCCCCGCGCCGTGAGCGTTTCCTCGGCCCGGACGCGGAAGGAGAAGCCCACACTGTCTACCGGGCCACGGGTCGTCTGGTACACGAACGAGGGCGAGAGGCACTCCACGTCGGCGCTAACTCCCTGGTAGGCCTGGCGCCGCACGTCGTCCAGAAAGGTGGTGACGGTCAGGCCGGTCTCCTCACGCACTTCCCGCTTTAGGGCGTCGATGATGCCCTCATAGGGGTCGAGCTGACCGCCCGGAAATTCCAGTCGGCGAGCCTCGCCCGCCTTCTCGCGCCGCTGGAGCAGGAGTTCTCGGCCGCCCGGCCCCTCCCGTTCGATGATGGCCCGCGCGTTGACGTAGAACTTCAGCTGCGCGGCGAACAGTCCCCTCACCCCTTCACCGCCCCCTCCAATCCCTTCATGAAGTACTTCTGCCCGAAGGCGAACACGATGAGAATGGGCACGACCGTGATGACCGCGCCCGCCATCACCGCGCGGCTGTTCGTCGAGAAGGTGCCCGAGAGTTCGAGGAGCCCGGCCGAAAGCGGCATCAGGTTCTTGTCGGGCAGCATGATGCGCGCCCACAGAAAGCTGTTCCAGTACGCCACGAATTCCAGGATCGAGAAGGCGACGATGGTGGGCAGCGCCAGCGGCAGCATGACGCGCCGCCAGATGGTCAGCTCGCCCGCGCCGTCGATGCGCGCGGCCTCGACGAGTTCCTGCGGCACGCCCAGGTACGCCTGACGCAGCAGGAACAGCCCCACGATGCTGGCGATACCCGGCAGCACCACCGCGAAATACTGCCGCAGGGCGTCGAGCACCGGATGGGTCTGTTGCAGCAGCCCGAGCTTGATGGTCGTGATGTAGTTGACGATGAGGCCCGCCTCGTTGGGCAGCACCATGAGGGCCAGAATCGCGTAGAAGATCAGGTCGCGGCCCGGAAACCGCATCTTGGCGAGCGGGTAGGCCGCCAGGGTCGCCAGCGTGACGGTCAGCGAGACTCCCAGCGTGCAGATGATCAGGCTGTTGAGAATCAGGCGCCAGAAGGGCACGGTCGTGCCGCGCAGCACCTCGGCGTAGTTGCGTAGGCTGATGCTGGCCGGCAGCAGCTTGGCCTGATAGATGTTCCCGGTCGACTCCAGGCTGGTGATGAAGGTCCAGTAGAAGGGGTAGAGCATGATCAGGGCGATCACGACCAGAACCGCGTAGGCCAGGACATTGGCGAGGCGGTTGCGCCGTTTCTTGCGCGCCTTGAGCTGGGCCGCCGCGCTCGCGTGCGCCGCGGTGGGGGTCGCCGTCCGGGGAGCGGTCTCGAAAGGGCTGGAATTCATTCCTGGACCTCCCTGAACAGCGCCGGAGGTCCGTCCACTGCGCGCAACCCGTCGGTCGCTGCTTCCTCCGCCCGGAACAACGGTGCGGCTGTGTTCTGCCAGGTGTTATGCATCGGCCCGCCCTCCGCGCGTCAGCTTGAAGTTCAGCAGACCGAACAGGATGCTGATGACCGCGATGATCAGCCCGGCGGCGGCCGCCAGCCCGTACCGGAAGTCCTGAAAGGCCCGCGAGTAGGTATAGAACAGCGCCGAGTAGGTGCTGCCGGCGGGGCCGCCCTGGGTCATCACGTAGATTTCCTCGAAGACCTTGATGGCGCTGATGGTCGAGAGCAGGCTGCACACCAGGATGGTCGGCCGCAGCCCCGGCAGCGTGATGTTCCAGAAGACCTGCGTGCGGGTCGCGCCGTCGATCACGGCCGCCTCCTCGAGCTCGGGCGCGATGCTCTGTAGGCCCGCGAGGTACAGCACCATGTAGTAGCCGATGCCCTTCCAGAGCGTCACGAACATCACGGCGTACAGGGCGGTCGCCGGGTTGTTCAGCAGGCTGCCGCCCCGGTGCAGGCCCAGCGCGCCCAGCACGGCGTTCACGGGACCCTCCTGCTGGTACATCCACGACCAGATCAGGCCCACGACCGCGAAACTCGTGACCACCGGCACGTAGTACGCCGTGCGGAAAAACCCGATGCCCTTCATGGGCCGGTTGACCAGCAGTGCGACCAGGATGCTCAGCACCTGGATGACCGGCACGACCAGGATGTATTTGAGGCTGTTGCGCAGCCCCGACCAGAACTGCTCGTCGCGCATCAGCTCGCGGAAATTGTCGAGCCCCACCCACTCGGGGGGGCTGATGATGTTGTACTTGGTGAAGGCCAGGTACGTCCCGAAGATCACGGGCCAGGTGTGGTACAGCACGAGCAGCGCCAGAAAAGGCAGCATGAAGGCGTAGGCGATCAGCGTGTTGCGGGCACTGCGCCGCGCGCCGGAAGCGCCTGCACGGTGCTGATCGCGGCGCGAGGCACGCCGGGACGGGGTAGTCATGCGGGCAGTCTAGAGCCCGGTGGGCCGGGGGCGGGCCCGGACGTGAGGCCGCGGTGTGAACGCCGCGCCGGCGAAGTGTGGTGTGCGCGCGCGGGGGCGGCGCAAACGCGCTAGACTTCAGGATGTGTTTGTTGCCGCCAAATCCATGCTCACCCCCCGGGTGAAGCCTTGAAACTCAGTCGCCTTCCCCCTGGGTTCGGGCTGGACGCGGCCGCACAGGCTCTGGCACTGCGCCAGGAGTCGGTGTCGGACATCACGCGCGAGTGGACCGACCTCGGCTGGCGCGCCGGCGGAACGGTGCAGGACGCCGGGACCGACTACCGTGCCAGCGCCGACCTCGGCATGCCGCCCGAGCCCAAGCTGCTGGAGTCGTCGTGCAGTTGCGGGCGCTACCGCTGCCGGCACGTCGCGGCGCTCGTGCTCTCGGCCGATCCGCCCGACACGCCCCGGCCCGCCGCACTGGCGCAGGCCTCGCCCGACTCGCTCGATCCCCGCTTGCGGCAGTGGCTCGCCGGTTTCGAGCCGTCTCCCGAGGCCACCGGTGGGCGCGGGCGGCAGTACGAACTGCGCTTCCTGCTGCGGGTCGGGCAGGTCACGGTACGCGGTATGCCCGCCCAGATGCGCCGCGCGACCCTGCAACTCGTGCGGGTGCCGCTCATCTCGGGGGTGCCCAATCTCGCGGCGGCCGAGAACTACGCGCTGCCCAAAAAGATCACGGCCGCCCCCGCCTTCGTGCAGCGCGACGCCGACGCCCTGCAACTTCTCGAAGTGGCGGCCCAGCCTGCCCACGCGCCGGGCCGCTGGGAAGAGACCCTGTACGCCCTGAGCGACCACCCGGCGACCGCGCTGCTCCTCTCGACGCTGCTTGCCGCCGGGCGGCTGTGCTGGGGCGGCGCGTCCTCGCCCCTGACCCCGGCGCTCAGCCTGCGCGGCGTGCCCGGCTGGCTCACCGACGAGACGGGCGCGCAGTACCCGTCTCTTATCGTGCCGGACGTGCCAGGCGCGGTCGTGCTGCCCTTGGCCCGACCCTGGGCCGCCGACCCTGCCCGGCTCACCCTGGCCCCGGTCGAGGTGGACGGCCCGCCCGAGCGTACGGCACGCTTTCTCTCCGGCCCGACCGTCACGCCCGCGCAGGCGACCGTCCTGGCCAAGGTGATGGCGAGTTCGGCGCTGCCCCTGCCCGTACCTCTGCCGCAGGGCCGTGACCTGCGCGAGGAAAAGCTGCCCTTCACGCCGCAGCTTCACCTGTCCGGGCGCAGCGTGCCGGTCACGGTGACCCACGGCGTGCCGGCCGGGGTCCCCGCCCTGCCGGGGCTGGGCAGCCCGGTACTCTCGACCGAGATGCTGACCCTGCCAGTGGCCGAACTGCGCCGCGCCTACGGCGGCCTGGAGGTGCGCGAACCGGCCACCAGCCTCAGCAGCGGCGGCTTGGGGGCCGAGCTGCCTGACCTGACCCTGACCGTGCTGCGCGGCGGCGAGCTGCTGCGCGTGCCCCGTGACGTGCGCGGCGAGCGCCGGGCCATGCGGCGGACGTCGCAGGCGGGCTTCGACTCGCTCGAGCTGACCTTTCCCGAATACGCCCTGCCGGGCCACATCGCGCCGCTGCTCACTCTGGGCGGCGAGGAGGCGTGGCTGGATTTCCTGCGTGTGGGCGTCGAGGACCTGGAGGCGGGCGGCATTAACGTGGTCGTGCATCCCGAGTTTCCTCTGCGCTTCGCGGAGGTCAGCGACTGGTATGGCGAGGCCGGCGAGACGGGCGGCGGCTGGTTTACCCTCGACCTCGGCATCGTGGTCGACGGCCAGCGCGTGAGCCTGCTGCCGGTACTCGCCGACCTGATCGCCCGCCAGCCCGAGCTGTTCACCCAGAGCGCGCTGGCCGAGCTGAACGACGACGAGACGATCTTCGCCACTCTGGACGACGGCCGCCGCGTGCCGCTGCCGGCCGGCCGGGTGCGCTCGATCCTGAGCGTGCTCGTCGAGCTCAACCTGCGCGACCTGCCTGCGGGGCCGCTGCGGCTGCCGCTGCTCGACGCCGCGCGCCTCGCGCAGCTCGAGGGCGCGGTGCAGGCCCGCTGGATCGGGGCCGAGCGCCTGCTCGACCTGGGCCGCCGGCTGCGCGACTTCGGCGGCATCCGGGAAGTGGAGGCCCCGCCGGGCCTGAACGCCGAGCTGCGGCCCTACCAGCTTCAGGGGCTGGCGTGGCTGCAGTTCCTGCGCGAGTACGAGCTGGGCGGCATCCTCGCCGACGACATGGGGCTCGGCAAGACCCTCCAGACCCTCGCGCACCTGCTCACCGAGAAGCTCGCCGGCCGCCTCGACCGCCCCGCGCTCGTGGTAGCGCCGACGAGCGTGATCGGCAACTGGCAGGCCGAGGCCACCCGGTTCACGCCGGGGCTGCGGGTCCTGACGCTGCACGGCAAGAATCGCCGCGAACAGTTCGCCCAGCTCGGAGAGGCCGACCTCGTGCTGACCACCTACCCGCTGCTGCCGCGCGATATTGACGAACTGGGGCAGCACCCCTTCCATTACGTGATTCTCGACGAGGCGCAGAACATTAAGAACGCCAAGACGGCCGCCGCCAAGGCCGCCGGAAGTCTGGACGCCCGGCACCGCCTCGCCCTGACCGGCACGCCGCTGGAAAACCACCTGGGCGAGCTGTGGTCGCAGTTCAACTTCTTGGCACCGGGGCTGCTGCACGATGAGAAGACCTTCCGCGAGCTGTACCGCACGCCCATCGAGAAGCGCGGCGACCCGCACCGGCGCGCCGCGCTGGCGGCCCGCGTGCGCCCCTTCATCCTGCGCCGCGAGAAGCGTGACGTGGCCCGCGAACTGCCCCCCAAGACCGAGATTCCGGTGCGTGTGACCCTGGACGGCGACCAGCGCGACCTGTACGAAACTGTGCGCGTCACGATGGAAAGTCGCGTGCGCGAGGAATTGCGGGCGCGGGGGCTGGCCCGCAGCACCATTGCCATCCTCGACGCGCTGCTCAAGCTCCGGCAGGCCGTCACCGACCCTCGGCTCGTCAAGCTCGACGCGGCGCGGCAGGTTCAGGGCAACGCCAAACTCGACTGGCTCTCGGCCAATCTACCGCAGATGGTCGAGGAAGGCCGGCGGGTGCTCATCTTCAGCGGATTCGCCACGCTGCTCGGGCATCTCGAGGATCTGCTGCGGGAGCACGCCATTCCCTACAGCAAGATCACCGGGCAGACGGTGGACCGCCAGCGCCAGATTGACGCGTTCCAGGGCGGCGAGACGCATGTCTTCCTGATCACCCTCAAAGCGGGGGGCGTGGGGCTCAACCTCACGGCGGCCGACACGGTCATCCACTACGACCCCTGGTGGAACCCGGCGGCCGAGGAACAGGCCACCGACCGCGCCTACCGCATTGGTCAGGACAAGCCAGTGTTCGTGTACAAGCTGATCGCGGCCGGCAGCGTCGAGGAACGTATCCTCGACCTCCAGGCCCGCAAGGCCTCGCTGGCACAGGGCATCCTGGACGGCGGTCTCAGCGACGCCACGCAGCTCACGACGGGAGACCTCGACCGCCTCTTCGCGCCTCTGGCCGACGAGGAGGAGGACGAGGAAGAACGCGTGGTGCAACGAGCGTAGGCGGGATGCAAAACAGAGAACAGACAGCTCCGTTTCGACCGGGCTGTCTGTTCTCTGTTTCTTGGGGCCAGAAAGGCCCGTCCAAGTTCGGGTTCCGGGGGTCAGTACAGGCCGAGCTGCACGATGTCCAGGTAATCCAGGCCCAGGAGAAGGCCGGCCAGGAGGACGAGGGCAACGATGAACCACAGCCAGGCGGAGTTGCTTTTCGGTTTGTTCAGACGGGTCATGACAGACTCCTTGGAGTGAAAGAGATCACGGGCGGCGCAGGTCGTTGCGGGCGTCATCGGCCGCGCGCTGGGCGTCGCGTTTGAGATCGTGGGCCCCGTCTGTGGCCTGGTCTTTCAGGTCGCGCAACTTATCGTCTGCCTGATCCGCCGCCTTCTCGCCCGCCCGCCGCAGTTCCTGGCCCGCGTCCCGCAGCGCTGCGCTGGGATCTTCCCCCTTCAGCACGTCCTGCGCCGCATCCTTCGCCGCGTCTCCGGCCCGCGCCAGGTTCCCTTCGATCCCTGGAATGAACCCCTTCACCACGTCCTGTACCCGGTCGCGGAAGCCCGGACTACTCCGGTACAGCGCGTAGGCTCCGCCGGCCAGCAGAATCAGTCCCCAGGGAAACCCGCCCCCGGAGCGTTCATGCCGGAGGCGCTCGACCTGCGCTTCAAGGCGGTGCAGGTCCTTCTGCTGCCGGGCGATCGTGGCGGCGAGGCTGGCCTGGGTCTTGAGCGCGCCCTTGGCAGCCCCGACCGTCAGTCGGGGCTGGAGGTGGTGCTGGGCCTGGTGAACGCTGTCCTGAAGGTCGTGCAACTGCTCGCCGAGCTGGCTCATCTTGCGCTCTCCTGTGGGCTGAATAGGGGTTAAAACTGTATGAGCTGGAGGTTTGGACGACGGGACGACCGATCTACCGGAGGTCTGGTGGGCAACCGCGTTGAACGGTGATTACCGTTTCCACGCCACCCGGCTGCAATACCTGATGGGCATGGGAACTGATGTTCTGGGACGGTGGTCAGAAGTGACTGACCGCTGTTCCAGAGTGGGGTCGGAGCGCGGCCCGACCTTGAGAGCTAGATAAAGCACGTTCATCGGACGGGGTCTTTCAACGTCGAATAAAGAAGCTAAGGTTCATCGGAGCTTCATCTCGGAAGGCAGTCTCCCGGCCTGCACTGGCCCCTGGGTGCTCAATTTGGCGGCGGGTCGCCGTTCCCAGCCTGCACCGAACAGCAGCGGCAAGCCGTGAAGGGCCGTCCGGGTCACCTGCTACCCTGGGTGAGTCGTGGGTTTATGGTCCGCCGACCGAATGCTGCCGAACGCGGGGCTGTCTTGGCCGGGGGTTCATGACTCCATCTCCATGCTGGCGGGGCCGCCCACGAGGCCAGATCACCCACCCCGACCACCAAGTCTCCCTGTGAAAAGGACAATCTGCTTTGAATACCCTCCCCTCCCTCCTCGCGCTGCAACAGCTCCGCGAAACCGGTCCCCTCGGTCAGAACCTGATCGTCGCCGCCCGCCGACACGTCGGAGCCGCCGGTCTGGAACAGGCGGCCTGTCTGGAACGGCTGCTGCGCGTCTGCCACGAGCAGGCGGCCGTATCCACAGCGCTGCGTTCTCTGGCCTGGGCGCTGGGCCGCATGCAGGACGGTCAGGACGAACCGGCCCGCCTCGTCCTCATCGCTTCGGTCAATGCCCAGCTGACACTGGCGACCGAGATGGAAGACGTCCTGGCCGACGCCCTGAAAAACATCACGGCCACGCCGGTGGTCTTCGTGAGTGCGGCAGCCCTCCAGAAGATCGAGCAGGACGCCAAGGGGCAGCTCAACACGCTCAGGTCGCTGTTCGCCGAGGCCAGGCGGTACGGCCGCACCCCGGAACAGCAGAGGGAATTCGAGCGCCTGGGCGCGGGCATGGAGGAGTCCTTGCACCGTGCCGAGGCGGCGGAGGCGGCCGGCCGGGCCGAGACGCTGGGAGTCATCATCGCCGAGGCGATTGCTCAGCTCACCCAGTTGGGACAGCCGCCGACTCCGGCCCTCATCGAGACGCTGGACAGGGTCGTAGCGGAGCTGCGCCGTCAGGCTGCCCAGCGGGTGTCCCCGGACCTCCCTGCCGGAGACAGAGCCTGAACCGCCGCGCGCGGCATTGACCGGTTCTTGAGGAAGGCGAGACCCTGCGTCAACAATCCGGAGGGAGGCGGGCTTTTCCCGCCGTGTCCCGTAGCCGCCGCTCTATGCTGCGCCGCATGACTTCTCCCGACCTCCGCCGCCTCAGTGCCGATCAGGTGCGCGCCTATTTCGACGGTCACCGCACGGTGCGCCAGTACGTGACCCAGGAGGACGGCTCGCCCCTGCGCCTCAGTGCCGATCACCTCGACGCCGTGCTGCACGCCGCGCAGCGTGCTCCGACCGACGCGACGGCGCAGCTCTATTCCGTCGTTCACCTCGTCTCGCCGCAGGTGAGGGCGGAGGCGGCCCGGATGACCACCAATCCCCACGTCGCTACGGCCTCCGAGGCCTTCGTGCTGTGCGCCGACGTGCGCCGGTTGGCCCGGACCCTGGAGGCGGGCGGCGCTCAAAGCGGCCATTGGCCCGCCGTGGCCGTGCATTTCGGTATCGGGGACGCGGTGCTCGCGGGCCAGAATCTCCTGACCGCCGCCGAGATGCTGGGCTACCAGGGCTGCTGGATCGGCGGCGTGCTCAACGACCTCGACGGCCTGATCGACCTGCTCGCGCTGCCCCAGGGCGTGCTGCCCTTTGCCGCGCTGACCATCGGCCAGGCGGCCGAGCAGCCCCCCCTGCGCCCGCGTGTGCCCCGGCCCTTGGTCGTGCACACCGACGCCTACCGCGACGCCACACACGAAGAGCTGCGGGAGGCCGTGGAGGTCATGAATCCCATCGCCGCCCGCCGGGATGAACCCGGCGACTGGGCGCGGTTGCTGCGCGCCTACTTCGCCCCCGGCGGCGGCATGGAGAAACGCGAGCCGGCACTGGAGGCGGCTATGAAGCGCCAGGGGCTGTGGGCCGCAGAGGCCTGAACAGGGGGAGAGGGGGCCTTCTCGTCCCCCAGTCCTCACTTCGTGTCGTACCAGTTCGGCCCGGTGCCGACTTCGACCGCCAGCGGCACGCTGAGGCTCGCAGCGCCTTCCATGACCTCACGGGTCACACGGGCGACCTCGTCGGCGCGGTCCTTGGGCGCCTCGATCAGCAGTTCGTCGTGTACTTGAAGCAGCAGGCGGGCGCCCAGAGCGTCGAGTCTCTCGTCGAGCCGGATCATGGCGTACTTGATGATGTCGGCGGCCGTGCCCTGAATCGGCATGTTGTAAGCCAGCCGCTCGCCCGCCTCGCGCAGCGTACGGTTGGTAGCAGTCAGCTCGGGTACGTAGCGCCGGCGGCCGTAGAGCGTCTCGACGTAGCCGTGCGTGCGCCCGAAGTCCAGCGTCCTGTCGATGTACCCCCGGATGCCCGGATAGGTGGAGAAGTACGTCTCGATGAAGCCCGACGCCTCGGCGAAGGGAATGGCGAGGTCGTTGCTCAGGCGGTGGGCACTCATGCCGTACAGCACACCGAAATTGACCGTCTTGGCGGCGCGGCGTTGCCCCGGGGTCACGGTGGCCTCGTCGAGCCCCAGCACCTGCGAGGCGGTGCGGCGGTGGATGTCCGCACCCTCCTGGAAGGCCTGCTGCATGAGCTTGTCGTCGGCGATGTGGGCCAACAGCCGCAGCTCGATCTGCGAATAGTCGGCGCTGACGAGCACGAAGCCGTCCTCGGCGATGAACCCCTTGCGGATCTCACGGCCCACGTCCGAGCGGATGGGAATGTTCTGGAGGTTCGGGTTCAGGCTGCTCAGGCGGCCGGTCGCCACCGCCGTCTGGGCGAAGGTGGTGTGCAGCCGCCCGGTCGCCGGGTTGACGAGATTGGGCAGAGGGTCGAGGTAGGTGCCGCGCAGCTTGTCGAGTTCGCGGAATTCCAGCACGAGCGGAATGATGGGGTGTTCGTCCCGCAGCGGTTCGAGCGCCGCGACCGCCGTGCTGCGCTGCCCGGTGAGTTTGGTCTTCTTTTTACTTGCCAATCCCAGCGTGTCGTACAGCACCGTTTCGAGCTGCTTGGGGCTGCGGGTCTGGAAGGGGCCGCCCGCCAGCTCGTGGATCTGGCCTTCGAGCGTCTCCAGGCGCGCCGCCGCCGACCCCGCCAGTCCGCGCAGGAAGTCACTGTCGAGCCGCACGCCGCGCACCTCCATACGCGCTAGCACGGCCGAGAGCGGCTGCTCCATGGTCGTGTAGAGGTCCAGTCGCCGCTCGTCGAGTTGGCCCGGCAGCAGCTCCAGCAGCCGCGCCGTCATGGCCGCGCGTCCGGCGGCGTCCTGCGGCCAGCCCTCGCCCAGGTACCGCTGCGCCGTCACCGGCATGTTGGTGTTGGCCGGGTCCAGCAGGTAGGCGTGCAGCAGGGGATCGTCGCCCGGTTCGGTCACCTGACCGCGCACACTCAGGTGGGTGGCCAGCGCCTTGGCCGCCGCCGCCGTCACGGTGGGCTGCCCGGCGAACTCGGCTTCGTCCACGGTCGCCGGGTACTGCTGGCGCAGCTTCTCGGCCCGTTTCTCGGCGTCGCGCACGCTCTTCTCGGCGGCTTTCTGCTGCGTCTTGGTCAGCGGTTTGTCGCTCTGGGTCAACTCGCCGAACAGCGGTGCGGGGTCGGCCACCGCCAGCGCGGCCCACTCGTCGGGCTCGTTGGCCGGAGCCTCGCGCACCACGCCGCCGCCCTGCGCTGCCTCGAAGGTCGCCGCCGCTGTCAGGGCCGCCGTTAGGTCGTCCTCGCGCGACAGGACGTAGCCCCATACCACGCCCGGCTTCGGTGTACGCCAGGCCTCCATGCGCGGGGTTTCGGCCGGGGGCCTGGGAAACTCGGCCTCGCCGGGGGCGTCGCCCTCTGGCCGTGCCGCCGCGTCGCGGTCGTGAACGGCGTCGGGCAACGCCGATTCCACGCCGTCCAGCGCCGCGATGTCGCGCTTGACCGTGTGCAGCTCCAGCTCGTCGAGCAGCTCGCTCAGCCGTGCCGGATCGCCGGGGAGGCGGCCCACGCCCAGCTCGACCTTCAGTGGGAGGTCCGTGACCATACACGACAGTTCGTGGCTGAATGTCACGTCCTTCTCAGAGGCCAGAAGCTTCTGGCGCGTACCGTCGGGCTTCAGGCTCCCGGCGTGCGCGGCGCTGTAGATGCCCTCCAGGGTGCCGTATTCCTGCAGCAGTTTGGCCGCTGTCTTGGGACCGATCCCCTTGGCGCCGGGGATGTTGTCGCTGGCGTCACCGGTCAGGGCGCGGTAGTCGACCCACTGCCGCACGCTCACGCCGTACTTTTCCAGGACCTGCGCCGGCCCGATGAGCGAGAAGTCGTTGGCGATCACCTTGACGTGGTCGTCGAGAAGCTGATAGGCGTCGCGGTCGCTCGTCACGATGCGCACCTGCATTCCCGTGCCCTCGGCCATGCGGGTCAGGGTGGCGATCACGTCGTCGGCCTCGTACCCCGGCTCCTCCAGGCGCGGCAGACCCAGGGCGTCCACCACGGCCCGGATGCGGTTGATCTGCTTGGGCAGGTCGGTGGGCGTCTCGGCGCGGCCCGACTTGTAGCCCTCGTACTGCTCGTGCCGGAAGGTTCCCCCCGGCGGGTCGAACACCACGATGACCTGGTTGCTGCGCTGGCGCATCAGGCGCAGGGTCTGACGCAAAAAGCCGACGATGGCGTTGGTCGACTCGCCCCGGCTGTTGTTGAGGGGAGGAACGGCGAAATATGAGCGGAAGGCCAGGGCGTGGCCGTCGATCAGGACCAGCGTATCGGGGGCCGGGCGCGGGTCCGCCGCCGGGGTGTCTGACCGGTCGGGACCGGACGGGTCTGGGGAGCCGGAAGTCATAGCCCGATTCTACGGCGGCCCAGAGCACGCCTCCGGAAGCGGAAAGACGACATGAGGCTCCCGCCTAGGCCGCCTCACCGCGCGGATATTCCCTGGGGGCCGCAGGCCTGCCTGTGCCGGTCCGGACAGCGCGGCTGCACGTCCGGACCGGCGGGCGCGCTCAGCGGACGCTGACGCGGATGAAGCAGTTGGCGCTCTTGCCGCCCGCGAGGTCGGGCAGCTGCCAACGCAGCGCCTTGTACTCGCTGGGGGGCACGACGACTTCCTTCTTCACGCTCTGGCCGTTCTCGGTGACCGTGACGGTCTTTTTCAGGGGAGCCTGCGCGAAGGTCTTGCCGTCGGCGCTGAACAGCGTGGTCACGCCGGTCACGTTGCACTGCGCGGTCTGGAAGGTGGTCGCCGGGTCCACGTTCATGTTCAGCGCGAGGCCCCGGATCAGGCCGGTGCTCACGTTGTCCACCTTCTGGTTGAGCTGGAGGACGTTGCCGGGGCGCGCGCTGCCGGCTTCGGTCAGGCGCTCGGTGACCTTGCCGTCAACCGTGACCTGGGTGACGAGCTGGTTCGAGGCCGTGACGCGCACGGGGCTGGTCTGCGCTGCGGGCGTCTGGGCGGCGGCGAACTGGGCGGCGCCCAGCAGCATGGGAAGCAGGGTCAGGCGGGCGAAGGTCGTCTTCATGACTCCAGGGTACGCAGGCGATGTGACGAGATCCTGAATTTTTGCTTTCTCTACCTTCCCCCGCCGGGGGAGGGCCGGGTGGGGTCGGCGGCGCGGGACACGGGCGGCCGTGAACTCGTCACGCACGCGGCCCCGCACTTAGAATCGGGCCTATGGACGTAAAGCATCTCGGCGCCGCGCAGGCCCCCGACCCCGTACAGGCCCGGCAGCAGGCCGACATCGACTGGAACGAACTCGGCTTCAGCTACATCCGCACCGACCTGCGCTACCTCGCCCACTGGCGTGGCGGTGAGTGGCAGGCGGGTACGCTGACCGAGGACAACACGCTGCACATCGCCGAGGGCAGCACCGCGCTGCACTACGGCCAGCAGTGTTTCGAGGGCCTCAAGGCCTACCGCTCCGCCGACGGCAGCATCAACCTGTTCCGCCCCGACCAGAACGCCGCGCGTATGGCCCGCTCCTGCGCCCGCCTGCTGATGCCCGAAGTTCCCGAGGAGATGTTCATCGAGGCGTGCAGGCAGGTCGTGGCGGCCAACGAGCGCTTCATTCCGCCGCACGGCACCGGGGGCGCACTGTACCTGCGGCCCTTCGTGATCGGGGTAGGGGACAACATCGGCGTGCGCACCGCCCCCGAATTCATCTTCAGCGTGTTCTGCGTGCCGGTCGGGCCGTATTTCAAGGGCGGGCTGACCCCGCACAACTTCATCACCTCGCAGTACGACCGCGCCGCGCCCAACGGCACTGGGGCCGCCAAAGTGGGGGGCAACTACGCCGCGAGCCTCCTGCCCGGCGCTCAGGCCAAGGCCGCGCAGGAAGGCGGGCGTCATTTCGCCGACGTGATCTACCTCGATCCCTCGACCCACACCAAGATCGAGGAGGTCGGGGCCGCCAACTTCTTCGCCATCACCACGGACGGCCGGAAGTTCGTGACCCCCAAGTCCCCCAGCATCCTGGAGAGCATCACCAAGTACAGCCTGCTGCACCTTGCCGAACACCGCCTGGGTCTGGAGGTCGAGGAAGGCGACGTGGCCATCAATGATCTCGGGCGTTTCGGCGAGGCGGGTGCGTGTGGGACGGCGGCGGTGATTACCCCCATCGGGGGGATCCAGCACGGCGACGAGTTCCATGTCTTCCACAGCGAAACGGAGGTCGGCCCGGTCACGCGCCGCCTCTACGACGAACTCGTGGGTATCCAGTTTGGAGAGCGGGAAGCGCCCGAGGGCTGGATCGTCAAGGTCTGATTTCCGGCGCGTAGCAGGCCCGCCGACCCCGCACGCTCCGCCGTCTGGACAGCGCCCTTAGACAGTTTTCACCTCCGCAGGCGTGGAGGGCGGGCGCGGGCAGGGGCCGGTACACTCCGGGTATGACACTGCCTCTTCCTCTCGATCACGGTCACCTGCAACAGCTCGTGACGGCCGATCTCGTCCGGCCCGACCACCTGCTCGGCGCGCACCCGACCACCGAGAACGGGGTGGAGGGGGTGCGCTTCGCCGTGTGGGCGCCCAATGCCCGGTACGTGAGCGTGGTGGGCGACTTCAACGGCTGGAACGGGTTCGACAACGTCATGGAGCGCCTGGACTTCGGGTTCTGGGGGGCCTTCGTGCCGGCCGCGCGCCACGGTCAGCGCTACAAGTTCCGCGTGACCGGAGCGGACGGCCGCACGGTGGACAAGGCCGACCCCTACGGTAGCTTCTTCGAGACGCGGCCCAATACGAGCAGCATCGTCTGGGACCAGCCCTTCGACTGGACCGACGCGGCCTGGATGGAGAAGCGCTCGCAGGGCTTTGCGGAGGCCGTGAGCATCTACGAATGCCACGCGCCCTCGTGGCAGCAGCGCGACGACGGCTGGTTCCTGAACTACCGCGACCTCGCGCACCGCCTCGGCGAGTACGTGACCTACATGGGCTACACCCACGTCGAACTGCTGGGCGTCATGGAGCACCCGTTCGACGGGTCATGGGGCTATCAGGTCACGGGCTACTACGCCCCGACGAGCCGCATGGGCAACCCTGAGGATTTCAAGTACCTCGTGGACCACCTGCACGGCCTGGGGATCGGTGTGCTCGTGGACTGGGTGCCCGGCCACTTCCCGACCGACGAGTTCGCGCTCGCCAACTTCGACGGCTCACCGCTGTACGAATACGCGGACCCGCGCAAGGGCTTCCACTTCGACTGGAACACTTACATCTTCGACTACGGCCGCAACGAGGTCGTGATGTTCCTGATCGGTTCGGCCCTCAAGTGGCTTCAGGACTTCCACGTGGACGGTCTGCGGGTGGACGCTGTCGCCTCGATGCTGTATCTCGACTTCTCGCGCACCGACTGGGTGCCGAACGTTCACGGCGGGCGCGAGAACCTCGAGGCCATTGCCTTTCTCAAGCGCCTGAACGAGGCCGCGCACCACATGGCCCCCGGCTGCATGATGGTCGCCGAGGAGAGCACGGCCTTCCCCGGCGTGACCTCCCCGACCCCGTTTGGTCTGGGCTTCGACTACAAGTGGGCGATGGGCTGGATGAACGATACGCTGGCCTACTTCGAGGAAGATCCGCTGTACCGCAAGTACGATCACCACAAGTTGACCTTCTTCAACGCGTACCGCACGACCGAGAACTTCATGCTGGCAATCAGCCACGATGAGGTGGTCCACCTCAAGGAGTCGGCGGTCATGAAGATGCCCGGCGACTGGTACATGAAGCGTGCCGGCTACCGCGCCTTCCTGGCGACGATGTGGAGCACGCCCGGCAAGAAGCTGCTGTTCATGGGTCAGGAGTTCGCCCAGAGCACCGAATGGAACTACGCCGAGTCGCTGCCCTGGTTCATGGCCGATCAGCCCGACCACCGCGGCGTGATGAACCTCGTTCGGCGCCTGAACGCCCTGTACCGTGAGCGCCCCGACTGGCACAAGGGCGACCTGGAGGACGAGGGGATGCTGTGGGTGGCCGCCGACGACACGGACACCAGCGTGTACGCCTATGTGCGCCGCGACCCCAGGGGTAGTGCGTGGAGCCTGATCGTCGCCAACCTGACCCCGGTGTACCGCGAGGCCTACCCCGTCGGTGTGCCGCAGGCGGGCGAGTACAACCTGCTGCTCTCGACCGACGACTTGGAGTTCGGCGGCTTCGGGACCGTGCAGGGCGACCTGACGGCGACGGACGAAGGCTGGCAGGGCCAGACGGGCCTGCTGAGGCTGAATCTGCCGCCCCACGGCGTCCTGGTTCTAGAACCGGCTGCGACCGTCTTGAGTGAGGAACGTTGACCAGCCCAGGGCCGAGGGGCCGCCCCGACCCCGCCACCATGCTCAGCCTCGGGCTGTTGGTGGTGCTGGCCTTGCTGCTGCTGTGGCCGCTCGTCAGTGGGGGGCCGCCGCCCAGTCCGTATCTCGTGGTGGGGCTGCTGGTCGTGCGGTTGGGGCTGCAACTGTGGCGCGCCCGCACTGACGAGCGCCTGCGCCGGCCGGGCAGCTGGGCGCTGGACCTCATCCTGATCGGGCTGCTGTTCTATGCCGCCAGTGGGCAGCCGGCGTAGGCGGCCCGCTTGAGCCGCGCCGCGCCCCGCGCTATGCTCGCGCCATGACCGTGAACGCCGCGTGGTGGTGGCCCAGCTTCGCCTGGGATTGACCGCTGTCGTTGCATGACCGGACCGCGCGCCCAGGTGGAGTTTTCCACCGGGCGCTTTTTTTCTGCCTGTTCTCTGCTCCTGATCTGTCCTCCCGCTCAGCAGCGTCCCCGCACGCCCCCCCAGGAGTCCGTATGACCCATCCCGAGCCTGCCGCCCCCGCCCAGCTTCCCCAGGCCATCGCCGTCCGCGAACTCAACGCCGATCTCGACACGCCCGTCACCGCGTACCTGAAAGTGGCGCAGGGCGAGGACGTCTCCTTCCTACTCGAAAGTGTGGAGGCGGGCGAGAAGCTGGGCCGCTACTCGTTCATCGGGGTGGGGGCGCAGGGACGGTTCGTGTACCGTGCGGGCGAGGCGCGCAGCAGCGGCGTGTTCGGGGACTTCGCCGGCCCCGAGGCCGACCCCCTGGCGCGGCTGTACGCCGTCACGAACCGCCGCGTGCCGCTGCCCCCCGGCCTGCCCGCCTTCGTGGGGGGTGCGGTGGGCTACGCGTCCTACGACATCGTCCGCGCCTACGAGAAGTTGCCCGACGCCAACCCCGACGAGCTGGACGTGCCCGACGCGCTGTTCATCGCGCCGCGCGGCATGGTGGTGTACGACCACCTCAAGCACCGTCTGATCGCCGTGGCGACCGCTGCCACACAGCAGAGCGCCGACATAGAGGTCGAGGCCCTGAGCGCGCGGCTGCGCGGCCCGCTGCCTGGGGACGTGCCGGGCCGCACGCCGACCGCCGCGCCGCAGTTTTCCAGCAACCACACCCCGGAGGCCTACATGGACGTGGTGCGCCGGGGTCTGGAGTACATCCGCGCCGGGGACATCTTCCAGTTCGTGCCGTCGCAGCGCTTCAGCGCCGACCTGGGCGACCTCCATCCCTTCGCGCTGTACCGGGCGCTGCGCCGCGTGAACCCCAGTCCGTACCTGGGCTACCTCCAGCTGGGGGACGCGCAGGAGGGCGGCGTGACGCTGGTGGCGAGCAGTCCCGAGAGCCTGCTGCGCAGCGACGGCCACACGGTCATCACCAAGCCGATTGCCGGGACCCGTCCGCGCGGCGCGACCCAGGAGGCCGACGACGCCCTGGCGGCCGAGCTGCTCGCCGATGAGAAGGAGCGCGCCGAGCACCTCATGCTGGTCGACCTGGGCCGCAACGACCTGGGCCGCGTGAGCCGTTTCGGATCGGTACGGGTCGAGAACGCCTTTTCCATCGAGCGCTACAGCCACGTCATGCACATCGTCTCGGGCGTGACGGGCGAGCTGCGCGAAGGCCAGACGCCGCTGCACGCCCTGGCCTCGGTGCTGCCGATGGGCACCGTGTCGGGGGCGCCCAAGATCCGCGCGATGGAGATCATCGACGAGATGGAGCCGGTGCGCCGGGGGCCGTACGGGGGCAGTTTCGGCTACATCGCCTTCGACGGCAGCATGGACATGGCCCTGACCCTGCGGACCATGGTCATCGCCCGGGGCCGCGTGCACATCCAGGCTGGGGCGGGTGTGGTGGCCGACAGCGATCCGGCCGCCGAGGAGCAGGAAACGCGGAGCAAGGCCGCCGCGCTCATGCGGGCGGTCGAGCTGGCGGCGGGGGGGCTGTGACCGCTCAGCGCCCTGTCCCCAGCTTGCCTCCCCACCCTTCAGGAGACCCTGCCATGACTGCATCCCCATCCGTCCCAGAGCTTCAGCCCCAGGCCCTGCGCCTGTTGCTGATCGACAACTACGATTCCTTCACCTACAACCTCGTGCAGTATTTCGGCGAACTGGGCTGCGAGCTGACGGTCTGGCGCAACGACGGCTTCACACTGGACGAGGCGCGCGCCCTGAATCCCGACGCCATCGTGGTGTCACCCGGTCCCTGCACCCCGGCCGAGGCGGGCCTGAGCGTGGGGGTCATCCGCGAACTGGGACCGCAGTACCCGACGCTGGGCGTGTGCCTGGGCCACCAGAGCATCGGCGAGGCCTTCGGCGCGCGGGTGGGCCGCGCCGCGCAACCGGTCCACGGCAAGACCAGCCCGGTGCGTCACGGCGGCCAGGGCCTCTTCGCCGGATTGGCTGATGGTGTGACCGTCACCCGTTACCACTCGCTCGTCGTGCGCGACCTGCCCCCAGAGCTGGAGGCGACGGCCTGGACCACCGACCCCGAAGAGGAGATCGTGATGGCGCTGCGCCACCGCGAGCACCCCATCTATGGCGTGCAGTTCCATCCTGAGAGCATCGCCACCGAGGGCGGCATGGACATGTTGCGCAACTTTCTGGAGATCGTGCGGCAGCGTCAGGCGGCCCACGCATGATCCACGCCCGACTGATGGCCGGTGAAATTCTCTCGCAGGAGGACGCGGCGGCATTCATGCGCGACGTGATGTCGGGCGAACTGAGCGGCGTGCGCCTCGCGGCGGCGCTGGCGGCCCTGCGGGTGCGCGGCGAGACGCCGGGCGAGATCGCGGGGTTCGCCCAGGCCATGCGCGAGAACGCCGTGCAGGTGCGGGTGCAGCCCCGCGACGTGCTGCTGGACGTGGTGGGCACCGGGGGTGACGGCGCGCACACCTTCAACATCAGCACGACGACCGCCTTCGTGCTGGCCGGCGCCGGGGTGCCGGTCGCCAAGCACGGCAACCGCGCCGCGAGCAGCCGCTCAGGCAGCGCCGACGTCCTCGAAGCCCTGGGCGTGAATCTCGACGCACCGCCAGAAGTCGTGGTGGATGCGATCGACACCCTGGGTGTGGGCTTCATGTTCGCGCGCAACTACCACCCGGCCCTGCGGCACGCGGCGGCGGTGCGGTCGGACCTCGCGGCCCGTACCGTGTTCAACATCCTGGGGCCGCTCTCCAACCCGGCCGGGGCGACACACCTGGTCGTCGGGGTGTTCAGCCCAGCCCTCACGCGCGTCATGGCCGAGGTGTTGCGGCTGCTGGGCGCCAAGGGCGCGACCGTGGTCAACGGCGACGGTCTCGACGAGTTCACGGTGAGCGGCGTGAACACTGTCTCGGGCCTGCGCGACGGCGTGGTCGTGGACCGCACCCTGCACCCCGAGGAGGTCGGCGTGGGCCTGCATCCCAAAGAGGCCATCGTGGGCGGCACACCCGCTGAGAATGCCGGGATTACCCGCGCCCTGCTCACGGGCGGCGGCACCCCCGCGCAGCGCGACATCGTGGCCCTGAACGCCGGGGCGGGCCTGCGCACCGCCGGGCGCGTGGGCAGCATCCGCGAGGGCGTCGAGCAGGCCCGCGAGGTCATGGGGGCGGGCGCGGGCTGGGACGCTCTGCAACGCTACGCGGCCTTCACGCAGCGCGGCCGGCGGTAGACAGGGCGGGGAAGACCGGAAACGCCAGCTTCCTAGCCCCGCCTACACCTTGCTGAGATTGGCGAACTTCACGAGCAGCTTCTTCGTGCCCGCACTCGGAAAATGCACCGTGACCTCCTGGCGATCGCCCACGCCCGACACCGCGAGCACCTGTCCCTCGCCGAACTTGGGGTGGCTGACCTTCTCGCCGCCCCGGTAGGCCATGTCGGCGGTGAGGGGGCTGGTGTTCTTGACCGGGCTGCTGTAGCCCCCACCTGCGCCCGTCGTCGGGACCGTTGGGCGATAGGTCTTCCAGCTCTTGGCGCGGTACTCGACGTTCTGGCCGTAGGCGTCGATGGTGTCGAACTCGCCGCCGATCTCCTCGAGAAAGCGGCTGTCCTCGGCGGCGTTCGTCTTGCCGAACTGCATGCGGTTCTCGGCTGCCGTCAGGAACAGCCTCTCCATCGCCCGCGTGATGCCCACGTAGAACAGCCGCCGTTCCTCCTCAATGGCGCCCGGCCCCTCGGTCAGGGCGCCCCGGCTGGGCAGCAGGCCTTCTTCGGTTCCCACGATGAACACCACCGGGAACTCCAGGCCCTTGGCGTTGTGCAGGGTCATGAGGGTGACGGCGTCCTCGGGCACGTCCCGGTTCTCCTTTTTCGTGCGCATGTCGTCCACGCTCGACAGCAGGGCCGCGTCGTCGAGAAAGTCGTGGACGCCGCCCTCGTTCTCGCGCGACCATTCCTCAGCCGCGTTCACGAGTTCGTCGAGGTTCTCCATGCGTATCTGCCCCTCCTGCCCCTCCTGGCGCAGCAGGTCCAGATACCCGCTCGTCTCGATCACGAAACGGAAGAACGGTGCGGGTTCGTAGTTCTCGGCCGCTTCACTCATGGCGCTCAGCAGGGCGGCGAACTCGACCGGCTTCTGGGCGCCGCGGTCCAGGATGTTGTCCTCTACGGCGCGGGCACAGGCTTCCAGCAGCGTCTTGCCGTGCGTCTGGGCCCAGGCCATCATTTTTTCCAGCGCCGTGTCTCCGATGCCGCGCTTGGGCCGCCCGATGATGCGGCGCAGGGCCACGTCGTCGGCCGGATTGATCGCCAGCCGGGCGTAGGCCAGGATATCCCGGATCTCGCGGCGATCGTAGAAGCCCACGCCGCCCACGATCTTGGCCGCGATGCCGCCTCGGCGCAGCGATTCCTCGATCACGCGCGACTGGGCGTTGGTGCGGTACAGCACGGCCATCTCGGTCAGGGGGCGGTCCTCTCCGTGCAGACGCGTGATCCACTGCGCCACGAAATCGCCCTCGGCGCGGTGGTCGGTCGCGCGGTGAAAGGCGACCGGCGCGCCCGCGTCCTTCACCGGCTTGAGGGTCTTGTCCAGGCGCTCGGTGTTGTTCTCGATGAGCTTGTTGGCGATCTTCAGGACGCTGGCGCTCGAGCGGTAATTGTGCTCCAGCATGTAGACCTTGGCGTCGGGGTAGTCCTTCTGGAAGTCGAGGATGTTCTGGATGTCGGCGCCGCGAAATTTGTAGATCGACTGGTCGGGGTCGCCCACGACCAGCAGGTTGCGGTCGCGCGAGGCGAGCAGTCGCGTGAGTTCGTACTGCGCCTTGTTGGTGTCCTGGTACTCGTCCACGTGGATGAACCTTGCGCGGTTCTGCACCTTGTCGAGCACGCCCGGCACCTCGCGGAACAGCCGCACCGTCTCGGTGATCAGGTCGCCAAAATCGATGGCGTTCTGGCTGCGTTTGCGCGCCTCGTAGCGGCGGTACACCTCGGCTGCCACCTCGCGCGGCAGGCCCGAGATGTACGGATCGCCGCTGCGGGCGAGATCGTCGGGGGTCAGCAGGTTGCTCTTGGCGCGGTCCAAAATCCCGCGCAGGGTGCGGGGGGTAGTGTCTGGCCCGACCCCAGGAATGCTTCCCATGATCTCCTTGAGGATGTCGGACTGGTCGTCGTCGTCATAGATCACGAACCCGCGCTTCAAACCGATGTGCTCGCCGTAGGCCCGCAGGATGCGTACGCCCGCGCTATGGAAGGTGCTCATCCACAGGTCACCCGCGCCGGGCACGAGATGGCTGGCCCGCTCGCGCATCTCGGCTGCTGCCTTGTTGGTAAAGGTCACGGCCAGGATCTCGCCGGGCTGCACGCCGTACTGCTCGATGAGGTGCGCGATGCGGTAGATCAGCGTGCGCGTCTTGCCGCTGCCCGCGCCCGCGATCACGAGCGCGGGGCCGGTGAAGTGGTCGGCGGCCTGCGCCTGCGTTTCGTTGAGCTGCGAGAGCAGCGGGGAACCTGAGGGCGCGGAAGTCATCAGATGAGTGTATCAGAGTCTATTCTGTTCAGGGCGTAAAGCTGGAAGCTGGGTGTTCAGAAGCCGCCGATCTGCCAGAGCAGCGCCAGCAGGGCAACGAGCGCCGTCACGCCCAGCACCCGCAACCCGGCTGGGGGCAGTCGCCACGTCGCCGCGAGGGCGAGCAGGCCCGCTGCCGCAAGACCCAGGTGCGCCGCGCCCTGCCCCTGGCTGCCCAGGCCGAAGGCATAGGCCAGGGTGTAGACCCCCAGCCCGGTCAGGACCAGCACCAGCACAGTGATCAGCACGCGCAGCAGGGTGGGATTCATTCCGTCTCCCTTCCCGGTCCCGGTCCGGGCGGGCCTCAAGTGTGGCACAGGTCTCATACGTCTCAGCTATGGTCCGGACATGCGACGCCTGCTGCCTCTCTTGACCCTTCCATTCCTGACCGGCTGCTTTCAGACCAGTGGCCCCAGTGTCCAGGCCGTCACCGTGACGGTGCCTGCCGCCGTGATCGCGGCCTGCGGCAGCGTGACCTGGAGCGACGCCGCAATTCCCTGGAAGGACGACCAGACCCTTGGAGACTCCGTGGCGCTGCGCTTCGACGGAGCCAGTCCCTCGGACCCCTCGCCGGACGGCCTGCTGGCCGGGCGCAGCCTGCACCTGTCCAAGACCGGCGGCTACACGGTCCTGAACACGCGCGCGACCCGCTTCACCAGCCTCGAATCCACCCTGAAGTGTGACAAGACCGGGCAGAGCGTGACCGCCCGTGCCGACCTCACCGGTGGACGCTCGGCTTTCACCACCCTGACCGTCACCAACGGTCAGCTTGCCGCGACTTGGACCCCGGGCTGAAGTTCGCCCGGAGTGGCCGCTGACGCTCAGAAGGAGCGCTCCCTGGGTGTCTATCCGCACTGACTGGGCTCAGCGACCGGCGAGTACCCCGAGCTGCCGTTCGAGTGTGGCCGGGTCGGGGGTCGGCAACTGGCAGGCGCGGTCTACACACACGTAGGCCTGCCCGCCGCCGGGGCGCGCCTCCAGCACCGGCAGGTCGCCGCCCGCCCCGGTGAAGGCCAGCGCCGTGAAGGGCAGGAAGTGCCGTGCCGCTGCCCGTTCCAGCGGCGCGCGCTCGGCCGGCGTACCCAGGATCGCCAGTTCGGTGTGTGGGGCCTCCAGGAAGGCCGCCGCCTGCCACAGCCCGCCGAAGCCCCCAGTGGCCGCCAGCATGTCGCCCGCGAAGCTCTGGACGGTGCGCCGGGCGATGTCCAGGGCCTCCGTATCCCCGAAATAGCGGTCCACCCACAGGGCGAGCAGGGCCGCCGCCGCGTTGTCCGACAGGACCGCCGAATCGAAGCCCTGCGCCTGCCGCGTGAGCAGGGGCTCGGCCCGGCCGCCCGCGCTGTGAAAAACCCCGGCCCTGTCGTCCCAGAAGTCCCGCCGCCCCACGGTCCACAGTTCGCGCGCCCAGTTCAGGTGCGCGAGGTCGCCGCCCGCCTGGAACAGCGCGACCAGCCCCAGCGCGTACAGCGCGTGGTCTTCGAGCAGGCCCTCGACCCGCGCCTGTCCGTCCTTGTAGGTGTGGCGCAGGGTGCCGTCGGGCAGCCGCAGTTCACGGCGCACGAATTCGGCGTTCCGGCGGGCCACCTCCAGATACTTGGCGTCGCCCAGGACACGCGCCGCGTCCGCGAAGGCCGCCAGCGCCAGCCCGTTCCAAGAGGTCAGCACCTTGTCGTCGGTCCCGGGCTGCGTGCGGGTCTGCCGCACGGCGAGAAGGTGGGTGCGGGCCGCTTCCAGCCGTGCGGGCACGTCCTCACCCAGCGTCGGCCCGAGGTCGCGAGCCAGCTGCTCCAAGGGCGTCGGCAGGTGCAGCACGCTCCGGCGCCCGTACTCCGGCTGGTGGGGGTCGAGAAAGTTGCCCGTCTCGGTCACGCCGTAGGCCCGTAGCGCGAGGTCGGCGTCCTCGCCGTCGCCCAGCGCGGCGCGGAATTCGGCCGGGGTCCAGGTGAAGGTCAGGCCCTCCACGCCGCCGTGTTCGGTGGGTGTATCGGCGTCCTGGGCGCTGAAGAAACCGCCCTCGGCCGAGAGCATCTCGCGTTCCAGATAGTTCAGAGTGCTGCGGGCGAGGGCGGCGAAGGCCCCGTCTCCACTGGCCTGGTAGGCCCGCAGCAGAGTGCGCGTGAGCTGCGCGTTATCGTAGAGCATCTTCTCGAAATGCGGCACGAGCCACTGCGCGTCCACGCTATAGCGGTGAAAGCCCCCGCCGAGCTGGTCGTGGATGCCTCCCACACCCATGCGCCGCAGGGTGTGCAGCGCCATGTCGCGCCCGCCCGGCTGTGTGAGTAGAAAGTCCAGCGTGGTGGGGGCGGGAAACTTGGGCGCCCCCCCGAAGCCGCCGAGGTCGGCGTCGTACACGCGGCGCAGGTGCTCGACGGCCAGTTCGGCCGCGTTCTCAGGCAGCGCTTCGTCGCTCCGGCGCGGCGCGCTCGCCTCCTGGATGTGGGCGGTGAGGGCCTGCGCGTTGCCGA
This sequence comes from Deinococcus sp. Leaf326, assembly GCF_001424185.1. NCBI lineage: Bacteria > Thermotogati > Deinococcota > Deinococci > Deinococcales > Deinococcaceae > Deinococcus > Deinococcus sp. Leaf326. Next base: position 372,885 of record NZ_LMOM01000001.1, on the reverse strand, counting down.
GCATCTTGTCGCGCTGGGTGGCCCATGCGCCGCTCACGCTGCCCATCACGCGCCCGAAGCTGGCCATCCCCAGACCTTCGCGCGGTGGAAAGTAGGTGCCCGCATAGAAGGGCTCGGCGTCCGGCGTCAGGAACACGGTCATGGGCCAGCCGCCCTGGCCGGTCAGGGCCTGCGTGGCCGCCATATACACCGCGTCGATGTCGGGGCGCTCCTCGCGGTCCACCTTGATGTTCACGAAGCCGGCGTTCATCTGCGCGGCGGTCGCCTCGTTCTCGAAGCTCTCGTGCGCCATGACGTGGCACCAGTGACAGGTCGAGTAGCCCACTGAGAGTAGGACCGGCACGTCGCGGCGCCGGGCTTCCGCGAAGGCCTCCGGCGACCAGGGCCACCAGTCCACCGGGTTCCCGGCGTGCTGGCGCAGATACGGGCTGGATTCCTGAGCGAGGCGGTTCATGGCCTCAGCCTAGACCGGGGCAGGGCGCTGGAGGCTGAAGTTCCGTTGAGGTCCGGCCCGGTGAAATAGGCATCACATCTCATCCGGCTCCAGAAGCCTCACACTGTAGGGGTATGGCCCCGCACGATGCAGAGACTGCCCCGATTGACCGCCCCGTTCGTGTTCGTGCAGGCTTCTCCCTGACTTTCGATGTTCCCTTTCCCACGCCGATGCTCTTCGTCGTGCAGCCCCAGAGCCGTCTCGGCGCGACCGGCACCCGCCAGCGCATCGTCGACCAGAGGCCTCTGGGCGCGGCGCAGGGCATCCACACCTACACCGACGCGCACGGCAACCTTGTCTGGCGCATCCTGGCCCAGCCGGGCGTCTTCACCATCGGCCACGACCTGATCGCGGAGGTGAGCCGCGTGCCCGACCCCATCCTGCCGGGTCTGCGCAAGATGCGCGTCGAGGAACTGCCTGACGAGACCATCGGCTACCTGCTGCCGAGCCGCTACGTGGACAGCGACCTCGTGAGCGCCGAGGCCTGGGAGCGGTTCGGGCATATCCAGGGCGGCTGGGCGCAGGTGCAGGCCATCTGCGACCATCTGCAGGACCAGTGCGTGTACGGTTACGGCTCGAACTCCAGCACCACCGCCAAGCAGGCGCTCGACAGCGGCCGGGCGGTGTGCCGCGACTTCGCGCATATGGGCGTGGCGTTCTGCCGCGCGCTGAACATTCCGGCCCGCTACGTGTGCGGGTACATGCCCGACATCGACATCGTGCCCGACCCCGTGCCGATGGATTTTCACGCCTGGTTCGAGGCGTTCCTCGACGGCGAGTGGCGCACCTTCGACGCGCGCCACAACAAGCCGCGTACCGGCCGCGTCCTGATCGCCCAGGGCCGCGACGCTTCCGACGTGGCCTTCTCGACCACTTTCGGCAGCGCCCGCCTCACCCAGATGAAGGTCTGGGCCGACGAGACGGACGAGGCCAATACCCTGGACATCGAGCCGAACCCGCGCATCTTCTGAACACAGAGGTGAGGGGCTGATTCTGCGCCCCTCACCCTTTGCCGCGGTTACTTCAGCAGCGTCCGGCTGATGACGACCCGCTGGATCTCGTTCGTGCCCTCGTAGATCTGGTTGAGCTTCACGTCGCGCAGCAGTTTCTCGACCGGGTACTCGCCCACGTAGCCGTAACCGCCGTGAACCTGAATCGCCTCGTTGGCGGCGCTGAAGGCCATGTCCGAGCAGTACGCCTTGGCGATCGCACTCTCGAACCCGTGCGGTTGACCCTCGTCTACCAGCCACGCGGCCTTCTGGTACATCAGGCGGCCGGTCTCGATGCCCATCGCCATCTCGGCGAGTTTGAAGCTCACGCCCTGAAAGCTCGAAATCGGCTTGCCGAAGGCCTCGCGCTCCTTGGCGTACTTCACGCTCTCGTCCAGCGCGCGCCGGGCGATGCCCACCGAGCCAGCCGCAACCGGAATGCGCGTCTTATCGAGCGTCTTCATGGCGATGCGGAAGCCGTCGCCCAGGCCGCCCAGCTGGTTTTCGCGCGGCACACGGACATTCTCGAACACGAGTTCCGAGGTCAGGGAGGCGCGCTGGCCCATCTTGTGTCCGATCTTGTGATACGAGAATCCGGGCGCGTCTTTGGGCACCACGAGCGCCACGGTCGCGGCATGTCCGCCGCCGCGCTCGGTCGTGGCGAAGACGACCGTGATCTCGGCCACGCCCCCGTTGGAGATCCACATCTTCGTGCCGTTGATGACCCACTCGTCGCCGTCGAGGACCGCCGTGGTCTGCATGTTGGCGGCGTCCGACCCGTTGCCCGGCTCCGAAAGCGCGAAGGCGGCGAGGCTGGCCTTCTCGGTCATCGGCCCGAGAAAGCGCTTCTGCTGCTCAGGCGTCGCGCCCACGAGCAGCGGCGTGATGCCGAGTTCGGAGGCCATCAGCACCGTATAGATGCCCATGCAGCCGTAGGCGAGCTCCTCACCGATCAGGCACTCGTCGAGCATCCCCAGGCCCAGGCCGCCTGCATGTTCGGGGATGGCGGTGTTCAGCAGCCCGACCTCGAAGGCCTTGTCCACCACGGGCCACGGCAGCTCTTCCTTGCGGTCGTACTCGGCCGCCACCGGGATGATCTCGCGGCGGGCGAAATCGCGCGCGAGCTGTTGCAACTGACGTTGTTCATCGGACAGCGTAAACTCCATGACCACTCCTGGGGCCACCCCGACTGGGTGGCGTCTGGTTTTGAACTGGGTTCAATTTTAGCAGGAGATCGAGCGGCCGGTGTGTGACCCCGGCGCAGGTCCTCGCCGGCAGGGCCGAGGTCCCGGTTACACGCTGAGCTGGATGATGAGGCGTTCGAGCGCCGCGCCTGCGTCCTGGCCGCGCTTCATGGCGAGGTCAGCGTCGAGGATGCGGGTCAGGTGGCCGCGAATCTTACTTTCGTTCAATCGGCGCGCGACCTCCAGCGCCTTCTTGACCGGGTAGGGTTTGGCGCCCAGGCGGGTGGCGGCGGTCGTCTCGGTCATCCGGCCTTCTTCCTGAAGCAGGGCCACGCAGCGCGCGATCAGGCTGTACTGCCACACGACCGCGCCCATCAGCCGGAAGGGGTCCTCGCCCGAGGCGAGCAGGCGCCGCAGCTGGGTCAGGGCCTCGCCAGGCCGGCCCGCCGTCGCAGCGCCCAGCATGGCGAAGGAGTCGCCGGGTGGCTCGCGGCCCACCACACGGGCCACCTCTTCGCGGCCCAGTGGCCCGTCAAGGAGGGTCAGCTTGTTCAGCTCGCCCGCGATGCCTGCGAGGTCGGCGCCGAACACTTCGGCCAGATAGGCGGCGGCGGCGGGGTCCAGCGCCAGCTTCTGCTTTTTGGCTCGGGCCACGACCCAGCCGGTTACGTCGCCGGGTTTGCTGGGCGCGGGCGACACGATGACCTCGCCCGATTTCTCGTAGAGCTTCAGGCGCGTGGCGGGCGGCACCTCGTCGAGAATGGCGACCGTCACCGCCGCACCCGCAAGCAGTTCCAGCAGCGCCTTGTCGGGCTTGAGGCCCTCGAAGTCCACGACCACGCCGCCGTCTCCGAACAGCCCCGGCGACAGGTGGGGACCAAGCTGCTCGGCGCTCACGTCCTCGCCGCCCAGGCGGGGAAAGTCTCGGGGCGAGAACCCCCGCGCCCGGAGGGTGTCGCGCAGCGTCTCGTCGGCCAGAAAGCGGTTGCCAGTGAAGGCGATTATCGCCATGGCAGGTCCGGCAGGCCCAGCACGTCCTGCGCCGACAGCTCCGGCAGGCCCAGCAGGCCCCGCGCCCGGTTCAGGCACGCCTGCAACTCCCGGATCTCGGCCGTGCGCCTCGCCGGGTCGCGCTGCAGCGTGCGTCCAAAAAAGGTGTGCAGCGCGTCCGGGCCGGGCAGCTCGGGGTCGGGCTGGGTCCGGCCCAGCAGCCACGCCAGGGCGTCCTTGTGGGGCGGCTCGCCCGCCACGCAGTCGAACAGCAGGGCGCCGACCGAGTACAGGTCGCTGCGCGGGTCGCCGCGCACCCCCCCGAACTGCTCGGGCGCCATGAACTGCGGCGTGCCCATCCGCAGGTTTTCGGCGCCGTCCGGCAGGTCCTGAAGGTGGCTCATGCCGAAATCGATGAGGCGCACGGCCCCCGCCTCCGCGCGGCCCCCCTCCAGCATCACGTTCTCGGGCTTGAGGTCATGGTGCGTGATCCCGCGGCCGTGCAGATACGCCAGGGCTTCGAGAATGCCCCAGGCGACAGAGGTGGCCTCGTCTGGGGACAACGGACCCTGTTCGAGCAGGTCCCGCAGGCTCCGGCCCTCGATCCAGGGATAGACGAGCTGGGTAGCTGTGCGGACGAGCAGGGGCACAACCAGGGGATGACATACCCGCGAGGCGATCTCGCCCTCCTGCCAGAAGCGGCGGACCGTAGCAGGCGAGTGGCTCTCGCGTGTCTTGATGAAGACCGGTCGCCGGCGCCAGCTCGCCCCTTCACAGCGCAGGCCGCCGCTGCGGTAGAGCAGCCGGGGCTGGGTCACGTCCAGATGAGGGGCGGGCGACATTCGGTCATTCTAAAGGCTGCTCTCTGAACCGAGTCCGGGCTGTCTCGCAATTGCCGATGACACCGCCAAATCGCGGTTCTGGCAAGCATATGGGAGCAGCGTGCTGGCGCGGTGGGTCCTGAATCATCCGGGCTGGGACGGCCTCAGTTCAGCCGGACGCTACCGGTCAGGGTACGGATGACCGCCTCATTGCGCGAGTAGTCCTTGACGTTGCCGGCGATGGTGAGGACGAGCACACGCCCACCCACGCTCGTCATCATCAGCTCGCGGCGCAGGTCGTCGCCCTGGCCGGGCGTGGTGAACACGAACTGGGCCCACGGCGAGCCCCCCACCTGGACCAGGCCGGCCTTGAGGCTCTTGATGCCCGGCACCTGCGAGCGGATGACGGTCGGGAACTGGGTGATCAGCTTCTCGACCTCGTTGGGAGCCAGCTTGCCGTCCCGCCACTCGAAAGCCACGCTGACCTTGCGGTCCTCGGTCATGAACACGGCGTCGGGGCGGCCGGCGGCCGAGGGAAAGGCGCTGCGGATGCCGGCGTCGGTGAGGGTGAGCAGCTTGGCGCTGGGTTCGACCGACACGGGCAGGTTGCTGAGCTTGACCGGCGCCGCCAGGGCCGGAGCCAGGAGGCTCAGCCCGGTCAGGAGACCGAGGGACACGGAGTGGCGCTTCATCACGGTCAACCTACCCCCAGGAGCCGGCCTGCTTATGAAGTCCACATGAGGAACATGGTCCGGCGCGTCAAGTCCGCGTCAGTCTGGTTCGGCCGGGCGGAGGCCGCAGGCTATGCTGAGCCCATGCAACTCGTCAGGGTACTCGATCAGGAAACGGCGCGCTGGGGTCAACTCGAGGGTGCGACGGTGCATTTTACGCAGGGCATGGGCGGCGCGCGTGACGGCTCCTCGGCGCCGCTGGATACTCTCACGCTGCTGGCTCCCGCCGAAGCGGGCAAGGTCGTATGTGTGGGGCGCAACTACCTCGACCACATCCGCGAACTGGGCAACGACACGGCCGGGCTGCCGCAGGAGCCGGGCATCTTCCTCAAGGGGGCCAACACGCTGGCCGAGCCGGGCGGCGTCGTCGAGTACCCGGCGTGGACCGAGAACTTTCACTTCGAGGGCGAACTCGCGCTTGTGATCGGGCAGCGGGCCCGCGACCTCAAGCCCGATACCGCTCTGGCCGCCGTGCTGGGCTACACCTGCGCGCTGGACCTGACGGCCCGCGACCTCCAGAAGACCGACCTCCAGTGGTTCCGGGCCAAGGCCGCCGACCGTTTCTGCCCCCTGGGGCCGTGGCTGGAGACCGACCTGAACCCCACCGACCTGCGTGTGCAGACCCGCGTGAACGGCCAGACGCGTCAGGACGGCCGGACCAGTCTCATGATCTTCGACGTGGTGCAGATCCTCGTGTACATCACCCGGTACGTCACGCTGGAGCCGGGCGACGTGGTGCTGACCGGCACGCCCGAGGGCGTCGGGCCGCTCTCGCGCGGTGATACGGTCGAGGTCGAGGTCGAGGGTGTGGGCATCCTGCGGACCCTGATCGGCTGAGGCGGGACTCCGGCGGGCCGGGACCGCCGCAGGTCAGCCCTCTGGCGGAGAGGAGAGCGCAAATCCACCTTTCGACCCTCTCTCGCCCGGGCGCGGCGCGCTAGCCTGAGGGCGTGCCCACGCCGCGCCGCGCCCTCCTGCTGGCCCTGCTCTCCCTGCCGCTGGCAGGGGGCGCCCTCGCCAGTCCGGCCACCGACCTCTACAGCGCGGCCACGCGGGCGGTGAACGACAGCTACTACGGGTGGGCCACGCAGAATTTCAGTCTGCTGGCCGGCGAGTACGCTCAGAAGCTCTCGGACCGCTGCGCGCCGCAGGGTGAGGCCTGCGACTACGCCACCGGTCGCGCGGTGCTGGGGGACCTGTTCAAGACTTTTGGGGACGACCACACGAACGTGCGCGACCCCGAGGGCGCCGAGCGGCTGCGTGAGATCTCCCAGAACCTCGCTGTGCAGCGTACCGGTCTGCGCGCCGTGCGTGCCGAGGGCGGCCTTCTGGTCGTGTCGGTCTCGCCCGGCAGCCCGGCCGAACGCGCGGGCCTGCGCCGTTTCGACCTCCTGGAGACCGTTCAGGGGCAGGCGGCGGGCCGGCGGGACGGGCAGAGCGCGCCGGTCGGCCCGAACGAGTTCGTGCGGCTCGAACGCGCCAGCGAGCCCATTGAGGTGACGGTGCGGCGGGCCGGCGCGCCCGCCCAGACCTTCAGCCTGATCACTGCCCGTCTCCAGGCCCGCGACGTGCCGACGCTGAGCTGGGCAGGCGCGGACGGCAAGGTGGCCGTCATCGACTTCCCCACCTTCTTGCCCGACGACTCGGCGCGGCAGTTCCTGGCGCGGGTGCGTGAGGCGCAGGCGGCCGGGGCCCGCGCCCTGGTGGTGGACCTGCGCTACAACGGCGGCGGCAGTCTGAACCAGTGTGTGGCGGCCGCGAGCATCTACGGCCCGGTGGTCTACAAGACGCAGTTCCGGGTGGGCGGCTTCACCTACACCGGCCTGAACGGAGAAGAGGGCCGGTATCTCGATACGCTGTTCGCCGGGCCGGACATGCGGGTCTGGACCGGGCCCTCGGCGGTACTTGTCGGCCCGAACACGGCCTCGTGCGCCGAGGTGTTCAGCGTGTATGCGCAGCGTGCCGGGGCGCGCGTGGTGGGGGAGACGACTAGGGGCGTGGGCAACAGCGGCGTGGTGTTTCAGAACCTGCCCGACGGCGGCGTGCTGGCCGTGACGGTGCTGCGGGCCTACGGCCGCGACGATCAGCCCCTGCCGGAACGCATGACGCCCGAGCTCGCGGCGGCGACCGACCTGGACGCCCTGATCACGCGCGGTGAGGACACGGTCCTGAACGTGGCCCTGGGGACCCTGGCGCCGGCGGCGCACAAATGACGCCCGCGGCCCACCCCCCGTTTCCAGGCCCCGACAAAGGTAAGACTAGGCGCGCTCCGTCTCACCCGGCGGCGCTATCCTGACGGCGTGCCACATCCTGCCTGGTTCGGCCCAGTCCGCGTGAGACGGGGGAGGGGAACTCTTCCGTCCCGCGCCGCCCGGCCGGGCAGGTCTCTTCTCGACGCCGACACGCACCCATCTCAGGGGGAAGCCACATGACCAACCGATACGACGACCGCGCCCGCCTGGTGTTTCATTACGCCCGCGAGGAGGGCAACCGCCTGGGCCACGCGATGGTTGGCCCGGAACACCTGCTGCTGGGTCTGATGCGAGAGGGCGGCACCGCCGCCGGCATCCTCGGCGAATTCGGAGCGTCCCTGGACGGCCTGCGCCGCCGCGTCGAGGAGATCATCGGACGCGGCGAGGGCAACCGCCTCAACGACGCTCCCAGCATCACCCCACGTGCCCGGCGCGTCATGGAACTCGCGAGCAGCGAGGCCCGTGGTCTGGGCGCCCAGGTGACCTCGACCGAGCACATCCTGCTGGGCATCATCCGCGAGGGTGACGGCGTGGCCTTCCGCATCCTGCAGGAACTGACCAAGGACGTGGACACGATCCGCTGGCGCATCCTCGCCCAGGGAGAGCAGACCGGCGGCAAGCCGGCCAAACCGGTCGCTACGCCTTTCCTGGACGAATACGGCCGCGACCTGACGAAGTGGGCGCGCGAGGGCAAACTCGACCCCGTGATCGGGCGCAGCGAGGAAATCCGCCGCGTCACGCAGATCCTGACCCGCCGCACCAAGAACAACCCAGTCCTCATCGGGGACCCCGGCGTGGGCAAGACCGCCATCGTAGAGGGCCTCGCGCTCGCCATCCATGAGAAGCGCACCCCGCCCAACCTGCACAACGTCCGGCTGGTCAGCCTCGACCTGAGCGGCGTCGTCGCGGGGACCAAGTACCGCGGCGAGTTCGAGGAACGCCTGCGCCAGATCATCGAGGAACTGCGCAACGCCAAGGTGATGGCCTTCATTGATGAGTTGCACACCCTGGTCGGGGCGGGCGGCGCCGAGGGGACGCTGGACGCCGCGAACATTCTCAAGCCCGCCCTGTCACGCGGCGAGATTCAGGTGATCGGCGCGACGACCACGGGCGAGTACCACCGCTACATCGAAAAGGACGCCGCCCTGGAGCGCCGGTTCCAGCCGGTGATCGTGCTGGAGCCCAGCCCTGCCGAGACCCTCCAGATCTTGCGAGGGCTGCGGCCCAAGTACGAGGAGCACCACGGCGTCCAGATTCCCGACAACGCCCTGGAACTCGCCGTGCGTATCGGTGAACGCAGCCTGCCGGGGCGCAACTTCCCCGACAAGGCCATTGACCTCATCGACGAAGCGGCCAGCCGCGTGCGCCTGAACATGAGCGTGGGCCTGCCCATCGCCGAGAACGAGGACGGCGAGCCAGTCGTGACCCGTGAGGACATGGAGGCCGTCATCAACTCGATGGGCGGCATCTACAGCGAGGAGACGGCCGCGCAACTGGGCGACCTCGACCAGAACCTGCAGGATCAGGTGTACGGACAGCCCGAGGCCATCAAGGCCCTGAGTTCGGCGCTGCGCCGCGCCCGCGTGGGCCTGGGCGGGCGCACCCGCGTCGCCGCGAGCTTCCTATTTGTCGGCCCGAGCGGCGTCGGCAAGACCCACCTTGCCAAGGCGCTGGCCCGCAGCCTCTTCGGCAGCGAGCGCGCCCTGATCCGGGTGGACATGTCCGAGTTCCAGGAGTCGCACAGTGTCTCCAAGCTCATCGGGTCGCCCCCCGGCTATGTGGGCTTCGAGCAGGGCGGCCGCCTGACTGAGGCCGTGCGCCGTCAGCCCTTCTCGGTGATCCTGCTCGACGAGATCGAGAAGGCGCACCCGGACGTGTACAACACCTTCCTTCAGGTGCTTGACGACGGCCGCCTGACCGACGGCCTGGGCCGCACGGTGGACTTCCGGCGCACGATCATCATCATGACGAGCAATACCGGCTTCAATGTCAACCCCACGGTGGGCTTCTCGCCGGTCACGCCCGACAACAACGCGCCGCTGCGGCACATCTTCACGCCAGAGTTCCTCGATCGCCTCGACGACGTGATCCGGTTCCGCTCGCTGGGTGAGGAGGAACTCGTGCGGGTGGCCCAGCAGCTCATGGGCGAGATGCGTGAGGAACTCGCCAGCCGCGAGCTGAACGTCACCTTCGATCCCGCCATCGCCGCGTGGCTGGTCGGCAAGCTCAAGGCCCGCAGCCCCAAGCACGCGGTCGGCAGCAGCCGGCAGCTGCGGACCCTGGTGCGCGAGGAGATCGAGGACCCGCTGGCCCTGGAGCTCATCGGCAGCGGCAGCGAGGAAGTGCGCGTGGTTCTCGGCGAGAACGGCGTTGCCTTCGAGAGAGGCGAGCAGGCCGTTCCCCGTCAGATTCTGGCCTGACCGTCCCCCCAGAATCGGCCTCAGCTAGCCCCTTCCCCCAGCGGGAAGGGTTTTTTCTGGGCCGCCCCCCTGAAACGCCCGTGCAACGCCCACCCGCGCACCATGCCGCGCAGGGGGAAACACCATGAACAGGAAACGGTTGAGCGGACTGGCAGTGACACTGGCCCTGGTACTGGCGGCGTGCGGTGGCGGGAGCGGGGGAGGCGGCACCACTCCGCCCGACCCGGTGGACGGCCTGAGCGCCGAGCAGCGCGCGACCCTGCAGGCGGGGCCGGTGGTAGACCCAGCGGCCATTCCCGACTGGGCGCAGACGGTAGACGCCGCGAGCTTGGCCGACGCGGTCTCCAGTGGGCAGTTCCGGTACGTGACCTCGGAGGAACTGCGCCGGCGCGACACCGGGGCGGCGCAGCGCGCCGAGGCCTGGAAGGGTGAGATTTCGCGGCTTGACCCGGTTCTGCTGGGAGTACTGGGCGACCTGAGCGGGACGCCGGGCGACACCGAAACCCTGAAGATGCCCGGCGATGGGGGAGTGGGCACCGTGAGAATCAACCGCCCCGTGACCGAGCTGCCCGGCTACGTCGTGGCGCTGCGGGCCCTGGCCGATGTGACCGTGCAGCGCCCGGCCTATGCCAGCGACTACCAAGTGTTGCAGGACGCGGCGGCGCGGAGCGGCGTGGACCTGCGCCCCTACGAACTGGTCGATCCGGGCCGGCTGGAAAGCGCTGACCTGGAGACGGTGAACGCCGCCCGTGCCCGCCTGGAGACGGCGGTCAACCGCGTGGGCGGCAACCTGAAGTCCTCGGCGCGCGAGCTCAAGTCGCTGTCGGGACAGACGCTGTCGGCCCTGTCGCTCGACAACCCCACCGAGGAAGAAGGGGCCATCAACATCTTCGGCAAGGGCTACTACGACCGCGCGGGCAGCAAGGGCCGCTGCGAGGGCTGGAGCAGCACCGGCCTGTACCACTACGCCGGCTTCCTGCCCAGTGCCGCGCGCTGGACGGCCGTCAAGGCGCAGGGCAACCGGGGGACGTGCTGGGCCTTCGCGCTGACCGCCTTCCTGGAGGACCGCAAGGCTCAGGCCACGGGCAAACGATGGAACTTCAGCGAGCAGGCCACCAACGCCTTCGTGAAGTACGACGTGAACCGCCAGGACGGCACGCTGCTGGCCCAGGCCGCCAGCGACGGCGAGGATACCATCGCCGCCTTCAAGGCCGTGTTCGACCGCCGCTACAGCCCGGTGCTGGAGACGTCGTGGTACTACAACGCGGGGGCGCAGTGGCCCGGCGTGCCCACAGGCCAGACCCAGACCTACGCCGGGGTGTGCAAGGGCTACGACGCGACCTTCGCCAAGGTGGCCGGCAAGTATCAGACCTGGTGCAGCGAGACGAGCCACGAGTATCCGGTCTTCTGCGTGAATGCCGGGTTCAAGGTCTGCGCGGTCCTGAACGTCGCGGGCAACACCAACCTGTACGCCGCGCAACCGGTCAACTGGGGCAGCAAGGTAGACGCCTGGTACCGCCCGCAGACCACCTCGGCCAACGCGTCGGCCAACACCACGCGCATCCAGAACTACGCGATGGCCTCCTGGACGGCCCCGGTGGTCATCTCAGTGGATTCACGTTACCTGCAACCCGATGCCTCGGGCTTCGTGCCCGACCTCCCGGTCAGTGTGGCGCCCGGCAGCAACCACGCTGTCGTGCTCGTGGACTACCTGAGCGAAGCCGAGACGAAGCAGTACCTGCCGCAGAACCGCTGGACCACGGGCGGTTACCTCGTGATCCGCAATTCCTGGGGCGACTGCTGGGGTGACTCGGGCTTCGCCTACGTGCCCCTGAACTGGGCCAAGAAGTACACCTTCAAGTACGCGCGGGTCGTGGACTGAGGCGACGGGCGCAGGCTGTTCGCGTCGCAGGGCAGCTCCATCCAGGAAGAAGCTGCCCTGCCACCACTTACAGGGCGAAGCGCTTGAGGACGTCGCGGCTGATGACCAGACGCTGCACCTCGTCGGTGCCCTCGCCGATGCGGGTCAGGCGGTTGTCGCGCCAGAAGCGCTCGACGGGGTATTCCTTGACGTAGCCGTAGCCGCCGAGCATCTGGATCGCCTCGTCGCAGGCCTCCACGCCGACCGTCGTGGCGAACAGCTTGGCGCGGGCGACGGGCACGGTGAAGTTCTGCCCCGCGTCCTTGAGGTCGGCAGCCTTGCGGATGAGCAGCCGGGCCGCTTCCAGCCGGGTGTCGAGGTCGGCCAGCCGGAAGGCGAGGTTCTGGTTGTGGGCGATGGGTTTGCCGAACTGCTCGCGCCCCAGCGTGTAGCGCGAGGCGTACTCGAAGGCGGCGCGTCCCAGGCCCAGGCCCATCGCGGCGATGCCCACCCGGCCGCCGTCGAGTACGCGCATCACGTCCTTGAAGGCGTTGCCGCGCTCGCCGAGCAGGGCGTCGGCGGGCAGATGAATGTCCTCGAAGATGAGCTGGGCCGTGTCGCTGGAGCGCAGGCCGAGCTTGTCTTCCTTACGGCCGATGGAAAAGCCCTGCACCTCGTCGCGGTTGAACACGAACGCGCTGATGCCGTCGTTCTTGCTCTTGCCCGCACGGGCCGGGTCGGTGCGCGCCAGCACGACGTAGGTGCCGCCCACGCTGCCCTGCGTGATGAAGTTCTTCGAGCCGTTCAGGACCCACGAGCCGTCGGGCTGCTCGGCGGCGCGCGAGGCCATACCGCCGCTGTCGCTACCGCTGCCGGGTTCGGTCAGGCCCCAGGCGCCGAGTTTGCGCGCGCTGGCGAGGTCGGGCAGCAACTTGCGTTTCTGCGCTTCGGTCCCGCCGATCAGGATGTGGCCCTGGCACAGCGAGTTGTGAGAGGCGACCGTCAGGCACAGGCTGCCGTCCACCGCCGCGATCTCCTCGATGATCATGGCGAAGGTGGCCGTGTCCAGTTCCGAGCCGCCGTAGGCCTCGGGCGTCTGCGCGCCCATGATGCCCAGTTCGCCCAGCCCGCGCACGATGTCGTGCGGAAATTCGCCGGTCTGGTCGCGTTCGGCCGCGCCGGGCTCCACGCGGTCTTTGAGGAAGCTCCGCAGCGCCGACAAGATGGTGCGCTGGTCGCCGGTCTGGGGGGTCACGTTGGGGTTGGTGGGGGGGGTCAGGGTGCTCGTCATGGGGGGCCTCCGGCGGGAAAGTGGGGTAGAGAACGCGGGGAAAAGAGAGGGCTAGACCTGGAAGACGCCCACCTTGAACTCCTCCTGGCGGGGGTTCTGGGCGCAGGCCTCCAGCGCGCGGATGAGGCGCTCGCGGGTGTCGTTGGGCGCGATGATCTCGTCGACCCACAGCCGCGCGGCGGCGTAGCGGGGGTCGAGCTCGGTGTCGTACTTGGCTTTGACCTCGGCGTACAGGCGGGCGAGTTCCTCGTCGTCGGGTTCGTGGCCCGCACGCTTCAGGGCCGCGAGCTGGATGTCGAGCAGGGTCTTGGCCGCCGCGTTGCCGCTCATCACGGCGTACTTGGCGCTGGGCCACGCGAACAGGAACCGTGGGCCGTAGGCCTTGCCGTTCATGGCGTAGTTACCTGCCCCGAAACTGCCGCCCGTGATCACGGTGATCTTGGGCACCACGCTGTTGCTCACGGCGTTGACCAGCTTGGCGCCCCGGCGGATGATGCCTTCTTGCTCGCTGTCGCGGCCCACCATGAAGCCGGTCACGTCCGACAGGAAGATCAGCGGCACGCCCGCCTGGTTGGCGTCGAGGATGAAACGGGCCGCCTTGTCGGCGCTGTCGCCGTAGATGACGCCGCCGACCTCAATGCGTGAGCGCAGGCCCGGCTCGCCCCCGGCCTTGAGCTTCTTCTTGATGACGGTCCGCTGGTTCGCCACGAAGCCCACCGGGTAGCCGCCCACCCGCGCGAAGCCACACACCAGGGTCTCGCCGTACTCGGCCTTGAACTCGTGGAAGCTCTCCTGGCCGTCCGGGCCGCCGTCGACCAACGCCTTGATCAGGTCGCGCACGTCGTAGGGCTTGTTGCCGCCGAAGTCCACAAGTTCGGTCAGGTCGCGCTCCGGGGCGGGGACCACCTCACGTCGCCGCCGGGCGAAGGGGGCGAGGTCGCCCTGCGCGTACAGGTCGGCCAGGGCGCGCAGGCGCTCCAGCGCGGCCATGTCGTCTTTTTCTCTGTAGTCCACCGTGCCGGCGATAGCGGCGTGCATAGCGGCCCCGCCCAGGTCCTCCGAGTCCACGACCTGCCCGATGGCTGCGCGCACCAGGGCCGGTCCGGCGAGGTACAGACCCGAGCCCTCGGTCATGATGACCGTGTCGCACATGACCGGCAGGTACGCCCCGCCCGCCACGCAGTTGCCCATGATCGCCGCGACCTGCGGGATGCCCAGCGCCGACATCCGCGCGTTGAGGTAAAACACCCGCCCGAAGTCGTCCTGGTCGGGGAAGATCTCGTCCTGCATCGGCAGGTACACGCCGGCCGAGTCCACCAGGTACGCTACCGGCAGCGCGTTTTCCAGGGCGATGGTCTGCGCCCGGATCACCTTCTTGGCCGTGATGGGAAAAAAGGCCCCCGCCTTGACGGTCGCGTCGTTGGCGACCAACATCCACGGCCGCCCCGCGACGGTGCCTATGCCGGTGACGACGCCGCCCGAAGGGCAGCCCCCCGCTTCCGGGTACATGTCCCAGCCGGCGAAGGTCATGAGTTCGTCGAAGGGGGTGCCGGGGTCTACGAGGCGGGCGACGCGCTCGCGGGCCGTCAGCCGGCCCTTGTCGTGCTGCCGGGCCTGGGCCTTGGCTCCGCCCCCGGTCTGGACGCGGGCGCGGTCGGTATCGAGGCGGGCCTGGGCCTCGGCCCAGACAGAGGCCGACGACGCCGCGGCGTTGGAATCGGTTACGGTCATGTGTGGCCCCAGCATAGCAAAAGAGACTAACGAACGCCCGTTAGGTTGATGGCCTGGGGTCAGGGGTCGGGCAGTTGGAGCATGGGCACGCCTGCGCCGACGCTGAGCCGGGAGGGACGGCGGGGCTGCCTTTCGCTGGCCGGCCCTCCGGGCGCACAATGGCGCATGCTTCAGCGCCCCCTGCTCCAGGCCCGCAAGGCCCCGAACTGGCCTGCCGGTCCCCGTGGCCACGCCCTGCTGGGCAGCCTGCCCGAACTGCGCACGGACGCGCTGGGTTACCTGCGTCACGTGCGCGCGGCCTACGGTGACCTGTTCCGGATGCGCCTGGGGCCGCGCAACGTGCTCATGGTCTGTGAACCGGCTGCGGCGCGCGAGGTCCTCGTGGCGCAGGCAGGACGTTTCCGTAAAGGCCGGGGGATCCAGAAGCTGCGGGACACGCTGGGTGACGGCCTGCTCACGGCCGACGGCGAGACCTGGCGCACGCACCGCCGCCTGATGCAGCCCGCCTTTCACCGCGCGGCGCTGGACCGCCTCTCGGACGAGATCGTGGGGGCAACTGCTCCGTTGCTCGCGCGCCTGGCCTCAGCGCGGTCGGGGGGGCAGGAGGTCGAACTCGGGGCTGAGATGCTGCACGTCACGCTACGGGCGGTGGCAGCAGCGCTCTTTGGCACGGCATTGCGTGACGAGGACCTGCGGGTGGTCGAGCGCGAGCTGCCGCCCGTGCTGGAACACGCGACCGCCCGCACCCGCGCAGTGCTTGATCTGGAGGTGCTGCCCACTCCGGCTGCCCGGCGGGCCAGGGCCTCGGGCGCGGCGCTGGACGCCGTGGTGGGCCGCATCATCGCCGAGCGCCGGGCCGCCGCGTCGGCGGGCGACGACCTGCTGGGTCTGCTGCTCGCCGCCCGCGACGAGGAGGGCGGCCGCCTGAGCGACGCCGAGCTGCGCGACGAGGTGATGACCCTGTTCCTGGCCGGTCACGAGACGACCGCCACGCTGCTCACCTTCCTGCTGCTCGAGCTGTCGCGCTCGCCCGAGTGGCGGTGCCGGGTACAGACCGAGGTGCGCGCGGTCCTCGGGGACCGGACACCCACCGCCGCCGACCTGCGCGCCCTGCCGCTGCTCGGGGCGTGCATCCAGGAGGCGCTGCGGCTCTATCCGCCCGCATGGCTGCTGCCCCGGCAGGCGACCGCGCCCGCGACCGTGGGCGGCTACGCCGTGTCGCCGGACGACAACGTCAGCGTGAATATCTTCCTCATCCAGCGCAGCGCCCGCTTCTGGCCTCGGCCCGACACCTTTGACCCCGGTCGCTGGCTGGAGGGCGCCCGGATGCCCGACGCCTTCATGCCCTTCGGAGCGGGGGCCAGGATGTGCATCGGCAACCACCTCGCGCTGCTCGAGGCCACCCTGATCTCGGCGCTCGTGCTGCGCGACTTCACGCTTGACGTTCCCGGCGGCGGGCCGACCACATTGCAGGCCGGCGTGACCCTCAAGCCCGGCGGGCCGGTGTGCGCGCGCGTGGGCTGAGTCCGGGGCTGGCCCCGTTTTCTGGCTCTGTTCCCCGGCCTACTCGGCGGGCGTGTCGCTGCCTAGGCGCACGGTCACGTCCAGGCCCGGCGCGCTGTCGCCGCTTACGCCGCCGTAGCCCAGGTCGCGGAGCAGCCGCGACGCGCCCGTGCCCGCGACGGCGGTGGTGCTCATGGTGCGTCGCGGCTCGTCCACGATGCTCACGTTCTGGTAGCCGGCCGCCTGGAGGCGCAGCACCAGCCGCCGCGCGCTGCCGCCCGGCGCGTCGATGTTCGCCACGCCTACCCGCAGGCCGCGCGGGTCGCCGGGATCGCGGAACATCTCGTTCACCTTGAGGGCCAGCGCGGAACGGTCGGCCACCCAGGTCGAGTCGCCGTAGGTTCCCGGCACGTCGGCGGTCTGAATCTTGAGGCCGCTGACGGCGGTGCCCAGCATCTCAGCCACCTGCCTACGGGTCAGGTCGGTGCGGGTGTTGTTGTAGGTCGTGCCGACCATGCCGGGCAGGCGCCACCAGTTCAGCGGGTTTTTCATCTTGGCGGCGACGGCGGTCAGAAATTCCTGCTGGCGGCCGACACGGCCAAGATCGCCGGTGTTGTCCTTGCGGAACCGCAGGTAGCCTTCCATCTGCTCGCCGCTCAGGCGTTGCCGGCCCGGTTGCAGGTCGATGTGGAGGTTGCCGGCGTTGTCGTCGTATTTCATGGCCTTGTCCACGGTCACGTTCACGCCGCCCACCGAGTTCGTCAGGTCGCGCAGGGCACTGACGGCCAGAAAGACGTAGCCGTCTACGGGCACCCCGGTCAGGCTCTGCACCGCCGCCTTGACCATCTCGGGGCCTCCGTGAACGTTCGCGCCGTTGATCTTGGCCCGCCCGTAGCCCGGAATGTCGACCACCGTGTCCCGCGGGATGCTGAGCATCCTGACCTCGCCGTTCGGCCGGAACTGGGCCAGAATCAGCGTGTCGGTTCGGGTGCCGAAGCTGTGGGGAATCTCGGGATACGGCCAGGTGGCCGAACTCCAGTCGTACTGCGCGTCCAGACCGGCCAGCACGATGTTTAGCGGCGCGTCGGCCTTGCGCGGCAGGGTGGCGTAGCGGCTCAGGGCAGGTACGGCGGGAGCGATCAGGGCAGCGAGACCTGCGAGCACGAGGACGAAAATCACGATACGGCGGCGCACGGCCCGAGCATAGCGGCCCGGTATGAGGGAACCCAAGCCACTTTTGGATGACCCGGACGGCTCCGGCCAGATGAAGGGGTAGGGCGCCCGTTCCGGCCGCCTCACCCGGTCTGCGGCGTAGCAGGCGCTACCCTACAGGTCCTTCTTCCTTCGGCGCGCCGCCTCTACCCCTTCCCCCCGAGGTGAATGTCCATGACCCAGTCTTCCGTCTCCGGCCCCCTTCCCGAGACCTTCCGCGCCCTGCGGATGCTCCGGGGCGACTCGGGCGCCTACCCCGAGATTCAGACCCTGCCACTCTCGGCCCTGCCGCCGGGCGACACCCTGGTGCGCGTCGCCTACAGCAGCCTGAACTACAAGGACGGGCTGGCCGTGGCGGGCCGGCCCGGCGTCCTGAAGACGTACCCGATGACGCCCGGCATCGACCTCGCGGGCGAGGTGCTGAGCTGCCCCACCGGGGCCTATGTGCCCGGCGACGCGGTCGTGCTGACCGGCTGGGGCATCGGCGAGCGCAGCGATGGGGGGTACGCCGAACTCGCGCGGGTCAATGCCGACTGGCTGGTGCCGCTGCCCCCTGGCACCACGCCCGAATGGGCCATGAGCGTGGGCACGGCGGGGTTCACGGCCATGCTGGCGGTGATGGCCCTCGAGGACCACGGGGTCACCCCGGAACGCGGCGAGGTGCTCGTCACGGGCGCGGCGGGTGGGGTCGGCAGCGCGGCGGTGGCCCTGCTTGCCGCGGCAGGGTTCGAGGTCGTTGCGAGCACTGGCCGCCTACAGGAGGAGGCGTACCTGCGTGGTCTGGGCGCCGCCCGCCTGATCGGCCGCGGCGACCTGCCCGCCCTCACCCGTCCCCTCGAGCGCGAGCAGTGGGCCGGCGTGGTGGATACGGTGGGCGGCGACACCCTGCGCGGCGCTCTGGCCGGCACGCGCACCCACGGCGCAGTCGCGGCCTGCGGGCTGGCGGGGGGCAGCGCCCTGGGGGGAACAGTGTTTCCCTTCATCCTGCGGGGCGTGACTCTGGCGGGCATCGACTCGGTCACCTGCCCCGTGCTCCGGCGCCGGGCCGCCTGGGCGCGGCTGGCCCGCGACCTGGGGGCCGAGAAGTTGGGGGACATGGTGCAGACACGGTCGCTGACAGACCTGCCCGCCCTGGCTGAAGCCATTCTGGCTGGGCAGGTGCGGGGGCGCACCGTGATAGATGTGAACGCCTGACGCCTGTTCAGCCGGTCGCCTGAAGGCTTAATGATGCTGAGCGTGTAAGAAACCCGGCGTTCTCTCCCATTTTCGTCAGAAACGCGTGAGGGTGAGTACCTACCTTGGGGGGTATGTTTCCCTCACCGAAGTTCCTGGCCCTCGGGACCCTCGCGCTCGTTCTCGCCTCGTGCAGCGGCACTTCGACTCCCCAGGCCTCCGAGCAGCCCACTGTGACCGTCATTGAGGGCAGGGTCACGAGCGCCTCGGGCGCCGGCACGGTCAGTGTCGCGGATCTGGCGGGAGTCACGGCCGCCACCGCCGCCGATGGTCGCTTCACCCTGACCCTGCCGCAGGGTACGGAAATGGCGTCCCGCTCGCAGGGCGCGGCACAGGTCATGTCCAACCTCCAGTGCGCCGGCAGCCTGAGCAGCAGCGACACCTCGGCGCGGGGGTACCTTGTGGCGAACCTTCAGGTGAGCGACGCGGCGGGTGCGCGCTCGGTCAGCGCCGTGCAGGGCAGCAAGACCGGCCTCCTGAGCCGCAATGTCGGCGGCCGCGCGTGGCTGTACGTGGACCGGGACACCCGCCTGAGCGGCAGCGTGGACTGCGCCAAGCTGCTGAACGTCTCCCAGATTTCCACCCTGCCCGTGACCATCGACGTGATCGCCAAGACCGGCTGGAACGTCGTGGACCTGAGCATCGGCGCGAGCGCCAACATCTTTGGGCAGGTCAGTGCCGGGGGTTCGGTCGTCAACTCGGTGACGGGAGCCACGGTAAGCGAGTGGCGCACCTCCGAGGAGTTGCAGGCCCAGATCTCGTTCTGAGGAAAGACGCGGCAGGCGGCCCGGACCTCATCTGTCCGGGCCGCTTTTCGGGTATGGGGGGCAGGGGGGCAGGCCGACCCCCATATCTCCTACGGAACCGGCGTCAGGTCGCCCAGGTCGGCGACCGGCGCGGTGGCCCCCAGCGTCACGCGGCGCTCGGTGCGTGGCTCGCCGCTCTCACCGTAGACCCTGTTGCCGTTGCGGTCGCGCCCGGCCACGACCGAGTAGCTGCCGTCCCCCAGGTACGCGGTGAAGCGGCCCAGCGAGTCCAGCGCGGGTTGAAAGGCCCGGCCCCGGTCGTCCTGCAGGCGCAGGCCCAGTGTGTCGCCGACTGCCCGGGCATTCAGGGCAGCGGCGGCGTTGATCATGCCCGAGCCGAACAGGTCGTCGCGTCCCGGCGCGCCGAGGTCGGTGGCGGTAGAGACCATGCGGGCAAGGGTGTCGTCGGGGCCGCTGGTCACGCCCTTGCTCAGGAGTAGCGCGGCCAGGGCCGCGACCTGCGGCGCGGCCTGGCTGGTGCCCGACTCGGCCTCGTAGTTGGGCTGGTCCCGGACATAGTCCCAGCTCGTCGAGAAGATCTCGTCGGGGAAGGGCGAGCCGCCCAGGACCGCGCCGTTGAAGGTCGTGCGCGCGAGATAGCTGGCGCCTCCCGGCGCACTGAGCTGCACCTGTGGGTAGGCGTTGCTGTACACGGCGTGCGCGGGCGCGCTGGCGCCCGACAGGGTGACGCTGGCGACCGACACCGCCCCCGCACAGGCCGCCGGATAGAAGGGCAGGGTGGTGCCGTCGTTTCCCGCCGCCGCGACCACCAGGGCGCCCCTGGCGTGGGCGTCGGCGATGGCGTCGCACATCGGCTGGCCCTCGGCCGCGCTCACCGCCCCGCCCAGGCTGAGGTTGATGACCTGCGCCGGATGGGGGTTGGTATAGGTCTTGCCGTCCAGGGTCACGCTCAGGCCGGCGGCGTAGCGCACGGCGTTCGCCACGTCGGCGGCCGTCGTGCCGCCGCTGCTGTCCAGGGCGCGCACCGGCAGCACCTTGACCGGCGCGCGGTAGGTGGCCCCCACCACGCCGGTCGGGCTGCATCCGGCGCAGGTGACGGTATTCTCGCCCCAGCGCGCGGCGATGATGCCCGTGACGTGCGTGCCGTGGCTCCCGCTGGTGCGCCCGGCGACACTGGGGTCGGTCGGGTCGGTGTCGGCGCCGTCGCCGTCGCCGTTGGCCGCGTCGGTGATCACGTCAAGGGCGCCGTCGGCCGGGCCGTACAGCTGTCCCACGAGATCGGGGTGATCGAAGCGCACGCCGGTATCCACGACGGCCACCGTCACGGGCCGGGTATAGCCGCCCGATTCCATGTCGCGCCACACCGCGCCGTAGCCCAGCAGCGGGTAGGCCCACTGCAGGGGGGCGTACTGGTCGGTGGGAGACACGGCGGAGGGCGTGGTCAGGGCGTGGAGGGTCACGTTGGGAACCGCCGTGAGTACGTTCGGGTCGGCCCGCAGCGCTGCGAGGGTGGAGGCGGTGGCTGGGGTGCCGAGCAATGCCGCGCGTCCTCCCAGCGGCGAGCGCGCCCCGGCCGCGATTCTCAGGCCGTCCAGGGTCGCGCGGGCCGTGGCCGCCGCGCCGCCCTGCGCCTGTGCCCGAACACTCCCCCTCTTCGTCAGCACGGCGTCGCGGACCCCGGCGTCGCGGTAGGTGACGATCACTCCCCGGCTGTCTGCGGCGCGGCCCACACCGAGGTCGGTGTCCCTGGTCCGGGTGTCGGCGCCCTCCAGACGTGCGGCGTCCACCACGCGGCCGCTCAGGCGGAACTGGTCGGCCTGGACGGTCCAGGTCGAGCGGCCCTCTCTGCCGTTCGCCAGGGTCCACACGACCTGAAAACTGCCGTTCAGGACGCTCTGCCCCGCGTCCAGGGGTGTACCGGCGGCGCGGTCGGCACTGACCGTCAGGGCCACGTCACCGCTGCCCGACGCCGGAGAGACTGTCAGCCAGTCCGGCACGCCCCGCACCGTCCAGGTGCCGGAGAAGGGCTGTCTGGCCGGCGCGCTGATTGCCTGCCCCAGCGGCACGGTCTGGGCTTGGAGCCCCGTCCCTGACAGCCCCGTGTTCGGCGTCTCTCCCGGGGTCTGGTCGCAGGCCGAGAGCAGCAGGGCGGCGGCCAGCAGGCTGCCGGTCAGGCCCCGGCGCAGCGCGAGGGGCGAAACCGACGGACTCTGGAGCAGGCGCGGAGTGATGAACTTCATGCCTGCCCAGCATGGCGTATGAAGCGTGACGGCAGATGAACGGACGCCGCTGCATGAAGCTCTCTCGGCGCACCGTGCGTCCGGCTCCGCCTAGCTGCGGCCCGCCCACTTGTGCCACAGTGGGCCGCGATGCCCAGCGGCCGTGTTCACAACCTCATCAACCTCGCCGCCTACGCCGTGCTGGCCGCCGGAGCGCTCGCCGCGAGCCGTCAGGACCTCATCGGGGTGACGCCCGCGCAGGCCATCAATTTCACGCTGGGTTTCCTGGCCGGGACGTTCCTGCTCTCGCCCGACCTCGACCTCTCGGAAGGCCGGGTGGACAGCAAGCGGCGCTGGGGCATCCTGGGGTTCGTCTGGGTGCCCTACGGGCGCATGTTCAGCCACCGGGGCCTGTCGCACACCTGGCTGCTGGGCCCACTGACCCGGCTGGCCTATGTGGCCGTGCTGCTGGGGCTGGTGGCTGGTATGATCAGGGCCCTCTTTCCGGCCTGGCAGTGGCCGGCGCTGCCCGAACCCGTGGGTGCAAAATTTGCCGTGCCCCTGCTGCTGGGCTATTACCTCAGCCAGTGGCTCCATCTCATCGCCGACGGTGTCCACCCCGACCACGGCGTGCGTCACAGCCTCCGCAAACTGCGCCGCCGCTGAGCCGCGCAGGCCCAGGCCAAACTGGGATGCCTGGGGAAAGGGAACACCCCCATAGGGCGGCGTTCCCACTGACCCGCAGTCCAAATGCCCTGTCGGCCGTGTGATATTCTTCGCAAACGACCGTGCCTGACCTCCGAGCCCCCCTCTCCCTTGCACGCGCCACGCGACCCATCCGGGGACCCTCCGAAAGAAGGTCCTCATGACCGGTCCCCGCGCCGTGACCGACCTGCTGCCTCCGATCTATCTGGGCGGTCCCGAGATCACCACCGACAACTGCGAGCGGGAGGCGATCCACATTCCGGGCAGCATCCAGCCGCACGGCGCACTGCTGGTGCTCGGCGACGGCCTACAGGTGGTCCAGGCCAGTGAGAATGTGGGAGCGTTCCTGGTGGCCGGTCCGGAAACGGTGCTGGGTCAGCCGCTGGGCTGCCTCATCGGCGAGGAGGAGGCGGGAGCGCTGGAGCTGGCCCTGCCGCCCGGCTCGCCCGATCACCTCCAGTACCGCGGGCGGGTCGTGGCTGGTGGCGGCGCCCTGACCGCCGACCTCGCCCTGACCGCCCACCGGACCGGCGAGCGCCTGATCGTCGAGCTCGAGCCCGAGGGCACGCCCAGCCGGCGGGTGGCCCACGCGCTGCGCAACGCCGTCTTCGCCCTGGAAAGTGCGCCGACGCTCCAGGCCCTCGCGGAGGCGGCGGTGCGGGCCGTGCGCGAGATCAGCGGGCTGGACCGCGTGATGCTCTACCGCTTCGCGGCCGACGACACCGGCGAGGTGATCGCCGAGGACCGCCGGGAAGACCTGCACCCCTTTCTGGGCCACCGTTTTCCGGAGTCCGACATTCCGGCGCAGGCCCGCGCGCTGTATGTGCGCCACCTGCTGCGCCTGACCGCCGACGTGGACGCCCCGCCCTCGCCCCTGCGCCCGCTTCTCGATCCGCAGACGGGCGCGCCCGCGCAGCTCGGCGGAGCGGTGCTGCGCGCGACCTCGCCCATGCACCTGCGCTACCTGCGCAACATGGGCGTGGCGTCGAGCCTGTCGGTGTCGGTGGTCGTGGACGGTCGGCTGTGGGGCCTGATCTCCTGTCACCACACCTCGCCCTACGCTGTACCCCCCGAGGTCCGCAGCGCCATGGAGGACCTCGGGCGGCTGCTCAACCTTCAGGTGCGCCTCAAGTCGCGCGCCGACACCGACGCCTTCCGGGAGACCCTGCGGGAGCGCCACGAGCGGGTCACGGGGGCGGCCACGCACTCCCTGACCCCCCTTGCGGCCTTGGCCGATCCTGCCCTGGACCTGCCGGGCCTGCTCGCGGCCGGGGGGGCGGCCCTGCACTTCGAGGGCCAGTGGCGCACCCTGGGAGCCGCCCCCGCGCCCGAACTGCTGGGTGAGCTGCTGGACTGGCTGCGGGCGCAGGCGGGCGACGATCCGCTGTACGTCACCGAGTCGCTGAGTACCGACTGGGCGCCGGGCGCGGCCGTCATCGCGCAGGCGAGCGGGCTGCTGGCCCTGAGTGTGGGGCGCGGCTGGAATGAGGCCGTGCTGTGGTTCCGGCCGGAGATCGTGCGCGAGGTCGCCTGGGGCGGCGCGACTCCCGACCGCGCCAAGGATGACCTCGGCCCCCGGCGGTCCTTCGACACCTATCTGGAGCGGGTGCGGGCCTACGGCGAGCCCTGGCACCCCGGCGAGGTGGAGGAGGCGCGCGACCTGCAGCGCACCCTGAGCGCCGCCCTGGGCGAGCGCCTGAGTACCCTGCGCCGGCTCAACGAGGCGCTGGAACGCTCGGCGGCCGAGTGGCGGCAGTACGCCTTCGTGATCGCGCACGACATGCAGGAGCCCGTGCGGCTGATCTCGCAGTTCGTCGAGCTGTTCCGGCTGCGCTACGGCGGCCAGATCGACCCCGGCGCCGAACAGCTCATCGGTTTCGTCGTGGGGGAGACGGGGCGGCTGCGTGGCCTGACCACCGACCTGTACGCCTACACCGAGTTGCAGTCCGCCGCGCGGCTGCACTCTACCGAGACCAGCCTGCAAGACGCGCTGCGCGGGGCCCTTGCCGAACTCGCGCCGCTGGTCGCCTCGCGCACGCCCGCGCTGGAACTGCCCGAGACGTGGCCCACCGTCCGGGCCGACCCGGTGCGGCTGCGCGAACTGCTCACGCACCTGCTGCGCAACGCCCTGATCTTCAGCGCGCCGTATCCGGTGCGGGTGGCGCTGGAAGTGCGGGCGTTGCCGGGTGCGGGCGGTTGGGCCGTGACCGTGCGGGACGACGGCCCCGGGATCGCGCCCGAGTACCACGAGAAGATCTTCCAGATTTTTCAGCGGCTGGGCCGCAACGACGCGTCGGGTAACGGGCTGGGGCTGGCGCTAGCGCGCAAGATCGCGCAGCTGCACGGCAGCGATCTGACGGTCGAGTCGGGACCGGGCCAGGGCAGCGCCTTTACCTTCACGCTGCCTTCGGCCGGAGGCGAGGGGTGAGTCAGGTGCCCAGGCTGCTGCTCGTGGACGACAGCGAAGCCGACCTGTACCTGCTGGAAGCCGCTCTGGAGCAGCACGGCGAGGCGCTGGACATTGCCCTGGCCCACGACGGCGAAGAGGCGATGGCGGCCCTGCGGAGCGCGGCGGGCGGCGGGCGCCTGCCCGACCTGCTCGTGCTGGACCTGAACATGCCGCGCATGGGGGGGTTCGAGGTGCTGGGCGCCGTGCGCGCCGACCCGGCGCTGCGGGCGCTGCGGGTCGTCATCTTCACCACGTCCACGGCCAAGGGCGACGAGCAGCGCGCCTACGAGCTGGGAGCCACCGCCTTTATGACCAAGCCCATGCAGCTCGGCGACTTCATGGCGCTGGGCCCGAAGCTCGCGTCGTTCTGGCAGCTCGACCCGGTGCAGGGCTAGCGGGTCCAGGGAACGCGCCGAGTCACTCGCCCTGCGTCTGGAAGACCATCACCTCGCTGTTCTCGGTGACGGGGCCGCCCTGAAAGCTCCCGGTCACGCGCGGAGCCGCGAAGCCCGCGCAGCGCAGCAGCCACTCGGCCTCGAAACGGGTGTAGTAGCGCTGCGTGAGGGTGTAGTGCCGCCGCGAGAGCTGGCCCTGCGGCGTGGTCGTATCGGCGAAATACTCGGTGGTGAGCAGCTGTGCGGGCGGGTCATGGCGCTGCACCAGGAAGACGTCGGTACGCGCGCCGTCCGGCGCATAGAAGGTCTCGCCCTCGTGGCGCAGCGTGCCCAGTGCCCCGAAGCGCGGCAGGTAGAGGTCGAAGGCGAAGGTCCCACCCGGCGCGAGGTGCGCGCGGATATTGCGCAGCGCTGCGAGCTGCTCGGCGGGCGTGTAGAGGTGCATGAGCGCGTTGAAGGGCGCCAGGATGAGGCCGAAACGCTCCGGCAGCGCGAAGCTGCCCGCGTCGCCCTGCACGAAGTCCAGGCTCAGACCCTCGCGCTCCGCCCGCTCGCGCGCCCGCCCGATCATGCGGGCGCTGGGTTCCAGGCCGGTGACCTGGGCCCCCCGGCGGGCCAGGAAGGCGGTCACGCGGCCGGTGCCCGAGCCGATCTCCAGCACGCGGCCCGGCGCGCGCTCCGCCAGCCCGGCGTAGAAGTGCAGGTCGTCGCGGTACAGGTCGTACTGGTGGTCGTACAGCTCGGAGAAATCGTCGTAATCCACGCTGTCCAGGGTAGCGTTCATACGGACTTCCACGGTCCCCAGCAGTCTTCCGGGGTTCATCCAACCAGAGGGAATAGGGAGAACAGGAGGAGTTCGCGGCAGGTCACCAGGCGCAGTCCCGATCAGGAGGCGCCGGGTTCCGTTTGTTCGCCGTACAGCCGCAGGTATTCGGCGCGGCTCAGGATGCTCAGGCGCGGCGGCTGGGCCTCGCCCTGGCTGCCGTATACCCAGCGCAGCACGTTGGCCCAGCGCCGCAGCCGCCGTTCGTCGGCCGCCGGAATGGTCTGCATCTCGAAATGCACGATTCCCAGCAGCGGCGACAGGGCCGAGAGGCAGAAGATCACCTCGGCGTCCCGCAGGTCCGGGCGGGACGCCAGGTCGCGCGCCATGAAGGGCAGATCGCGCGACCGGCCCTGCCGCACGGCGTTGCGCGGCCCGATATCTACAATGAGCGGGTTGTTGACATGGAACTCGGCGGCGGGGGTGCCCTTCGGGACCGGCGTGCCGTCGGCCAGCCGTACGCCGGCCAGCGGAAAGGCCACCGGACCCAGCCGGAACAGCGTATCGGCCCGCCCACCCACCGGCCGGATGTTGCCGGCGCGGTCGAACAGGTGGTCGAGGAGCAAAAAGGCCCGGCGCCGCAGCGCCGCGAGGTCGCCGGGCTGCGCGCCGCCGAGCCCGCCCATGGTCACAAAACCGTAGCCGCGCGCCCGCAGGTCGGCCAGCAGGTCCGGCAGCAGCGGGACGGTCACGCGGGCGCCGGGGCCGGCGTCGTGCAGCACGACCACCGCGCCGGGGTACACCAGCCGTCCCAGCCGCTCGCGGACGCTCCGGGGCGTGGAGGCGGGGTGCCAGTCGCGGCCCTCGACCGACCAGTGCGCTCCCCGGACCCCGGCGCGGCGCTGTCCCCACAGCGTGCCCAGCGTGTAGGCGCCGTGTGGCGGCCGGTGCAACGTGGCGGGCTGCCCGGTGATCGCCGCGAGCTGCCGCGCGGCCCACAGGGGATCGCGGGCGGCTCCCCAGGGCGTGCGCAGCCAGGCGTGGACATGGCGCTGTGCGTGCGGCTCGACCTGGTGGCCCTCCGCCAGCATCCGCGCGATGAGCTCCGGGTGC
Source organism: Deinococcus sp. Leaf326 (assembly GCF_001424185.1). Classification (NCBI taxonomy): domain Bacteria; kingdom Thermotogati; phylum Deinococcota; class Deinococci; order Deinococcales; family Deinococcaceae; genus Deinococcus; species Deinococcus sp. Leaf326. Next base: position 345,763 of record NZ_LMOM01000001.1, on the reverse strand, counting down.
GCGCGTGCGCGCGGTGTGACCACGAAGAAGGTGGCCTGCGCTCCAGCCGCCGCCAGGGCGTCGAGCACGGCGGGTGTGGTCTGGGGATCGGGCCCGTCGTCAAAGGTGAGGGCCAGCTCGCGTCTGGCTTTGCGGCCCTCGCGGATCAGGCCCAGGCCGGCGAGCTGCACGAGCACGTAGGGCAGGCCTATGGAGGCGAGCAGGACCAGCCCCAGTCCGGCGCCGGCGCCCGGCACCCACGCCCGGCCGCGCTTCCCAGCCCTGGTCACGCCCGGCCCAGGGCGCGCAGGAGGGCGTCCGCCACGCGGTCGGCGGCGTCGGGTACACCCAGCACGCGGCTGCCCGCACTCAGGCGGGCGTGCTCGTCGGGGTCCAGGGCGCGCAGCACCGCCCGGCGCAGGTCGGCGGGCCCGCGCGCCCACAGGCCGGCGCCGCCGCGTTCCAGGTAGTCGGCGTTGTGTTCCTCCTGCCCCGGAATCGGTGCGTGGACGACCATAGGGATGCCCAGCGCAGTCGCCTCGGCCACCGTCAGGCCGCCGGCTTTCCCCACCACGAGGTCGGAGGCGGCCAGCAGCTCGGGAAAGGCGGCCGTGTACCCGAGATGGTGGATGGTCGCGCCGCCGCGGACCTCGGTGCCCTGCTCACGCGCGCCGGCCAGCACGAGGACCTGCACCGCGCGTCCCAGGTTGGCGAGCGTATCGAGCGCCGCCGCCTGCGCGCGGAAGGTGCCCGTGCCCCCGCCCGAGATCAGGATCAGGGGCCGGTCTTCACGCAGGCCGTGGCGGCGGCGCAGGTCATTCCGGTCTGCGCCCAGCAGCTCACGGTAGACCGGCGAGATAGGAATGCCGCTCACGACGACCTTCCCAGCCGCCATGCCGCGCGCCACCATCTGCTCCTTGGTCTCGGGCGAGGCGACGAACAGCAACTCGGCCTCCTGCCGGACCCAGTGGTAGTGCACGCGGTAGTCGGTGACGATGAGGGCGTTCAGGAACTGGCGCCCGGTGCGCCGCCGCGCCGTGCCCGCCAGCGCCGTCGAGGCCCAGTAGCTGCTCAGAACGAGGTCGGGACGGCTGCGCTCCAGATCGGCCAGCATCCCGCGCAGGCCCACCCGAGTAAAGCCCTTGCTGATGAAGTTGATGGGATGTTCAAGGTCGGTGAAGCGGTAGAAGCCCTGGTACATCCATGGAGCGTGCCGCAGCTCGAAGTTGTAGAGGTCCACCGTGAGGGTGCGCTCGGGAGCGTTCAGGTACTCGACCGCGTCGCCGTGGAAGTCCTGAAAGGGTACGCCGCGCGCGCGCAGGGCCGCCTGCACGGCCCGCTGCGCCTGCTGGTGCCCCGACCCGATGGACGCCGAGACGAACAGCGCGCGCAGTTCGTCCATCTGGCCCCCCGTCATGAGCGCCTCAGCAGCCACAGCCCACCCAGCGCGAAGACGATATTGGCGAGCCACACGCCCAGCTCGGGCAGCCCCGGCACCAGCCCGGCGAGGCTCAGGCCCACCGAGAACAGCAGGTAGTAGGCCACCGCGATGAGGAGCGCCACGCCCAGGCTGACACCCAGCGTGCGCCCGAAGCGCAGGGCGAAGGGCAGGGCCGCGAGCACGAGCACGAGGTTAGCGAAGGGCAGCGCCAGCTTGCGGTTCAGGCTGAGCCGGGCGGCCGCGCGGTCACTGTCCTTCACGCCGGGGGCGGTCAGGGCCGTGATGAGTTCCGGCCAGCCCTCACTGTCGGCGCCGATGGCATCGGCGTACTGCGCCAGCGTCTGCTTGCGCGACAGCCCCGTGTCTACGTTCAGCGGGTCGGTGTCGTTCTGCGGCACCACCACGCTGGGAAACACGGCCTGCACGGCGGCCTGGAGCGCCGCCGGGTCGTTGTCCGGCACGGCCGACAGGGCCTTGACCGCGCCGTAGTCCACGCCGTACACGCCGTACCCGCGCAGCGAGAGCTGGTTGTTTTCGAAGGTGCCCCGGTCGGCGAAGATGACTGTGCCGCGTCTGGGGTTGTCGGCCTGCCACTTCTCGACGCGCACGCCGCGCATCTCCCGGCTGGCCGCGTCGTAGCCCTGGATATAGAGGGTCAGGCCCGCGCCCAGGTCCACCGTCTTGCCGCTTAGTTGCGACAGACCCGCGCCGGTCAGGGCGTCCCAGTACAGCCCACGCGTCTCGACGTTGGCGCGCGGCGCGACCCACAGGCTCAGCCATACGCTCAGTGCCGTGACGAGCAGCCCCAGCACCGCCGCCGGCCGCGCCAGACGCCCCAGGCTCAGGCCGCCCGACTGCACTGCCACGAGCTCGCGCTCGGTGTTCATGCGCCCGAAGGCCACCACGGTCATGAGGACCACCGCCATGGGCAGCACCTTGACCAGCGTGTCGGGCATCTGGTAGCCGATCCAGCGCGCAATGAGGCTCACGGGCACTCCCGCGAGCCACTGGCTGGAGATGAAGAAGTACCCGAAGCTCAGGATCGCCGTGAACAGCAGCGTGCCCGCTAGCAGCGGCGGTACGAGTTCGGCCGTGACGAGGCGGGTGAGGCGGGTCAAGACGCGGCCCTCTCCGGGGCCGCGGCGTCAGGGCCGTGGGCAGCGGAGAACGCGCACGGCCCGTGGCCCGCAGCCCACCGCCCGGTCACGGCTTGGCCACCGCGAACAGGATCGTCGCTTCGGCGGCCACCACACCGTCTACCTCGGCGCGGCAGGTCGTCTTGCCCAGGCCCCGGCGCAGGAATTCCAGCTTGGCGTGCAGGTGCAGTTGGTCGCCCGGAATCACCTTGCGCTTGAAGCGGGCGCCCTCGATGCCGGCGAGGTAGCCCACCGTGCCGGGTTCGGTCTGGCCGTGCAGGCAGAACATGCTCGCCTGCGCCAGCGCCTCGGTGATCAGGACGCCCGGCATGACCGGCTCCTGCGGAAAGTGGCCGGGAAAGAAGGGCTCGTTGATGGTCACGTTCTTGATGGCGTGGACCACGCCGCCCTCCACACTCAGGACCCGGTCCACGAGGACGAAGGGAAAGCGGTGGGGGAGGGTCGCCAGGACGTCTTGAATGAGCAGGGGTTCCATAGGGGGCCTCCAGACGGGGGCGGGCAGGCAGGGCCCCGCTCCCGGGCCGTCCCATCTTATACGGCCTCCGGGGAAGCCCGGGGCCGAGCAGCGCGGAGAACTGGCGCGGAAAGCGGCCAGTCAGCAGAGGTCTGGTGGCCTCTACCGCGCGGGTAGGGTGCCTGTACGCGGCCGGCCCACGCGCCGCTCAGGCGCGGGGTTTGAGGTAGGCCGCCAGTCCCAGCAGCGCGCTGGCGAGCAACGATAGGGTGACCGCGTGCGCGAAACCGCCAGCTCCGCCCAGCGCGAGGGTGCTCAGGGTGCCCAGCGAGCGCAGCCACAGCGGCGCGGCGAGGTTCAGCGAGGCGAAAGCGCCCAGCGCCAGCGCAGCCAGCCCCAGCCCCAGCACCCCCAGCAGCACAGTCAGTATCCAGGCCAGCGCACGCAAGGTCGCCTCCCGGTTCGGTCCGTCGGTCGTGGGCGGCCTGTCATCGGCGCGCATTGTACGGGTCGGGCGTGAGCGCCGTCATGAAGGAGCGTGCTGGTCCCCTTGGGGAGGCCGCGCCCGCTACACTCGGCCGCGTGAGCCTGCCTGCCCGTGTCCGCGTGACCCGCCCGCCTCTGCCTCTGGCCCCGGCGCTGAGAACTGCCGCCGCCCGCCTGTGTCCCGGGGCGCCGTTGTCGGACCTGGCCGCTGCCGCCCTGGCGATCGCCGGTGGAGCTGTGATCGGCGCACACCTGCGCTGGGAGGGCGGCGAGGCGGTTTTCGTCGAGAGTGGGTGGCGCGGCCGGGGGATCAAGGAGGCGCTGGCGCGGGAGGTGGCCGGAGAGTGAGGCCAGAGGGGACGGAGCCGCTCCCTCTTTCCTCGGCCCTTCCTGTGCCCCTTACCCTGCACCGAGCACTCCGCATCTCCTAACAACCGTTTGGTAGCCTGGGATCATGACCACCACCGCCGCCGCTCCCGGCATGGCTTTTGCCCTGTCGGACGACCAGCGTCTCATCGTGCAGCATGTCCGCGACTACTGCCGCGCTGAAATCGCTCCCAAGGCTGCCGAGTACGACCGCAGCGGCGAATTTCCCCGCGAGCAGTTACGCGGGCTGGCCGAGCTGGGCCTGATGGGCGCGACCGTTCCCGAGCGCTGGGGCGGCGCGGGCCTGGACGGCGTGACCTACGCCCTATGCCTGGAGGAGATCGCGGCGGCCGACGCCAGTGTGGCTGTGATCGTCAGTGTGCAGAACGGCCTGCCGGAGAAGATGCTGCTGCGGTACGGCACCGACGCCCAGCGCGAGAAGTACCTGCGGCCCCTGGCCAGCGGCGAGCACCTCGGGGCGTTTTGCCTGACCGAGTCGGGTGCGGGCAGCGACGCGGCCAGTCTGCGCCTGCGGGCCGAGCGCGACGGCGACACCTGGGTCCTGAATGGTGCGAAGGCCTGGATCACCTCGGGCAACCAGGCCGACACGTTTCTGGTCATGGCGCGCACCGGGGGCGCGGGCGCGCGCGGCGTGAGCTGCTTCGTCGTCGAGAAGGGCACGCCGGGCCTGAGCACTGGCCGCCCCGAGGAGAAGATGGGCCTACACGCCGCCCACACGACCACCGTCACCTTCGACGGCGTGCGCGTCCCGGCGGAAAACATGGTGGGCGAGGAAGGTCAGGGGCTCGTGGTGGCGCTCGCCAGCCTGGACAGCGGGCGCGTGGGCATCGCCATGCAGGCCCTCGGCATCGCCCGCGCCGCGATGGAGCACGCCGCGCAGTACGCCTGCGAGCGCGAGCAGTTCGGCAAGAAGCTGCGCGAGTTCGAGGGCGTGTCCTTCAAGGTCGCGCGCATGGCCGCCCGCATCGAGTCGGCGCGGCTCGTCGCCCTCAAGGCGGCGTGGCTGGGCGAGGAGGGAAGGCCTTTTGGCAAGGAGGCCAGCATCGCCAAACTGCTGGCGAGCGAGGCGGCGGTGGACGTGACCCGCGACGCCATCCAGATTTTCGGGGGCAACGGCTACAGCCGCGAGTACCCGGTCGAGCGGCTCTACCGCGATGCCAAGGTCACCGAAATCTACGAGGGGACGAGCGAGATCCAGCAACTCGTCATCAGCCGCGCCGTCTTCGCGGAACTGGGCGAGTAGGGCAGTTGGGGCGGGGCAGGGGCCAGGGCCTCAAGCGGCCTTGCTCTGCTTCCTACTTCCCACACGTCCCGCCGCCCCACACTGAGGGTATGACCCTCGTTGCTCGCCTGCTCGCCGTGACGGCCCTGGGAAGTGGGCTGGCCGGCACCGCGTCCCTGAATCTCCGGACCGGTGCCGGACAACCCTGGTCGCTGTCGGGCGTCCTGGGACGCGAGCGGGTGCTCGTCGTAAACCGGCCCTCCGCTGCCTACCTGGCAGAGATGCGCCGCCAGGACGCGGTATTGCAGGGTTACGACCTGCGCGTGGTGGCCCTGCTGCCGCCCGGCGACGTCCGGCTGCGGGGGCCCGGCACCCTCATGCTCACCCTGCTGGCCGACCCCGGTGGCCAGGCGGGTGCGCAGTACGGCCCCGCGACCCTGATCGGCAAGGACACGGGCGTGAAGGCGCGTTACGGCTCGCCTCCCAGTCTGAAGACGGTCGGCAGCCTCATCGATACCATGCCCATGCGCCAGCAGGAGCGGCGCAGCCGCTAGACCTCAAGTGCCGTCTGTCTGGGCGCGCGTCAGACCCCGTTCATGAGGGGTCCGTAAGCTCGGCCCATGTCCCCTGCCCGCGCCGCACTGCCCCTCGCCGCCCTCCTGCTCGCGCCCGCGCTGGGCGGCTGCGCCATCGGGGCGTACATCAACCCCGAGACGCCGCTGGAACGGGCGGTGAACGGCACCTACGAGGGCGTGGGCAACGGCATCACCGGCCGCGTGCCCTACCGGCTGGTCCTGAACGTGCAGGAGCGTGCGGGCCGGGCCAGCGGCGTCCTGACCAATCTGGAAAGCAAGAAGGCCTACGCCGCGACCGGCAGCTTCCGGCCGGCCGAGGGTGGGGGGGCGATCGACCTCACCATGTACGAAGGCGGCGACAAGTACCGCGCGGCGCTGCACGGTGAGCTGCGCGGCGGGACCATCGCCGGGCAGCTCAAGACCGTCCTGCTGGGCCGGGAACTGTTTCCCTACAACGTGACGCTCAACAAGGTGACGGCGACGCCCTGAAGCTCAGAACCGGCGGGCCAGCCAGCGCAGCAGACTCCAGAGGTAGCTCAGAAGTGCGCCTGCGGTGAGCAGCAATCCGGCGATCACCACCGCGTCGACGGCGAGGAGCCCACCGGCCACGAGAACGAGCAGGCCCATCAGCAGCACGCCGCCCCGGACGCTGAGCTGCGAGAGGGTCACGAGTCCTTCTAGGAAATCCAGGAAGCCCTGCATGCTCCCGGTACGCCCCGGACGCGCCTCCGGTTCCCGGCCGGCCCCGTTTCTCCGCTCTGGTATGCTGGCGAGCGGCCCGCGCGGCGGCACAGAAAGTGCCCCCCAGGCGGAAAGACGGCCCCGGAATCCCTCCGTTCGGCCGGGAGGAGTGACATGAAGGCACACCTGATCACCTACGGGTGTCAGATGAACGAGTACGACACGCACCTGGTGCAGAGCCAGCTCGTGAGTTTCGGCGCGGACATCGTGGATAGCGTGGACGAGGCTGACTTCGTCCTGGTCAACACCTGCGCCGTGCGCGGCAAGCCGGTGGACAAGGTCCGCTCGCTGCTGGGCGAGTTGCGTAAGCAAAAGGCGCAGCGCTCGCTGGTCGTCGGCATGATGGGCTGCCTCGCGCAGCTTGAAGAGGGCCAGCAGATCGCCCGCAAGTTCGAGGTGGACGTGCTGCTGGGACCCGGCAGTCTGCTCGACATCGGCAAGGCGCTGGAGAGCAGCGAGCGCTTCTGGGGCCTGCAGTTCAAAGACGAGCTGCACGGCCACATCCCGCCGTCGCCCGCGGGCAAGTTGCAGGCCCACCTGACCATCATGCGCGGCTGTGATCACCACTGCACCTACTGCATCGTGCCGACCACGCGCGGCCCGCAGGTCAGCCGCTCGCCGGACGACATCCTGCGCGAGCTCGACCTGCAACTCGCGGCGGGCGTGCAGGAAGTGACGCTGCTGGGCCAGAACGTGAACGCCTACGGCGTGGACGGCGGCGCGCGGCTGGCCGGCTACCCGTCCTTCGCCGACCTGCTGCGGCAGGTGGGCCGGAGCGGCGTGCGGCGGGTCAAATTCACGACCTCGCACCCCATGAACTTCACCGAGGACGTGGCGGCCGCGATGGCCGAGACGCCCGCCGTGTGCGAGTTCGTGCACCTGCCGGTGCAGAGCGGCTCCAACCGCGTGCTGCGGCGCATGGCCCGCGAGTACACCCGCGAGAAGTACCTGGAGCACATCGCCCAGATTCGCAGGCACATGCCGAACGCCGTTCTGGCGACCGACATCATCGTGGGCTTTCCCGGCGAGACCGAGGAAGACTTTCAGGAGACCCTCTCCCTGTACGACGAGGTGGGCTACGACTCGGCGTACATGTTTATCTACTCGCCCCGGCCCGGCACGCCCAGCTACAAGCACTTTGCCGACCTGCCGCGCGAGCTCAAGACCGAGCGGCTCCAGCGCCTGATCGCCCGGCAGAAGGAGTGGTCCAACCGCAAGAACGCCGAGAAGGTCGGCACTGTGCAGGAGGTGCTGCTGCGCGGCGACGCCCACGAGTCCGGGTTTCTCGAAGGTCACACGCGCGGCAACCATCCCACCGTGGTCCCCAAGGCGGTCGGGGCGGACGGCGCGGGCATCGTGCGGGTCCGCATCGAGCACGCCACACCGCACATGATGTACGGCAAGATTCTGGGCGCCGACGGTTTACCGTTGCCCGAGCTGCCGCGGTTCACCCCCGAGTCGGCCGCCCTGAGCAGCCCGCTCCAGATGGTCTGAGCCTTAAGAGGCAGCGGTAAGGGAGGCGGCTTTGCTCAGCCGCCTCCCTTACCGCTGCCCTCAGCTGCCCTCGCCCCGCAGCACCCGCGCCGCGCCCGCCACCTCGGGGGCGTGCAGGCGCTGGCCGGTCGCGTGTGAGAGCTGCCGGGTCAGGTGGTGCGCGCCGAGATGTTCGAGGTCCAGCACCGTGGCGCCCGTGCCCTCCGCCCTGGCCTGCCCAGTCAGGTCGAGGAGGGTGTGGTAGGGCTGAAGCAGCCGGGGCGGCAGTTCACCGGAGGTCAGGACTACGAGGTCACTGCGCTCGGCGAGGGCCTGCACTGATCCGTCGCGGCGGCTGATCGGAAAGTACCGGGGGCCTACCGGCAGGTCACGCAACACCTTCTCGGCCTCGGGGGCCGAGTGGGCGGCCAGAGCGATCTGTGCGAAGCCCAGGCGGGTCAGCGGCGCGGCGAGCAGCAGGTCGCCCGCCTGCTGCCCCAGTACGAGCAGGGCAGCTCCGCGCGCGGCGTAGTCGCTGCTGCTCAGGGCGTCGCTCAGGGCGTCAGCGTGGGCGAAGGTGCCCTGAGGGGTCAGGCCGCCAAAGGTGACCGCGTCCACCCGCCCGGCCCGCCGCGCCTCGGGGTCGGGCGACACGGCCCCCAGCCACGCGGCCTGGTGCGCGGGGGCGATCAGGGCGCCGCCGAAACCCAGGACGCGGCAGGCCTGCACCACTTCCTCGGGGGCGGCGGCTGGCACGCTGAGGGCAGTCAGGCCCAGTTCTCGCAGGGCCAGGGCGGCGGCGGGCGGATACCCGACCAGGGCCAGGGGAGTGTCGGACTTGGACATGCTGCCGGCAGTCTAGAGCATGGCCTGTAAACGCCGGAAGGTTTTCGGAAAAGGGGGCGGGCCCTGACGGCCACGCCCCCCTGTCAGCCCTCAGTGGCTCAGTTGGTCTTCTTGTCGGTGTCGGGCTTGGGGGCGTCCGTCTTGCCGGCACCGGGCTTGCCCGCGTCGGCAGGTGCCTGGGCCGGCTTGGCGGCCGCATCCGAGGTGGGCGAGGGGGTCGCGCCCCAGGTCGCGCCGGTCGTGGCGCCCTGGGTGCTCTTGGCGACCCCGGCGTTGGGGGCCTGGCCCGGTTCTTCCAGGCGTTCGAGCCACATCGAGCCCACGAGGTTGCGGGCGGTGCGCCCGGCCTGGTGCAGCGACTCGGCCCACTGGGGGTTGACCGACTCGACGGCCTTCAGGAGGCCCTGGCGGGCGGCGGGCACGCGGGCCAGCACCACGGCGGTCGTGCCCAGCAGGGCCAGCGTCACGACGCCGCCACTCACGCCACCACTCGGTTCGGGCTCGAAGCGGGGCTGCAGCTCGCGGCTCTTTTTCCCGGCCTGCTTCTGGAGACGGGAGAGGTCGCGGTCGAGCTGCTTGCTCAGCGGCGCAACGCGGCGGCCGACTTCACGTTCCAGCTGCTCGGGGTTCCAGTTCTTGCGGGCACGGCGCAGTTCCTTCTCGGCGTCGCGGCGGGCCTGCGAGAGCTGCTTTTCGGCGGCGCGGCGCTGCGAGGCGAAGTGATCCTGGGCCTCGTCACGCACGGACAGGACCTTGCTGCCCAGTTCGGCGACGAGCGCGGTGCCGGCTTTCTTGCCCTGCGAGAGGGCCTTTTCGGCATCCCGGCGCTTGTCCTCGGCGGCACCCTGCAACTCGGCCAGCTTGTAGCGACCTTCCTTCTTGGCCTGTGCGGCCGCCTTCTCGGCGTCCCGGCGCCGGGCCTCGGCTGCGTCCTGAAGGTCAGCGATGCGGTGGCTGGCGGTCTTCTGCGCTTCGGCGATGGCCTTCTCGGCTTCCTTGCGCTTGTCCTCAGCGGTTTCGCGCAGGTCGGCCGTCAGTTCGCCGAGTTTGTGGCCGTAATCGTGCCCGGCCTTCTGCACGGTCTGGACTGCCTCGTCGCGCAGGTCGGCGGCGCTGCCAGCCAGGGTGGTCGCGGCGGCCTGGGCGGTTTCCAGCAGGTGCTGGGCACGCACGGGGGCTTCTTCGCGCAGGGTCTGGGTCACCTGGGTCGCCTGCTGCGCGGCGACGGCCCCGAGCTGCTGGGCCTGCGCGGCAGCCTGCTCCAGCGCGGGCTTGACCGTGTCGTCGAGGGTGGTCTGGGCCGTATCCCAGACGGTATGGGTGCCTTCCACCAGACGGCGGCGCAGGTCCTTGTTCAATGCCAGGGCGGCAAATGCCCCCAGAAGAATCAGGCTGCGCTTGTTGCCGCCCGTCGTGTCGTTCGTCATCGTCTCGCTCCTTTGGTCCCGCCGGCGAAGGTGTCCAGCGTTCAATGAGAGCCATTGTGCGCCCGCTTACGGGGGCGGTTTATGGGTGAAATGTAACGTCCGGTTCATGTTCGGGTGGACATCGGGTCAGGACCGGGGCCACGCCCGACCGCGCGACTGTGCCCTGGTCGCCGACCCGGCCGGGGAGGGCGGCTTAGACTCTTGCGCGTGACCCGCAAGGCCCGCACCCCGACCCAGGACGCCCCCGCCCGGCGGTCCATGCCCGTTTCTCCTCCCGACGCGCCAGGGTCGGCCGGCGCCGGCATCGCCCGGCTGGAGGTCCGCAACCTCGCCACCATCGCGCAGCTGTCGCTGGAGCTGGGCGGCGGGTTCTGCGCCTTCACCGGCGAGACGGGCGCCGGCAAGAGCATCATCGTGGACGCGCTGGGACTGCTCCTGGGGTCGCGGGCCAGCAGCGACCTCATCCGCAGCGGCGAGGACGATCTGCTCGTCACGGGCTTCTGGGACGGCGAGCAGAGCGCCAGCCGCCGCCTGAGTGCGCAGGGCCGGGGCAACGCGCGGCTGGACGGCGAGGTCGTGAGCCTGCGCGAGCTCCAGGAGTGGGCGCAGGGCCGCCTCACGATCCACTGGCAGCACAGCGCGGTGAGTCTGCTCTCGGCCGCCAATCAGCGGGGGCTGCTCGACCGCCGGGTGGGGGCGCGGCCCTATGCGGAGGCCTACGCCCGCTGGCGCGCGGCGAGCGCGCGTCTCGACGACCTGCGCGCCACCATGCGCGAGCGCGCCCGCCAGATCGACCTGCTGACCTTCCAGGTCCAGGAGATCCGTGAGGTAGCGCCGCAGTCGGGCGAGGAGGAGCCGCTGGCGACCGATCTCGCGCGGCTCTCGAACCTGGACACGGTCGCGCAGTCGGCGGCGGCGGGCCTGGAACTGCTCAGCGACGGCGAGATGAACGGCCTGGGTATGATCGCCGAGGCGGTGCGCGCCCTGAACGCCGGCGCGAAATACGATCCCCTCACGGCCCAGCTGCAAGACGAGCTGCGCGTGGCCCAGGAGGCCATCCGGGCGGTCGTGGGCGAGCTGCGCGAGCGAGCCGAGAACAGTGCCCCCGACCCCGAGGAACTCGCCCGCGTCGAGACGAGGCTCGCGGCGCTGGGCAAGCTGCGCGCCAAGTACGGTCCGGCCCTGGACGACGTCGTGGCCTTCGGGGACATGGCCGCCGCCGAGCTCGAGACGCTGGAGCAGGACGAGCGCGATGCGGGCACGCTGGAGGACGAGGTGGCGGCCCTGCTCGGGGACGTGCGCCGCGAGGGGAAGCTACTTGACGCCGCGCGGCAGGCGGCGGCCGGACCGCTGGCCGAGGAACTGCTCGCGGTGATCCGTGAACTGGGGATGCCGCACGCGCGCATGACCTTTGCCCTCAGTCCGCTGGAGCAGCCCGCCGCGCACGGCCTGAGCGACGTGACGCTGCTGTTCGGCGCGAACCCCGGCGAGGCGCTGGGGCCGCTGTCGGACGTGGCCTCGGGCGGCGAGCTGTCGCGCGTGATGCTGGCCATCAGCACGGTGCTGGGGGCCGACACGCCCTCGGTGGTCTTCGACGAGGTGGACGCGGGTATCGGCGGCTCGGCGGCGCTGGCGGTGGCCTCGCAGCTCGCGCGGCTGGCGCGCAGCCGGCAGGTGCTCGTCGTGACCCACCTCGCGCAGATCGCCGCCCGCGCCGACCACCACTACAAGGTCGAGAAAACGGTCGAAGGTGGCCGGACGGTCAGCCGCGTGCGCCTGCTGGGCGAGGACGAGCGCCTCGAAGAGATCGCCCGGATGCTGGGCGGCCACACCTCGGAAGCGGCGCTGAGGCACGCGCGCGAGCTGAGGGACGTACCCAGCGTGCCCACCGACTGAAGGGCGGGACTCGGAAGGGGCCTCAGCGCTCAGCCGCCCCGGACCCCCACCCACACAGTATGCACCGCGCCCTTGCCGGGACGTTCGCGGACCCGGTGGGCCTGCACGCCGAATCCGGCCGCCTGAAAGCGGGCGGCGAAGGCGGGCGCGGCGTGCGCCGACCAGACGGCGAGGGCGCCGCCGGGCCGCAGGGCGCGTGCGGCCGCTTTCAGGCCGGCGGCCGAATACAGCCAGCTGTTCGACTCGCTGGTCAGGCCGCCGGGGCCGTTGTCCACGTCCAGCAGCACGGCGTCGAGGCGGCCGGCCCCCGCGCGGATCTGCGCGCTCACATCGCCCACCACCACAGCAGCTCGTGGGTCGTCCAGGGGTCGCCCGGCACACGCGCCGAGGTCGCCCCGGTTCCACTCGGCGACCTCGGGTACGAGTTCGGCCACTGTGACCTGCGCCCCCGGCCCCAGCACCCGCAGCGCCGCCGCGAGCGTGAAGCCCATGCCCAGACCGCCGATGAGGACCTGCGGCGCCGGTCGCCCGGCGATGGGCGCGCAGCCGAGTTCGGCCAGCGCGTCCTCGGAGGCGTGCATTCGGCTGTTCATGAGCTCGCCGTCCACGCCGCCGATGGTGATGGCGTAGTCCTCACCCCGGCGGTAGAGGTGCAGCTCCTGCCGGGTGCCGGGAATGACGGCGCGGGCCTGCAAGGTACGCGGAATCAGGGGCGGGCTCCGGAAAAGGGCATGGGAAAGAGGATAGGGGGAACTGGGACGCGGGACCGCCGGCTACAGCCCCAGCAGCGCCCCGACTGCCGCCGCGCCCAGCACCACCAGGGCCGAGTTGACCTTCGTCTTCCACAGCAGCAGCAGGCACACCAGGGCCAGGGCCGCCGCCAGCGTGCCGCGCACACTTGTCTGGCCCAGGACCAGAGCCCCTGACAGGATCACCCCGCCGCCGAAGGGCAGCAGGGCGTTGCGGAAAGCGCCCATCCAGGGATGCGCGCTGTGCCGGCGCCACAGCAGCGCGGCCACGGCACTGAGCAGGGCGGTGGGGCCGTAGAAGGCCAGCGTGGCCAGCAGCGCGCCCCACGGGCCGGCCGCCACGTAGCCGTAGTGCGTGACCGCCAGCATATTCGGCCCCGGCATGAGCTGGCCCAGTGCGAAGCCGTTGGCGAGGGTGGTCGCCGTGATCCAGCCGTGCTCACCCACGAGGACGCGTTCCATCTCGGCAATGTTCGTGCCGCCGAACGAGATCAGGCCCAGCCGCGCGAACTCCAGCAGCAGGGCGGGCCACTCGTTCAGGGCGTGACCGACCGGCACACTCACGCGCCGCGCTCCGGCCGGGCCTGGGGCCGGGGCCAGTTCAGGACCAGACCGGCGCCCACGAGCACAAGCAGCACCGGCAGCAGGTCCAGCCGCAGCACGCCCAGTGCCGCGAAGGCCAGCGCGGTGAGCACCGGCCCGCCGCGCACCCGCGCGCCCACCCGCACCACCGGCCACGCCGCCGTGAGCATGATCGCCAGCGCCGCGCAGGCCGCGCCGTGCAGCGCGCTCTGGAGCCAGGCGGGGAGGCCGCCGGGCAGGCTCAGCGTCACCAGGGTCACGGCCATCATGGCGATCAACCCCGGCAGCAGGACCCCGCACACGGCGGCCAGCGCTCCGTCGCGTCCGGCGAGCCGCGCGCCGATCATGGCCGCCAAGTTCACCGCGTTCGGGCCGGGCGTGAGCTGCGCGAGCGTGAACGTCTCGGCGAAGTCCTCCTCGCTCAGCCACCCCCGCGTCGTCACCGCCCGGCGGGTATGGGCCGGCAGGCCGCCTCCGACCCCCGCCAGGGCCACCCCCACGAAGGTTCGTAGCAGCAGGGCCGGCGTGGGCTCGGGGGGAAGGCCACCCGCCGAATCGCCCTCCGGCAGGGGTCCCGGCCGCGCGCCGGGCAGGGAAGTCGTCATGCAGACCAGCCTAGAGCGCACTGCGTCTATGAAGGTGATACTTCTACAGAGACAACACAATTGAGAGAAGGAACGGCGTGGTCTGGTCATCTGGACTCGGAGCAGGTGCCCGGCACCCTGACTCTGCGGGTCGGGCACCGCCCGAGAGGAGTTCGTCGGTCGCTTGTAGGGGCCTGGAAACGCGCTTCATCTCAGGTCAGGGTGCCTGCTCGCCCAGCCGGGCGGAGACGTATAGCGACGGCGGAGGCCTGCCCGGTCCAGAGAGCTTCTTCAGGAACGGTGCTGAACCGGGGGTCATCGGGTACAAGTCGGCTATGACCTCTCACCCTGCCCGTGGCCCCCAGCCCTCCGCCTCGACCGCACCGTCCTGGAGACCGGCGCTGCTGAGTGGGCTCGCAGGCGCCCTGGCGGTCAACCTCCTCAACGAGGGCGTGCGTCAGGTGCTGCCCCACGCGCCGCGCGTCGAGGTGATCGGTAAGCGCGCCCTGAGCGGTGTAGTGAGTGCCGCCGGCGCCCGGCCTCCGCGCGGCGCGGCGCTCTACCGCTGGACCCTGGGGGCCGATCTGCTCTCCAACTCGCTGTATTTCGGGCTGGTGGGACTGGGGGCCGCGTCCGGGGCCATGACCCGGGGCGCCGCACTGGGGCTGCTGGCCGGTGTGGGAGCGGTCACGCTGCCGGAGCCGATGGGTCTGGGCCGGCAGCCGGGCGAGCGCCGCCCCCTGACCCCGCTGCTGACCGCCGCGTGGTATCTGGCCGGCGGGCTGGTGGCCGCCGCCGTGTACCGCCGCCTGAGTCCGCCGGCCCCGGTTGCGCCGGCCGATGCCCCCGATGAGGGTGCCGGGGAAGGCCGGGGTGAAGAAGGCCCCACGGCCCCGCCCATCTGACCCGCCGCCCGCGGGCCTACAGTGCACGCATGGACTATGTACGGTTGGGACAGAGCGGCCTGAGGGTGTCGCGGATCTCTCTGGGCACCATGACCTACGGCGACCCGGCGTGGCGCGACTGGGTGCTGCCCGAGGACCAGAGCCGTCCCTTCTACCAGCGTGCGCTGGAACTGGGCATCAACTTTTTCGACACGGCCGACGTGTACTCGCAGGGTGTCAGCGAGGAGATCACCGGCCGGGCACTCAAAGACTTCGCTCGCCGCGATCAGGTGGTCATCGCCACCAAGGTGCACGGCAAGATGGGGGACGGTCCCAACGACCACGGTCTCTCACGCGGGCACATCATGAGCGCCGTGCAGGCCAGCCTGAAACGCCTGGGCACCGACTATATCGACCTGTACCAGATTCACCGGTTCGACCCCGAGACGCCCATTCTGGAAACCATGACGGCCCTGCATGACCTCGTGCGGATGGGGGCGGTGCGCTACATCGGCGCGAGCAGCATGGCGGCCTACCAGTTCGCCAAGATGCAGCATGCCGCCGACCTGCACGGCCTGACCCGGTTCGTGAGTATGCAGAACCACTACAACCTCGTATACCGCGAGGAGGAACGCGAGATGCTGCCCCTGTGCCGCGAGGACGGGGTGGGCGTCATTCCCTGGAGTCCGCTCGCTCGCGGCTTCCTGGCGGGCAACCGCAAGGCCGGCGAGGCCCAGACCACCCGGGCCCGCAGCGACAAGTTCGGCGAGTCGATGTACCGCACCGAGGACGACTACGCCGTGCAGGCCCGCGTGGCCGAGATCGCCGCGCAGATCGGTGTGCCTGCCGCCCAGGTGGCGACCGCGTGGCTGCTGGCCCAGCCGGGCGTGAGCGCGCCCATCATCGGCGCGAGCAAGATGCCCCACCTCGAAGACGCGGTGGCGGCCCTGTCGGTGCGGCTCACGGCCGAGCAGATGGCGGCCCTCGAGGAGCCGTATCGCCCGCACCCGGTCCTGGGGTTCTGAGGTGACGAGGGGACGGCGTGAGTCGGCAATGCCTAGCCAGCCGCCCCAGGTCACAACTCCTCGAAATACTCGCCGTCGACCCGCCGCACGAGGTAGGTGCTGCGGGTCAGCACGCCCACGCCGTATTCGGTCATCAGTTCCGCGAGCTGCTCGCCGCCGATCAGGACGATATTGCCGATCTGACGGGCCGTCTCGACCGCGCTGGGGCTGAAGCCGGCCGTGGTCAGCAGGACGCCCCGGCCCGCCTTGTGGTAGGTCAGGCTGCCCGAAAAGTTGCGGACCTCCTGACTGCCGACGTTGCCGGCCCACTGCTTGGCCTGAAGGTAGATCTTGTCCAGGCCGAGCGCGTCCTGTTTGACTACCCCGTCTATGCCGTTGTCGCCGCTGCGGCCCAGCGCTGCCCCCGCGTCGCGCACGTTGCCGCCGTACCCCATCGCCACGAGAAGCTGCACCACCAGCCGCTCGAACTGCGCGGGCGTCAGCCCCCGCACCTGCGCGAGCAGGTCCGCGTGTAGCGAGGCGTTCAGGTCGGCATACAGGGCGTCGAGCTGTTCCTCGGGCGAGAGGGTCTGCGGTACGGCAGGTCCGTTCTGCTCTGCGGAAGGCGCCGGACCACCCATCTGAAACTCCGCGAACTCTGGAAAGGCGGACAGCGCTCTGGTCGTCACCCTCTCCGGAAACTGTGCGAGCAATTGCCGTCCGCGCCCGGTGATTTCGACCGTGCCGCGCTGGGGACTGTGCAGCGCTCCGGCCTTGACCAGATAGGTCTTGGCCCAGCCAATGCGGTTCATGTACGTCGACTGCCGGCCACTGGGCAGCATCTCGGCCAGGTCGGCGTCGGTCAGAGACAGGTCGGCGGCCAGCCGGGCGTACAGGTCACGCATCTTCCAGGTCTGGCCGTCGCTGAGAATCAGGAGGACCGGGCGCATGAACGTCTGGTAATCGGGAACGGGCACGTCCCCATGCTACCGGCAAAGGAAAAGCCGCCCACCCGCAGGTGGACGGCCCTCCCTTCGGCACCCAGTCCTCAGTCGGTGTAGGCCCCCACCGCCGCGCTGCTGACCAGCTTGGCGTACTTGGCGAGCACGCCGCGCGTGTAGCGGGGAGCCGGGGCCACCCATTCGCCCCGGCGGCGCTCAATCTCGTCTTCCGGCACGTGCAGTGTCAGCTCGCAGGTCTCGGCGTTCAGCTCGATGGTGTCGCCCTCATGGACCAGGGCGATGGGGCCACCCACGTAGGCCTCGGGCGCGACGTGGCCCACGACCAGGCCGTAGGTGCCGCCCGAGAAGCGCCCGTCGGTGATGAGGCCCACGCTGTCGCCCAAGCCCTTGCCGATGATGGCCGAGGTCGGGCTGAGCATCTCGCGCATGCCGGGGCCACCTTTGGGGCCTTCATAGCGGATGACGAGCACGTCGCCGGCTCGGATCTGGTCGCCCATGATGGCGTGCATGGCGTCCTCTTCGCTGTCGAACACGCGGGCCGGGCCGGTGATCTTGATGCTCTTGAGGCCCGAGATCTTGGCGACGCTGCCCTCGGGCGCGAGGTTGCCGCGCAGGATGGCGAGGTGGCCCTGCACGTACAGCGGGTCGCTGTAGTCGCGGATCACGTCCTGGCCGGCTTCCGGCAGGTCGGGCTCGTCGGCCAGATTCTCGGCCACCGTCTTGCCGGTCACGGTCAGGCAGTCGCCGTGCAGCAGCCCGGCCTTCAGGAGCATCTTCATCACGCGCGGAATGCCGCCCACGTCGTGCAGGTCGGTCGCCACGTACTTGCCGCTGGGCTTGAGGTCGCAGAACACCGGCGTGCGCTCGCGGATGCGCTCGAAGTCCTCCAGCGTGAGGTCGATGTCGGCGGCGTGGGCAATCGCCATGAGGTGCAGGACCGCGTTCGTGCTGCCGCCGACCGCCATGATGACCGTGATGGCGTTCTCGAACGCCTCCTTGGTCATGATGTCCTTGGGCCGGATATCGTTCTCGATGAGTTTCAGCAGGGCGCGGGCGCTATCGGCGCTGGAGGTGGCCTTCTCGGCGTCCACCGCGCTCATGGTCGAGGAGTAGGGCAGACTCATGCCCATCGCCTCGAAGGCCGAGGACATGGTGTTGGCGGTGTACATGCCGCCGCACGAGCCGTTGCCGGGACAGGCCTTCTTCTCGACCGCCTCGAACTCCTCGCGGGTGATCTTGCCTGCGCCGAAGGACCCGACCGCCTCGAACACGCTGACGATGGTCAGGTCCTGTCCGTTCAGCTTGCCCGGCTTGATGGTGCCGCCGTACACGAAAATGGCGGGGATGTTCAGGCGCGAAATGCCGATCATGGCGCCCGGCATATTCTTGTCGCAGCCGCCCACCACGATCACGCCGTCGTGGGACTGGCCCCGCGAGACGGTCTCAATGCTGTCGGCGATGACCTCGCGGCTCACGAGGCTGCACTTCATGCCTTCGGTGCCCATCGAAATGCCGTCCGACACGGTGATCGTGCCGTAGACCTGGGGCATCCCGCCGCCGCCCGTGATCGCGTCGGTGATGTGCCCGGCCAGCTCGCCCAGGCCGTTGTTGCAGGGCGTGATGTTGCTCTGCGCGTGCGCCACTCCGATGATCGGCTTCTCGAAATCGCCGTCCTGAAAGCCCACGGCCCGCAGCATGGCGCGGTTGGGGGCGCGTTCGTCGCCCTGGGTGACGTGGTGCGAGTTCCAGTTGAGTTTGCGCTTGACCGTCGTGTCCGTCATGGTCCCAGGCTACGCCTGAACGGGGGGTAAACCGACCAGAGGAGCAGACAGGCCTGCTGCTTGCCTTTCTCCCGACCCCGACTTTGACACCCTAGTCACCTTTTGTTATGCTTAAGGCGTAACCAAGCCAAGCAATCTGTTGTTGGCGGAGGTCTGCCATGGTCCGTTCTATTCCCTTGCCCGGTCTCCCACTGCTGCCTCTGCCCCCAGCCGCTGCCCCGCCGCCTTTCCTCGGCCTGCTCGGACCCGGTTCGCCTGTGCCTGGCCACAACCGCGCGTGGCCGCCGCGCCAAGACGTTCCGCTGCGCCTGCGGCTCGAATGAAGGGTAGGAGGGCGAAGCCGGTCACGCCTCGCCCCCTGCCCCACGGCTGCCCGGCCCAGGGCTCAGCCCGTGTTTCGCACCCCTGCCGCGACACCCTGAAGGCTCAGCATGAGGGGGCGCTCGTACTCGTCGAGGCCGCCTTCCTCGGCGCGCGACCGGCGCAGCAGCTCAACCTGGATGCGGTGAATGGGGTCGATGTACGGGTTACGCAGCCCGATGCTCTCGCGCAGGCGGGGTTCATTGCCTAGCAGTTCGGTACCCACCACCGCCTGCACGGCCTCCACGGTGTCGCGGTAGGCCTCCTGCAGGTGCGTGGCCAGCCGTTCGCCCCCTGCCACGCCGTTCAGCAGGCGCAGGTACTCGGTGAAGATCAGGGGGTCGCTCTTGGCGAGGCTCATCTGGGCGTTGTCCAGCACGGTCCGGAAAAAGGGCCAGTTCGCGTACATGTCGCGCGCCGTCTCCAGCCCAATCTCGCCCAGGCCCCCGTGCAGGCCGTACCAGCCGGGCAGGTTGGCGCGGTTCTGGGTCCAGCTCATGACCCAGGGAATGGCGCGCAGGTTGCCCAGGGTAGGGGCGCCGGGCCGCCGCACTGGACGTGAGGCGATGTTCAGGCGTGAGATCTCGTGGATGGGCGTGACCCGCTCGAAAAAGCCGATGAAATCGGGGTCGTCCACCAGGGCGCGGTAGGCCCCGGCGCTGCTGGACGCGGCGCGGTCCATCGCGTCCATCCAGGCCTGGGGGGGGTCCTGGGTGGGGCGGGCCGCTGCCAGCATCAGGCCGTACATGGCCTGCTCCAAGTTGCGCCGCGCCAGCACAGGGTGGCTGTACTTGTCAGCCAGAGCCTCTCCCTGCTCGGTGATGCGGATCCCCGCGTCGATAGTGCCGGCCGGCTGCCCCAGAATCGCGCGGCTGGCCGGGCCGCCGCCGCGCCCGATGCTCGTGCCGCGGCCGTGAAAAAAGCGCCAGTGCACCCCGGCGCGGCGGCACACGTCGCTGATCTTGCGCTGGGCCTCGTGCAGCGCCCAGTTGGCGGCCAGAAAGCCCGCGTCCTTGTTCGAGTCGCTGTAGCCCAGCATGATCTCCTGCACGTCGCCGCCCAGCACCGCGCGGTACTCGGGCAGCGAGAGTAGTTCCCACACGACCTGTGGGGCGCGCTCCAGGTCGCCGAGCGTCTCGAACAGCGGCACTGGCAGCACCCGGAAGCCCACCTCGCGCGCCAGCAGTAGAGGCTCAAGCACGTCACTGACGCTCTCGGACATGCTGATGACGTAGTGCCCGAAGGCCCCCGGCCCGGCGGTGCGCGCCGCGTCACGCACCTCGCGGATGGGGCCGACTGCCGTGTCCAGCGTCTCCGACATCGGCTCGCCCGCCGGCCATAGCGGGCGGCGCGAGCCGAGTTCGCGCGTCAGGAGTTCCTGCTTGGCGTGCTCGGGCAGCGCGAGGTAGTCGGCCTCCACACCCGCCGCGCGCAGCAGCTCGGCCACGGCCGCGCCGGTCTGGCCCGAGTGCTCGCGGATGTCCAGGCTCACGAGGTGCTGCCCGAACACCCGCGCGAGGCTCAGCAGCGGCGTCAGGAGCTGCTCGGCGCTGCGGTGCTGGCCGTCGGCCTCCATGCGTGCGCGCAGGGCCTCCAGGCGGGGCAGCAGCTCGACGGCCTGCCCGTCACGTACCGCGTTGTGCAGTTCGCGCAGCTCGGTGCGGTAGGGGGCGTGTTCGGGGGTCTGTCCGCCTTCCGGGCCGTCCTCCTGCGCCTCGTCCTCCTGGCTCAGGTCGGCGTAGGCCTGGCTGATGGCGCGCAGCATGAGTTCACGGGCGCGTTCGCGGTGCAGCGCCAGCGTCTCGCGGGTGGCCTGCGGTGTCACGAACGGGTTGCCGTCGCGGTCCCCGCCCATCCATGACGAGAAGCGCAGCGGCAGCCGCGCGTCCGTCGGGCGGCCGTACACCCGCGCAAAGGCCCGCGTGAGGTCGCGCTGCAACATCGGCAGGGCCTGGGCGATGCTGGTGACGTAGTTCAGGCCGCCCTTGACCTCGTCCTGCACGGTGGGTTTCAGGCGGCGCAGCTCGGGCGTGCGCCACAGCGCCTCGACGTGCGCGGCGATGCGCTCGCCCGCCGCCTCGTCAATATGTGTGCTGCTGAGCTGCGGGATGTCGCGCGCCACCTCGACAAGGTGGTTGCGCACCGTGCGCCGCCGCATCTCGGTCGGGTGGGCGGTGAAGGTCAGCTCCAGTTCCAGCCGCGCGAGCAGGGCCTCGGCCTCGTCGGCGCTCACGCCCTGCGCCTTGAGGTCGAGCAGCGCCTGCTCCAGGCTCTGGGGCCGCACGCCGGTCTGGGCGCTCAGCACGCGCACCCGCTCGTATTCCTCGGCCAGATTCACAAGCTGGAAGTACCACGTGAAGGCCCGCGCCAGATTCGAGGCGTCGTCGCTGCTCAGCCCGGCGATCAATTCGCGCAGGGCGCGGTCGTCGCCACCGGCGCGCACGTCGCGCACCAGGGCGCGGGTGCGTTCCACCAGCTCGAAGAAGGCCTCGCCCTCCTGTTCCCTCAGCACCTGACCCAGCGTGCGTCCCAGCAGATTCACGTCACTGCGAATGCCCATACGTTCCCCCCGGGCGCGGGTGCGGGGGGCCTGCGCCGCGCCCCCCGCCGTGTTCCCGTTCCCACCTACTCTTCGACGAAACGGTAGCGCTCCAGGTGGGTGGCGTGCCCCCCCTCCATCTGGACAATCACGCCGTTCATCTCCGCGCGGCCCTCGGCCACCCCGAAACGGTGGGGCCGCTCGGTGAGAAAACGCTCGATGGGGCCGGCGGGGGCCGAGCCGATCACCGAGTCGTGCGGCCCAGTGAAACCGGCGTCGGTCTGGTACGCGGTGCCGCGCGGTAGCAGACGCGTGTCGGCGGTGGGCACATGCGTGTGCGTGCCGATTACGGCCGCCACCCGGCCGTCGAGGTGCCACGCCAGCGCCATCTTCTCGCTGGTGGCCTCGGCATGCATATCTACGAAGACGTGCCCGAGGTCGTCACGTTCCAGCAGTTCGTCCATGGCCCGAAAGGGATTGGCGACCGCCTCCATGAAGACGCGCCCGAGCAGGTTGACGACCGTCAGGCGCTCGCCCCGGACCTCGAAGGTGCGCCAGCCCAGGCCGGGCGCGCCGGGGTCGCTGAGGTTCAGCGGGCGCACGATGGGATAGCGCGTCTCGTCGCCCATGAGGGCGTAGATGTCGCGGTGGTGCCAGGCGTGGTTGCCCAGCGTGAGGCAGTTCGCCCCGGCCTTTAGTGCGGCGTCGGCCGCATCGCGGTGCATCCCGAATCCCCCGGCCGAGTTCTCCATGTTCACGATCACGAAGTCGAACTCCGCACGGATGCGCGGCAACTGCGCGCCGAGCACCCGCCTGCCCGGCTGGCCGAACACGTCCCCGATAAACAGCACCCGCAACATGCCCCCAGGCTATCAGGCCCGGGCTGCCTGAGCAGGTGCGGGTGCGGCGCGGGTTCACCTCAGGGGATCACTTCAGGTAGGCCGAGAAGCGCGCCAGATCGTCGGTGGTGGGCTTGGCAGTCGCGTTCGTCAGGGTGTTGCCTGCGAAAGTGAGCAGCAGCTTCTCGCCCGCCTTGCCGGCGCTGCGGCCCAGGCGGGCCTGAAGGTCGAAGGGACCGCTTACGACCGCCTGCATGGTCTGCGGGTCGAACACGAGGGCCGCGCCCGTCATGGTGGGCGCGGCGGCCTTCACGCCGCCCGAGGCGACCACGAAGCCGCTGGACACGTACAGCACCACACCCGCCGCCTGAAGGCCCTGGATGCGCGCGTCGCTGTACGTCACGCCGCCCGAGGCCGTCACCGTGCCGTTCTTGAGGTCGTATGTGAGCTGCGCGGCGCTCAGGGTGCCGCCCTGGCGGGTCTTGAGGGTCGCGCCCTGGGCGTTCAGTCGGTCGTTGGGCCGCAGCTGCATCTTCTGAGCCGTGAGGGTCAGGCCGCCCTTGGCGTCGGTGGCGGTGCCGCCCTGGGGCAGGTCGGTGAAGCCCGTTTCGAGGTTGAGGTTCTGCGCGCCGCGCGGCGTGACGTTCAGGCTGCCGAAGGCCACGGCCTGCGCGGAGTCCAGGCCCCAGGCCAGCGACAGCGAGGCCAGCAGTGTCAGGAGCCGGGCGGGCTTGCGGAGGGTGGAGGCAAAGGGAAGCGACTTCATTCCCGCAGGGTAGCGGAGCGGCCCTGAGCGGCGTGAGCGCGTGCGTCAGTTCCAGTTCAGGTGGGCTGGGCCGCACCCGGAAAGAGGGTGACCCGGGGCGCAGCCACGGCGTTCCCATGCAAAGCCAAGGCTTGAACGTTAAACTCCGCGCGACGTGATCTGTTCTTCTTCCGCTGTCCGTGTGCCGTCTCTCCGGTCGGTGCTCGCCCTGGGCGCGCTGACACTGGGCCTCCTGGCACCGGGGGCACAGGCCGCGCCGCGCGTGGGCACCCACAGCGGCTATACCCGCCTCGTGTTCGACCTGCCGGCGGCCGCGGGGACGGCGGCGAAGCCCAGGACCACCCTCACGGGGACCCGCCTTCAGGTGACGCTGGGCCAGACGCTGCGGACCGAGTCGGGCAGCCTCTCGGCGCCGGGCGTGCGCGCCTACGCGGTCAAGGGCGCCGCCGTGACCGTCACGCTGGCCCCCGGCCACGCCCGGGCGACGGCCAGCGTCCTGCCCCGCAGCGGCGCGCAGCCGGCCCGGCTCGTCGTGGACATACCGACCGGCGCCGGAGCGGCCCGGACCAGCGCTGCGAAGGGGACGGCCGGGCCGGTGGCCCAGGCCCCCCGTCCGGCCGCCGCGACCGTGCGCCCCGCCAGCACCCGGACCGTGACGCGCCCGAGGGTGGTCATTGACGCGGGACACGGCGGCGTGGACCCCGGCATGACCAGCCGCTGGGTCACCGAGAAGGACGTGACCCTGGACGTGGCGCGCCGGGTGCGCGACGTGCTGCGCGCGCGCGGCGTGGACGTGGTCATGGTGCGCGACAACGACCGGCACCTCAGCGCCGACAAGGCCACGGACCTCAACGCCCGCGCCCGCCTCGCCACGACCGGCGAGGTCAGCGCCTACATCAGCATTCACGTCAATGCGGGTGGAGCCTCGGCGCAGGGAATCGAGACCTACTACTTCGGGCAGCCGCTCGGGGGCCAGAGCCGCAGCCTCGCGGTCGCGGAAAACGGCGGCGGCAGCGTGGGTCAGGAGCTGACCCGCCAGGCCGCCGGCAAGGCGCAGAACGTACTGGGCGACATCGTGGCGCAGGCCAAGCTCAGCTTCTCGCGACAGCTCGCCCAGCAGGTGCAGCAAAATCTCGTCAGCAGTACGGGGGCGCTGAACCGGGGCGTGCATACCGACGCCTTCTACGTCATCCGCAACCCGAATACGGCCGCCATCCTCACCGAGATCGGGTTCGGGAGCAGCCCCAAGGAAGGTCCGCTGCTCGCCACCCCCGCCTACCGCGACCGCATCGGCAACGCGATCGCCCGGGCGATCCTGACCTTTCTGCACATGGACTAAGGGGCGGGCTGCTCAGGGGTGGCCCTTCCTCCTAACGCCGTCCTTTGACCAGCCACGCTTCCTCATGTATGCCGCTGCGGGCGTTGGCGGCGCGGGCCATGATGAACAGCAGGTCCGAGAGACGGTTGAGGTACACCCCGGCGTGGGGGTTGGCTTCCTCGACCTCCAGCAGACGAACGAAATCCCGCTCGGCGCGGCGGGCCACAGCGCGGGCGAGCTGGAGCGCGGCGGCGACCGGCGTGCCCCCCGGATGCACGAAGCCGGTAAAGGGCGGGGCCTCTTCCTGGTAACGGTCGATCAGGGTTTCGAGATGGGTCACGTCGCCGGCGTCCAGGCGACTCAGCCGCCTCTCGTAGGGGCCGCCCGCGCGGGTAGCCAGGTCGGCCCCCAGGTCGAACAGCGCGTTCTGCAGGTATTCGAGGTCCGCCTCCAGGCCGGTGTCCGGCCCCTCCTGCCGCATGTTCTCGGCCCGGGCCATACCCAGCACGCTGTTGAGTTCGTCCACCGTGCCGTAGGTCTCGACCCGGGGGTGCCCCTTGCTCACGCGGTCGGCCCCGTACAGTCCGGTCTGTCCGCCGTCGCCCGTCTTCGTATACAGCTTCATGGGCACAGGGTAGTCGGTTATGGGGGGCGGCCTGGACGCCTGTGGCCTCTCGGTAAAGGCGCGCGGAGGCCACAGGCGCTCCCAGCGTGGACAAGAACGCCCCCAACCAGCCTGTCGGCGGAAGGGGGCATGGATACGGCCTTCTCTGGAAGAGGAGGTTATTCGCCGCGCTGGAGCCGGCCCGTGTTCTCCGTCAGGGTCCGCAGCGACGTGGCGAGGCTGGGCAGGAGGGTGGCCGGGTCGTAACGCCACGTCCAGTTGTGGTCGCCGGTCGTGCCCGGCAGGTTCATGCGCGCCTCAGTGCCCAGATTGAGCACGTCCTGAAGCGGCACGACGGCCAGCTTGGCCCGGCTCTCGAAGGCCATGCGCATGAGCTGCGCCGTGAAGGTCTGCTCATTGGGGTCGCTGCTCGTGTAGATGCGGAAGTTGTGGCGCTCACTGTCGTCGGCCGACACCCACCAGCCGCGTGTGGTGTCGTTGTCGTGCGTGCCGGTGTACACGACCTGATTTTCGCGCAGGTTGTGCGGCAGGAAGTCGTTCACGCTGAAGTCCCCGCCGCCGAAGGCGAACTGGAGCACTGCCATGCCGGGGAAGTCGAAATCGTCGCGCAGCTGCTCGACGTCCGGCGTGATGACGCCCAGGTCCTCGGCGATGATGGGCAGCGTGCCCAGCGCGTCACGCACGGCCTGAAACATCTCGTGGCCGGGCGCGGGCACCCAACGGCCGTTGATGGCGGTCTCGGCCGGGAAGGGAATCTCCCAGTAGGCCGCAAATCCCCGGAAATGGTCGATCCGGATGATGTCGTAGAGCTTGAGGCTGCCCTGGAACCGCTTGACCCACCACGCGTAGTTGCTGCTCCGCATGGCGTCCCAGTCGTACAGCGGGTTGCCCCAGAGCTGCCCGGTCTCGCTGAAGTAGTCCGGCGGCACGCCCGCCACGACGGTGGGCTGGCCCTGGTCGTCGAAGTAGAACTGGTCGCGGTTGGCCCAGGCGTCGCTGCTGTCCAGCGCCACGAAGATCGGAATGTCCCCGATGACCTGTACTCCGCGTTCGCGGGCGTAGGCGCGCACCGCGTTCCACTGCCGGAAGAACAGGAACTGCACGAACTGCACACGTTCGACGGCGCCGGCCAGCCGCTCGCGCGAGGCCGCCAGGACCTCGGGGTCGCGGTCGCGGGTGCCCGCTTCCCAGGCGTTCCAGGGCAGGCCGCCGTGCGCGTCCTTGAGGGCCATGAATAGCGCGTAGTCGTCGAGCCACTCGGCTTCCTCGGTCCGGAAGGCGTCGAAGCCGGCGCGCAGGTCCTGGGCGCCGCCGAACGCGAACGCGGCGTAGGCCCGGTCGAGCATCTGGTTGCGCCACACGTACTGCACCCCGAAATCGACCTTGGCGGCCTGAAAGTCGGGCATGGCGACAAAGTCGCTCTCCTGCAGCAGTCCCTCGGCCTTGAGGGCCGTGAGGTCGATGAGGTAGGGGTTGCCCGCAAAGGCGCTGAAGGCTTGGTAGGGGCTGTCGCCGTAGCCGGTCGGCCCCAAGGGCATGACCTGCCAGTAGGTCTGTCCGGCCTGCGCGAGCCAGTCCACGAAATGCCGGGCCTGAGCCCCCAGTTCCCCGATGCCGTAGGGGCCGGGCAGGCTGGTCGGGTGCAGCAGCACCCCGCTTGAGCGTTGAAGCGTCATGTAAAGTCCTCCATCCGACTGGGAAAATGGAATGGGTTCCAGTCTGTCGGTCCGAGTCTACCGGAGAGGGCCGAAGAACGTGGGGAAGCGCACACTGAGCGAATGTTCACGGCCCGCCGTGAGGGCGTGGCCCGCAGTAGAGGAGGCCTGAACCGGGACCGGGCGCCGCCCGGTAGCTGGAATCAGGCCTCTCCGGAGCCGGCTTCAGTCGTAGTCCACGCTGACGACCGTGAACACCGTCTTGCCCTTGGGGCCCTGCAACTCGACGACGTCGCCCGCGTGCTTGCCGGCCAGGGCCACGCCGATGGGGCTGGCGTCGCTGATCTTGCCCTTGAGCACGTCGACCTCGTATGTACCGACGAGCTCGAAGCGGCGTTCGGCGCCCTTCTCGTCCTTCAGAGTGACCTTCGCGCCCAGGCCAATGGCTCCGGTCGAGTCCTCGGCGACGATCACGGCGCGTTCGAGCTGATGCTCGATCTCGATGATCCGGCCCTCATTCTCGCTCTGCTGCATCCGGGCCTCGTCGTAGGCGGCGCTTTCCCGCAGGTCACCGTCCGCGATGGCCGATCCCATGTACTCGCTGATCTGCTCGCGCCGGGTCGTCTTGAGATGCTGGAGCGTCTCGGTCAGCTTGTCGTGCCCGCGCTGGGTCATGGGAATGCGTTGCTTGGTCATGCCGCCAGAGTATAGGGTCTGGGGCGCCGCGCCCGCAGGCGCGTTCGCTCAGCCCAGCGCGGGCAGGCGCGCCCGCAGATCGGCCGGGTCGCTCGCCGCCGCGAGGGCCGACTCGGGCGAGACGCGCTGCTGGCGCACGAGCGCGGCGAGGTGGGCCTCCAGCGGGTGCAGCACGGCCGTCTGGCTGCCGGCGAGCAGGGCGCGCAGTTCCCGCGCGGGTGAGCCGCTCTCCAGCGCCGCGCGCACCTCGGGGGTGCCGGGCAGGACCTCGTGGGCCAGCACGCGGTCGCCGCCGAACAGCCCCGGCAGCAGGCGCTGGCTGACCAGGGCCAGCAGCGTCTCGGCCAGGGCGGCGCGCAGGTCGGCGCGTTCGTGGGGCGGGAACAGCCGTTCGAGCCGGGCTAGGGCATGTCCGCTGTCGCGCGCCAGAAAGGTGCTCACGACCAGCCGCCCCGACTGCGCGACCTCCAGGGCGGCGCGCACCTCCTCGGCCGTGAGCAGTTCGCCTACGAACACAAGGTCGGCGTCCTGCACGCGGGCGGCTGCGAGTCCCTGCGTAGCGCTGCGGACGTCGTGCCCCACCGCGCGCTGCGCGACGAGGCTGCGCGCCGGCGCGTACAGGTACTCGGGCGGGTCCTCGACCGTCAGGATACGCGAGGTGGTCTGGCGGTTGCGGTGGTCCACCACGCTGGCAGCGCTCGTGGTGCGTCCACTGTCGCCGGGGCCGGCGAACAGCAGCAGGCCGCGCGGCGCGAGGGCCAGCCCGGTCATCAGGTCGGTCGGCAGTCCCAGGGAGGCGAGGCTGGGCACGGTCGCGCCGATGGTGCGCAGGGCCAGCGTTACCGCGCCCGACTGCCGGAAGACATGACAGCGGAAACGCCCCAGTTCCTTGATCTGACAGGCGGCGGTGTACTGGCCGCGGTCCTCGAAATACCCGAACTCCTCCGGGGTCAGCAGCGACTGGGCGAGCGCCAGCACGTCGGCGTGGGACAGGGGCTGCGTGCCGAAGACATGAAGCTGGCCTTCTATTCGGCCCAGGGGAGGGGCGCCCCCCTGAAGATGGATGTCCGAGACCCGGCGGGTCAGCAGTTCGCGCAGCAGCTCATAGAGGGGCATCCGCACGGCCTAAGCCGGAGGCGCTGGCCGGCAGCAGGGGCAGATTGTCGATGAGCCGCACGCCGCCCACCCGCGCCGCGACCAGCACCCGGTTCAGGGGATGGGCGCTGAGCACGGCGGGCTCGGTCAGGTCCGGCCCGACCACACTCAGGTACTCGGGCTGCACGGCGGAGTCGCGGCCCAGGATGTCCAACCCGATCCGTTTGAGCACGGCCACGTCGCGCTCGCCGGCCGCGTAGGCCTCCTGCACTCCGCGCAGCGCGGCGGACAGGGCCGTGGCCTGGGCCTGCTGCTCGGGCGAGAGGTAGCTGTTGCGGCTGCTCAGAGCCAGGCCCGAGTCGGCGCGTACGGTGGGCACCCCGACGATTTCGGCAGGCACATTGAGGTCCGCGACCATGCGCCGCACGACCGCCAGCTGCTGCCAGTCCTTCTCGCCGAAAAAGGCCTGTGTGGGCTGCACGAGGTTCAGGAGCTTGAGGACCACCGTCGCCACCCCCGCGAAGTGGCCCGGCCGCGCCGCGCCGTCGAGCGGTTCGCTGACGCCCGCGACCTGCACCGTGCTGGCGAAACCGGCCGGGTACATGAGGTCCGGCTCCGGGTGAAAGACCACGTCCGCGCCGGCCTCACCCGCCACCCGCAGGTCGCGTTCCAGGTCGCGGGGATAGCGCCCCAGGTCCTCGTTTTTGCCGAACTGCAGGGGATTGACGAACACGCTGACCACCACACGGTCGGTGGTCTGGCGGGCGCGCCGGATCAGGGCGGCGTGGCCTTCGTGCAGGTAGCCCATGGTGGGCACCAGCCCCACACGCCCGCGCCCGTCGAGGGCCGCGCGCAGCGCCTGGGGGGTGTCCACCAGCAGCGGCTCGGGGCAGCGCGGCGCGGGCCGCGTAAGGACCTCAGCCACGGCGGCCGTCCAGCCCCAGCGCGCCGACCGCCGCGTCCAGCACCCACGAGATGAGCGTGAGGATGAGGGCGCCGATCACAGCCGCGCCGAATCCCGCGACGTTCAGGGCCGTGAGGGCCGCGACGAGCCACAGCACCACGCCGTTGACGATCAGGGTGAACAGGCCCAGCGTGAGCACGTTGACCGGCAGCGAGAGCAGCAGCAGCACGGGACGGATGAGCGCGTTGACCACGCCCATGACCAGAGCCGCGATGACGACCGAGCCCGCACCGCTGCCCGGCACGAAATACACGCCGCTGTAGACCTGGGTCAGCAGGTACAGTGCCAGCGCACTGACCAGCAGACGAATGACGAATCCCATGCCCGCAGGATAAGCCTGCAGGGAGGCGGCGTGCGCTCCTTTTCTTAAGAATCCGTCATGTCCGGTCTGCCCCCAGCCCGTAGAGTCGGGCCATGAACAAGCTGTTGCCCCTGGCTCTGCCCCTGCTTCTGGCGGCCTGCTCGCCCACCCTGCTTGAGCGTGCCGGTCAGGCTCCCTCGCCCTCGGCGCCGCTGGCCGCCGGGCAGACCTGGCGGGTCGAAGGGATGGGCCGCCTGCTGGGGTCGAGTGTGACCATCGCGCTGCCGCAGGTTGTCAACGCGCGCCCCGGGATCTATAGCAACCTCGGCCTCGCGGACCTGAACGCCGCCGAGCAGGGACGCGGAGATTCGAAGGCAGCCGTGGCCCTGAACACCACGGGCAGCGCCCTACTGTTCTATTGGAACGACGGCGGCACCGACTACGAGTGCCGCGTGGCCGATCCCGAACCCGGCGGCCAGACCTTCCGGGGCACCCTGGTCTCCAACGACGTCCGTCTGGGCACCTGCACGGCGAGCTGGTTCTGAGGCGCCGCCTCGCGCGTCCTAACGCTGCCGGATGGTGAGGCCCACGATGGCACTCGCCAGTGCGGCTGGGTCGTGGCGGGCCGCGCCCGGCTGAAGCAGTGGGGCGTAGCGGACCCGCTCCTTCAGGTCGCGGCTGGCCCCGTCGAGGGTCAGGACCTCGGCCCCCTCGGCGCGGTAGCGTTCGCGCACGTCGGCCGGGATGGGCGCGCTGTTCATGAGCACCCAGTCGGGCATACGGCCCAGGTGCCCCACCACGGCGTGAACGTGACCCTCCAGCGTCAGGCCGGTGGTCTCTCCGGGCTCGGTCATCAGGCTGGCCACGTACAGGACGGGCGCGGCCGAATCGCGGATGGCCTGTGAGATCTCCGGCACCAGCAGGACCGGAATGATGCTGGTATAGAGGCTGCCCGGCCCCAGGACGATGAGCTCGGCGTCGCGGATGGCTTCGAGGACCTGCGGCAGCGCGGGCACGCCCGGTGGGTCAAGCTGGACCCGGCGGATGCGCGAGGGGTCCACGAGAGAGGCGAACTGGCTCTCGCCCCGGATCTCCCGCCCGTCGTCGAGCTGCGCGACGAGTGTAGTGGGCTGGGTGGTCGCCGGAAACACCGCGCCGCGCACCCGCAGCACGTCGTGGATATCCTGCATGGCGGTGCCCAGTCCACCCTGCTCCTCGCTGAGGGTGGCGAGCAGCAGGTTGCCGAAGGTGTGGCCCTCGAGGCCTTCGCCGCGTCCGAACCGGTGCAGCAGCAGCCGCGCGAGTACCGGGCTATCTGAGAGCGCCGCGTAGCAGTCGGTGAGGTCGCCGGGCGCCACCATGTCCAGCGACTGCCGCAGCCGGCCCGACGAGCCGCCGTCGTCGGCCACCGTGACCACCGCCGTGATGTTGCGCGTGTGCACCTTCAAGCCGCTCAGGAGATTCGATAGGCCGGTGCCGCCGCCCACCGCGACCACCTTCGCCCCGCGCGCGAGGGTGCGGCGCTCGTAGAGCAGGTCCACGGCCGTCTCGGGCGCCGTGCCGGTGCCGCGCAACATGCTGCGGTTGAGCATGACGATGGAGGTGAAGGCCCCAAGCAGCGCGAGCGCCATCACCGCGATGCCCACCACGTACAGCGGCATGATCTCCGGACTGGTGAAATTATTGAGGTACAGGATCCAGCGCGTGGCGAAAAAGTGCAGCGGCCCCGTCCAGGTGAAGTGCAGGAACCCCACTGCGCCGACCAGGGTGCAGGCGGCGAACAGCACCAGCCAGCGCTTGACCCCGATGCCCGGTTCCAGCCACATCCGGGCGCGGCGCTGCGCTGCCTGACCACGCTGGGTGGCCCGGTCCAGCCGCGAGGGCAGGGCCGGGTCCTCGTGCGGGGCCGGTTCCGGGGGCGGCGACAGGCTCACGCCCCGGCCCGCCCGGTGGGCCGGTTCACAGGCCTTCCGGCTCGTGCATGTCGCGGTGCTCGGTGATCTCGGCGTGCAGGTCGGCCAGGTCGCCGCGCAGGCGCTCGGTCACGGCCACGCTGCGGTGCTGCCCCCCCGTGCACCCGACCGCCACCGTATAGCCCCGGCGGCCCGAGGCCTGCGCCCGCTCGGCGGCGCTGCGCACGAACCCCCGGAGCTCGTCGTAGAAGGCCTCGCTGGAAGCGTCCTGAAAGACGTAGGCGGCCACCTCGGGCCGGCGCCCGCTGCGGGGCCGGAGCTCGGGGTCGTAGTAGGGATTGGGCAGCGTTCGTACGTCGAGGACGAGGTCGGCGTCGCGCGGCGGCGCGTGCTTGAACCCGAAGCTCAGCAGCCGCAGCGAAAAGTCCTGTTCCAGACGGTAAAGCTCCATCACCCGGCGCGACAGCTCGGGCGCGCTGAGTTTGGTCGTGTCGATCACCGTGTCGGCAATCGCGCGCAGCGGCGCGAGCAGCTCGCGTTCGCGCGAGAAGTCCAGCATCAGGTTCTCGCCCAGCGGGTGCTCGCGGCGGCTGAGGTTGTAGCGCTGGAGCAGCACCTCGGCCGTCGCCTCCAGAAACAGCACCTGCAGGTCCTCGCGCCGGCGCGAGAGCCGCTCGTAGCTCGATTCCAGCGAGGCCAGGAAGTCGCGGGTGCGCGCGTCGGTGCTCACCGCCACGCGGCTCAGGCCGCGCGCCCGCACGAGGTCGTGCATGGCCCCCCACAGCTCGGGCGGCAGGTTGTCGGTAATAAAAAATCCGGCGTCCTCCAGGGTCCGCAGCACGGTGCTCTTGCCACTGCCCGAAAGCCCGGAAACGATCACGAACGGCATGGGGGCAGTGTAGTGCGCGCCCTGCCGGGTGGAGGTCATCCGAAAGAAAAGGCCCCCACCCGGCGGGGGAGGGGGCCTGAGTCGTCCTCGGCGGTAGCCGGCGCGCCGTTACCGGACCTTCGTGCCGCTCGGCAGGTCCAGCCCCGTGCCCACGAGGTCGAGGTTGCCCGATTCGTCCTCGGCGGCCAGGATCATGCCCTGCGACTCGATGCCGCGCAGCTTGGCCGGCTTGAGGTTGGCGACGAGCACGACCTTGCGGCCCACCAGAGCTTCGGGTTCGTACCACTTGCGGATGCCGCTGACGACCGTGCGGGTCTCGTCGCCCAGTTTCACCGTCAGCTTGAGCAGCTTGTCGGCCTTGGGCACGGCTTCGCAGGCCACCACTTCCGCGATCCGCAGGTCGATGCGCGCGAAGTCGTCAATGGAGATCAGGGCCTGCGTCTCGGCCGGGGTGTCGCTGGCCTGGGTGGGCGCGGCGGGCTGCGTCGTGGGGGCTTCGGTGGATGGCTGAACGTCCTGGGTCTGGGTCATGGCTTTCTTCTCTTTTTTCGGGGCGGCGGGAGCGGGGGTCGCCTCGGTCCGGGGTTCGGGTTTGGGGAACAGCACGCTGCCGGGCTGAATGCGGGTACCGGCCGGAATCAGGCCCCAGGCGGCGCGCAGAGGGTAGCCCTGCCGGCCCAGGCCGAGCTGGGCACGCAGCTCGCGCGCCTTGGCCGGAATCACGGCTTCGAGCGCCACGCTCGCTACGCGCAGGCCCTCGGCGGCAGTGTGCAGCACGGTGTCCAGGCGGCCCTGCGTCTCCGGCGACTTGGCGAGGTTCCAGGGTGCACTCTCGGCGATGTAGCGGTTCAGGTCGCGCACGAAGTTCATGGCGGCCTCAATGGCCATGTTCACCTTCAGCTCGTCGACCAGCCGCAGGACCTCGCCGGGCAAGGCCAGGGCCGCCGCCTCTATCGCCTTCTCACGCTCGGCCAGCTCGCCGGGGACCGGGATCACGCCGCCCCGGTACTTCTCGATCATGCTCAGGGTGCGCGACAGCAGGTTGCCCAGGTCGTTGGCGAGGTCGCTGTTCAGGCGCGAGATCAGGATGCCTTCGCCGAAGGGACTGTCGGCACTCAGGGTCGCCTCGCGCAGCATTGCGTAACGGATGGCGTCTACCGGGTACTCCGAGACGAGCTTCTCGGGGTCGATGGCGTTGCCCAGCGACTTGCCCATCTTGCGCCCGTCCTCGGCCAGGATGTGGCTGTGCACCACCAGGCGGCGGTACAGCGGCAGTCCGGCGGCGCGCAGCATGGTCGGCCAGAACACCGCGTGCGGCTTGAGGATGTCCTTGCCGATCACGTGCCACGCCAGCCCGCTGACCGTCGCCGGATCGCGGCCCTGGCTGACCGTGGGGGTGAGGTAGCTCAGGAGCGCGTCGAACCACACGTAGGTCACGTGGTCCGGGTCCCAGGGCAGTTCGATACCCCAGGGCACCCGGTTTTTCGGGCGGCTGATGCTGAGGTCCCCGATGGGCTCCTTGAGCATCTCCAGCACCTCGTTGCGGTAGCCGGCCGGCTGAATCAGCTCGGGCTGGGCGCGCAGCGTCTCCAGCAGCCAGGCCTGGTACTTCTCCATGCGGAAAAAGTAGTTGGCCTCGCGCCGCAGCTCGGGTGGGTCCTTGTCGCCGGGGTAGCGGCGCACGCCGTCCTGTCCCTCCACGAGTTCCTTCTCGGTGACGTAGCGCTCGGCGCCCACCGAGTACAGGCCCTCGTACTCGGCAAAGTAGATGTCCTCGGCGTCGTAGACCCGCTGCAAGACTTCTTGCACGAACTGCTTGTGCCGGGGCGAGGTCGTGCGGATGAAGGCGTCGTAGCTGATCTCCAGCCGCTTCCACAGTCCCTGGAAGGCGCGGTTAGAGAGGTCGTCCACGAGCTGCTGCGGGGTCACGCCGCCCTTCGCGGCGGCCTTGCTGATCTTTTCGCCGTGCTCGTCGGTGCCCATGACGAAGGTTACGTCGCGTCCGGCGAGGCGCTGGTAGCGCGCGATGGCGTCCCCGAGGATCTTCTCGTAGACGTGCCCAATATGCGGCGCCCCGTTGGCGTAGTCGATGGCGGTGGTGATGAAAAATTCGATGCCCTGCTCTAGGCTGCTGTGCTGTACCGGACTGCTCGTCATGTGCGCTCCCTTCCCGGCCATACCCTGATGGGAGGCAGGCCGGGCAACCCCTCCAGAATACGGAAAATCCTCCCGGTAGGGCTGGAGGTGTCTGACGTCTCCGGCGGCCGACAACAGCCCTCTTCGCCCTGGGTCGGTCATTGGCGGTCCTGGCCCCCGCTATAGCCGCAGCCCCAGCAGCGCGCCTCCGTTCTCGCGGCGCAGCTCCGTGAAGCCGAGGTGCCGGTAGAACCCCTGTGCGCGCACGTTCTTGATGCCCACCCCCAGGTGGACGCCCGGCGAACCGCCTTCCCGCAGCGCCGCAAACAGCTTTTCCAGCAGCCGTCGGCCATTGCCCCCGCCCTGGGCACGCGGTAGCAGGTCGATGTGCAGGTGCGAGGGATAGCGGTCCAGTACCTCCGCTGGCATCTGTGGCGGATGGTGGATCAGGAAGGCGAGCCGCTCGTCGGGGCTGCGCCGCGCGGCCGGAATTCCGGCCGGGTCGGGAGAGCGCCGCCGCAGGTCCGGCCACCATTCCCGCTCCTCCCACGCCCCGAAGGCCCGCGTGTCCTGCGCGCCCAGCACGTAGCCGCACACGCCTCCGGCGTCCTCCAGCACGAAGGTCAGGTCCGGCTGCCCGGCCAGGTACGGCCCGGCGTAGACGTGCCCGACCAGTTCGGGGTCCCGGTACATCGCCGTGCCGTCCTCGCCGCTGTCGGCCGTCAGTAGACAGATGCGGTACAGGGCGTCGCGGTCGTCGGGCCGGGCGAGGCGCAGGTCGGGCGGGGTCATGGGTCACCCTGGCCCCGAGCCCGCCCGATTGTCAATGCCGCCCGAGGTTACGGCCACCTCAGCCCCTAGAATCGGCCCACATGATTGCTTACCTGTCCGGCATGGTGCGAGAGGTACGAGAGGGGAGCGCCGTCGTCGTGGCGGGCGGCGTGGGCTACGAAGTGCAGTGCCCGGCCAGCACCCTGGGCCGCCTGAAGGTGGGAGAAATCGCCGAACTCAGCACCCGCTTCGTGGTGCGTGAGGACGCCCAGCTCCTGTTCGGCTTTTCCGACGCCGACAGTCTCAAACTTTTCGATCTGCTCACCGGAGTGTCGGGGGTGGGGCCCAAGCTCGGGCTCGCCCTGCTCTCGGCCCTGCCGCCCTCGGCGGTGGCGCAGGGCCTGCTCTCGGGCGACGTGAAACTGCTCTCCAGCGTGTCGGGCGTGGGCAAGAAGACGGCCGAGCGCCTGGTGCTCGAACTCCAGAACAAGGTGCCCGAGCACCTCGCGGCCGGGGCGGTGGCCGGCGGCGCGCGGCCGGCCCAGGTGGACAGCACCGCCGGGCGCGACGCGGTGGACGCGCTGCTGGCGCTGGGGTTCCGCGAGGCACAGGTGCGCTCGGCCGTGTCCGAGCTGCTGGCCGCCGACCCGGCGCAGACCGCCGACGCCCTGATCCGCAAGTCGCTCGGCAAACTGAGGTGAGGGGTGGCCCGCCCCTGAGTGACCGGCGGCCGGGAGCGGGGACCTCGGGGCTGGACCCCTCGGTGGGGGACACCGTCGACCTCGAACGCGGCGCCGGCCAGCCGCCCGGCGGCCCGGGTCACGGGGTGGCCGGCGAACTGGAGGCGGCAGCGGCCCGCACAGACGCCGCCGAGGAACAGAAGGTCAGCTGGCTCGAACTGTTTTTCGACCTCGTGTTCGTAGTGGCCTTCGACCAGCTCGCCAAGCGGTTGGGGAGCGCGCCGACCTTCGAGAACGTCGCGGAGTTCACGCTGCTGTTCGCGGCGGTGTGGTGGGCGTGGTCCGGCAACACGACCTACGCCGCGCGGTACGGCAACGCTGGGCGCCTGTACCGCTGGGGCACCCTGGGCGAGCTGGTTTCGATGGGCATGATCGCCCTGACGCTGCGCGGGGACCTGAGCGACATCGCCGGGTTCTTCGCGCTGGCCTTCGGGATCAACCGGGCCATTCAGGCGGGGCTGCACCTGTGGGTGGCGCGCCAGTCGCCCGAACTGCGGGGGTTCGCGCGGCGACTGGGGCTGGCGACCGGCCTCTCGTCGCTCGTGTGGTGCGCCTCGGCCCTTTTGCCGTGGGGCGGCGGCGCACAGCTGCTGGCCTGGACCTTTGCCCTGCTGCTCGAAGTCCTGACGCCGGTCCTGGCGCGCGACGCAGGCCGCGCGGCCCTGCCACATGCAGGCCACCTGCCCGAGCGGGTGGGCCTGCTCCAGATCATCGCGCTCGGCGAGATCGTGACCGAGGTGGTGGGCGGCGCCCGGCAGCAGCGCCTGAGCGTCGCCACGCTGCTGCCCGCGCTGTGCGCCATCATCCTGGCCGTGGCGTTGTGGCGGCTGTACTTCGATCAGGCGCGCAGCCTGCCGCTCCTCGGCGCGCACCTCCAGGGGCGGGTAAACACCATGCTGGCGTGGCTGTACGGGCACTTTCCCTTCACGCTGTCGGTGGTCATGCTCAGTGTAGGGGCGGGCCACAGCATCAGCAGCGCCTCGGCGCAGCAGGCGGCGACCCTGCAGCAGTTCGTGGCGTGGCCGCTGGCGGGCGCTCTCGCCACGCTGGCCTTCTTGCGCTGGACCACCCTGCGCCTCACCGAGCGCCGCGCCGATCGCAGCCTGTGGGCGCTGCTGCTGGGCGCCGGCTTGGCGGCGCTGCTGGGACCCACCGACCTCGATCCCCTGCGGCTACACGCGCTCTCGGCCGCCCTGGCGGTGGGGGTCGCCGTGGTGGTTGCGGGCGACTCAAGCACCCGCCGCCTGGGCCAGATCGAGCAGCGCGTTACGGCCCGGCTCGAAGAGGAGCCGGATCCGTGAGTGTGGCCGGCGCGGCCCTGCTCGTCACGGGACTGCTGCTGACCCTGCTCATGGGGCTGGGGGTGTCGCTGCAACTGGGCTATGGCCGGGGCCGGGCGCGCTGGCCGCATCACGCGCTGTTTTTTGCCGTGTGCGCGGGTGTGTTCGTGTCTGGCGGGCTGGCGGCGCTGGCGGGCCGGCGCTGGTGGGCGCTGCTGCCCGCGCTCGCGCTGCTGCTCGCCATGCCGCGCCCGCGTCCGGGGTCCCCGGCCCACTGGCGGCTGGCCCTGGCCTGCGCGGTGGCTTTCGGGCTGGGAGCGTGGGGGGCGGCCTAGCGCGCCGTGAGGAATACTAGGTCGAGCGAGGGCGGCTTGTGCCCCAGCAGCCGGAGCATCTGCACCATCTGGGCCGTGTGCCGCACCTCATGCTGCATGACGTGCCACAGCACCTCGTCGGCCGCGAGCGTCTCCGGGCGGCTCTCGTCCACCGGAATCCGCCGGTCGGAGGCGGCCACCTCCAACAGCTCGGGCCACCCGGCCAGGGTCGCCGCCTCGACCGCCTCCCAGTAGGCCAGTACGGTTTCCAACGGTTTATCTCCGTGGTGCCAGTACTCGTCGGCCGAGGCCGGTTCGGGCCAGCCGAAGCCGTCGAGGACCAGCGGCTGCCCCAGCAGGTCGCCCCGGAACCAGCCGTCCTCGACCACTGCGACGTGCATGGCGAGGTCCTTGAGGCAGCGCGCGCCCTCCGTCGGTATGACGCCCCGCGAGACTTCCTCGTCAGGCAGCGCACGCAGCATGTCCCACAGCTCACGGCGGGCGCGGGTCAGGTAGGCATAGAAGGCGGGAGCGTCCATGCGCCCACTGTGCACCCAATTCCGGTCAGGGGGTGTCGGGTTTGCCGGGCCGGGCCGTGGGCACCGTTCCCCGGAGCCTCCAGAGGGGGGCCCGTGCCTGCTAGCCTGGGCGCGCAATGAACCTTCTCGACGGCATGCTTGCCCGCAGGACCACCAACGGGCCTTTTCGGCCGGACCCGGTGTCGCGCGAGCACCAGCACCTCCTCATGCGCGTGGCGCAGGCCGCGCCCAGCCACTTCAACTCGCAGCCCTGGCGTTTCGTGCTCGTCGAGAACCCGCAGACCATCGCGGAGGTCGCCCGCATCTCCGGCGAGAGTATGACCGAACTCATCGACGCGGGCGTGTTTTTCGAGCGCTACCGCCGCTACTTCCGCTTCACCGAGGCCGAGATGGACGCGCGGCGCGACGGCATTCACATCGACCACCTGCCGGGGCCGCTCAAGCCCTTCACGCGGCAGGTGTTCTCGGATACGGGCCTGCGCGTGATGCGCCAGCTCGGCGTCCCCAGGAAATTGGGGGAGGACAACCGCAAGCTGGTGGCCGGCAGCCCGCTGCTGCTCGCCGCCCTGCTCGACCGCGCCGAGTACCGTCCCGGCGAGCTGTCGGGCTTCTACAGCGCGTTTGGGCTGGGGGCGGCTGTCGAGAACGTCTGGAACGCGGTCGGCGAGCTGAGTATGGGCATCCAGTTCGTGAGCACCCCGATGGAGATTCCGCGCCAGTGGCAGGCCGTGCGCGAGTTGCTGCGTGTGCCCGAGGACCTCGAACTCATGGCCGTCTACCGCCTGGGGTACCTGCCCGAGGACCAGAAACGCCCGTCCATCGACTGGAGCAGCCGCCACCGCAAACGGCTCTCGCAGTTCGTGAGCCGCGAGAGCTGTGACGTGCCCGAGCCGGACGAACCGGGCAGCGACTGAGCGGATGGGAAGCAGGGGAGCCCCTGCCCCCCTGCCCGCGACGGGCTCAGACGCCCAGTGGCACGTCCACGCCCAGCTCCGCCAGGACCGTGCGGATGGCCTGGGTGTCGATGCCCGCGCGGGCGTGCACGCTCTCGACGGTGGCGTGTTCCTGAAACTCGTCGGGAATGCCCAGCACGCGCACCGGCACGTTCAGTCGCAGGGCGTTCAGGGTTTCCAGAACCGCGCTGCCGAAGCCGCCGACGACCGTGTTGTCCTCGACCGTCACGACGGCGCGCGCCGTCCCGGCGATCTCGCGCAGCATCTCCTCGTCGAGCGGCTTGACGAAACGGGCATTGACCACACCCACGCCGTCCAGACCTGCCGCTGCTTTCAGGGCGTAGTCCAGCGCTTTGCCCCCCGCCAGGATGACCACGTCGTCGCCTGCCTTCAGACGCTCCCACTTGCCCCAGACGATGTCGGGCCAGGTGCCCTCGGGCACGCGCTCGGTGTTGCCGCGCGGGTAACGGACCGCGAATGGGCCGGGATTTTCCTGGGCGTACTTCAGCATGCCCCGCAGCTCGGCGGCGTCGCGCGGCAGGCCGATATGCAGGCCCGGAATGCTGCGCAGGTAGCTCAGGTCGAACACGCCGTTGTGGGTCGCGCCGTCGGCGCCCACGATCCCGGCGCGGTCGATGGCGAAGGTCACGTTCAGGTTCTCGATGGCCACGTCGTGCAGCACCTGATCGTAGGCGCGCTGCAAGAAGCTGCTGTAGATCGCCACAATGGGACGCAGCCCCTGCAGGGCCATGCCGGCGGCGGTCGTCACGGCGACCTCCTCGGCGATCCCCACGTCGAGGTAGCGGTGCGGGTGCGCCTTGCTGTAGCCCACGAGGCCGCTGCCCTCGCGCATGGCCGGGGTGATGACGAAGGTGCGTGGGTCGTTCGCGGCGAGCTCGGTCACGGCGTCACCGAAAGCTGCACTCCACGAGTAGGCGTCCGAGGGCTTGAATTCGCCGGTCTCAGGGTCGAACTTGGCCGGACCGTGCCAGTAGATGGGATCGGCCTCGGCGTAGCTCAGGCCCTTGCCCTTGCGCGTGACCACGTGCAGGATGGTCGGGCCGTCGAGGTCGAGCAGGCGTTCGAAGAGCCACACGAGTTCCTGCACGTTGTGGCCGTCCACCGGCCCCACGTAGCGCAGACCCATCGCCGCGAAGGGATTGACGCTCGCAGGGTCGAAGAAATGCCGGGTGCTGCTCTTGGCGCGGCTCATGAAGTTGGCGAGCGGCTTGCTGACTGCCTCGACCGCTTTCTTGCCGGCGCCTTCGCCCTCCTGAAACCATTTCTGTACCTGGAGACCGCGCATGAACTTATTCATAGCGCCCACGTTCTCCGAGATGCTCATCTCGTTGTCGTTGAGCACGATGAGCATCTTGCGATTCATGTCGCCGATGGTGTTCAGCGCTGCCAGAGCCATGCCGCCCGTTAGCGAGCCGTCCCCGATGACGGCCACGACCTTGTGGTCCTGTCCCTGGGCGTCTCTCGCCAGCGCCATCCCCAGCGCGTTGGCGAGGCTGGTGCTGGCGTGCCCCACCGTGATCGCGTCGTGCGGCGACTCGCTGACCTTGGTGAACCCCGAGAGGCCGCCCTCCTTTTTCAGGGTCGACATCTGGTGGCGGCGGCCGGTGAGAATCTTGTGCGCGTAGGCCTGATGCCCGACGTCGAACAGGATGCGGTCGCGCGGCGAGTTCAGGACGTAGTGCAGCGCCACGATCAGGTCGGTGGCCCCCAGCGAGGACGCGAGGTGCAGCCCCCCCTGCGAGCACACCCGCACGATCTCGTCGCGTACCTCCTGGGTCAGCTCGGGTAACTGGTCACGGGAGAGCAGCTTGAGGTCGTCGGGGCTGTTCACCCCGTCAAGCAGCGGTGTGAGGCTGGCGGGGAGGGCGGCACTCGGGGCGGTGAGAGCGGGAGCCGGCGCGGTCTTGGTCGGTTTGGGGTCGGGCGTCACCGGCCACCTCCTCTGGCCACGAAGTTGCGGCCCGTGAGCAAGAGTCCTTCAGGAGTCCGGACCTCGCCCACGAAGGGCGCGAACCAGTACTGCTGCGTGGCCGGAAACAGCCCGCCTACGTCGTCGCTGATCTGGCGCGTGACCACGTAGACGGTGAACGTCCCCGCCGGGGTCCGGACCTCGCGGCGGTCCTGCACGTCGTAGCGGTAGCGCAGGCTGCCGCGCGCCTGCTCCTTGCCGTCGTCGCTGAGCACCGTGATCTGGCTGGTGCCTTCCCAGCTCAGGCCGACGCGCCACGCGGTCTCGGGAGGAGCCTCGCGCCACGCCGGGCTCAGGGTGACGGTCACGCCAGGCTTGCGGAACCCCAGAAGCTGCACGCCGTCGGCGCTGCTCGTGCGGTACCACGTCTGTTCGGCGCCGCGTCCGGTGAGCTGTGAGGCCAGGACCGGCTGACTCTGGAACAGGGTAGGGCCCAGCGCCCGCAGGGTGTAGGCGGGCTGGCCGGGCGCCTCGCCCTCACCCAGATAGGTCCAGTTCAGGCCGGCTTCCTGGGGATAGAAGGACACGCTGCCCACAGGCGTGCTGGAACCGACCGGGACGGGCGCGGCGGCGCGGGGCGCGCAGGCTCCCAGCAGCGTCCCTAGCAGCAGCAGGCCCCCGCTGGCCCAGTGCCGCGCCCGGAAGCGGCGAACGGAGAAAAATGTCATACCGGTCATTGTCTCAGCATTCTCGCCCGGCATGTGCCCCGCAGCACCCAAAAGTATGAAGGGGGGCCGGGAACTGCGGGGAGAGATCCCCGCAGTCCCGGCCCCCACTTCAGGCCGGACTCAGTCCTTCTTGTCGCCCTGAACCTTGGCCTTGAGGGCCGCGAAGGCGTCGTCCATGTCCTTGTTGCGGCCCAGGTCACGCAGCTGCGCGTCGAGGTCGTTCTCGGTGCTCAGCTCTGTCATCGCCTGGTTGCGGTCTTCCATGCCCGCCACCTTGCGCTCCATGTCGTTGAAAGCGTCCATGGCACTGCCGGACTTGTCGAAGCCCGAGACGCGGCCCAGGGTGGCGCCGGCCTGCGCGGTCTTCTGGCGGGCCGCGAGCAGGGTCTTTTTCGACTCCATCTCGTCGATCTTGGCTTCCAGGGCGCGCAATTGGGTCTTGAGCTGGTCCACGGTGCTCGTCTGGAGCGCCCGCTGCTCGTCGAAGCCCTTGGCGAGGTCCTTGTGGTTCTGCGAGCGGCGCAGCGCCTCGCGGGCGAGGTCCTCGCTGCCGCCGCGCAGGGCTTCTTCGGCCTTGCCCTCGTATTCGGACGCCAGGGTGCGGTTGGTGTTGGCCTCGCGCTCGAGTTTGGCGTTCTGGGCCATCGCCTCGGCGACTTCGCTGCGGGCATCGGTGTAGGCCGCGCGCATGTCTCGCAGGGCCTGGTCGATGATCTTGGCGGGGTCCTCGGCGCGGGAAATCATGTCGTTGACGTTGGCGCGCAGCAGTCGGGACAGTCGGTCAAAAATACTCATGGTGTTCCTCCTCGGTCATCATTACGCGTAGGGGGGCCGCGCCGTTCCCGGCCGCCAGCCTGCGCGCCCTGGGTCAAGAGAGCATGAAGGTGGGGCCGGCGCAGGACTGGCGTAGGTACCCGGACTCAGAAGACGATGGGCTTGACGCCGATGCTGTCCGGACCGCAGGCAATGGTCAGGCCGCCCGCGTTGTCGC
Organism: Deinococcus sp. Leaf326; assembly: GCF_001424185.1. Lineage (NCBI taxonomy): Bacteria > Thermotogati > Deinococcota > Deinococci > Deinococcales > Deinococcaceae > Deinococcus > Deinococcus sp. Leaf326. The sequence goes on along the minus strand of NZ_LMOM01000001.1, from coordinate 302,791 downwards.
TGACCGTGCACCCCAGGGCGCGCAGACCTGCGACCGGGAAGATCAGGTTCTTGCCGTCGGTCGCCGGGGTCAGGGGGAGCTCGATGTTGCCGCCTGCCCGCTGCGCGGTTTTCTGGCCGGCCGTCACAGTCAGGGCCGTCTCGCCCGCCACGTTCAGGCGGAACTTGCCGGCGCCCAGGCTCACGACGTTGACTACACCGGTCAGGTCGCGGCCCAGCAGGTAGGGCTGACCCTTGACCACGCCGGCCGGTGCGGCGGGTTTGGCGCTGCTGGCCGCCGCCGAGGGGGCCGCCGCGTCCACGACGAGCAGGGTCTCCTGGGCCGTCACAGGACTGAGAAGCACGTAGGCGCCTAGGGGCCCGCCTGCACTGGCACGCACCAGCAGGCTGCTGGCCTGCCCGGAGGTCTTCCAGTCGCCCAGGACCAGGGTCCCCAGCGCGCCGCGCACCGCCGGGCGCACGGTCGCCGCCGCCTGCTTGCTGTAGAGACACACGGCCTGCGCGCTGACCTTCAGGCCGGCGGGGCAGCCCACGATCTGGCCCGAGACCGCCTTGCTGACCGTTACGGCGACCGCGCTTGCTACCCGGTTGGTTGCGCCCGAGGCGGGATTGGTCGGGCGGGCGGCAGGAGCAGTCTGGGCCGGCGTGGCCTGAGCCGGGGTAGCGGGGGCCGGGGTGGTGGGCGCAGTCTGGGCGAAGCCGGCAGAGGCGCACAGCAGGGCCCCCAGCGCGAGCTGGGAGTTCAGGGTCGAGAGACGCATAGCGCGCATGCTATGGGTCTTCCATGAGGACCGACTTTGAGTCCAGTCCGGAAGTGGCCTGTCTTCAGCAAAACTTCATGCTGACCCCGGGTGTAGCGCGGACGTGAAGCCTTTCATGGCCGGTATTCCCACAGGCGGCATATGCTCGCCTTTGTGCCCGACGACACCCCCAGACCCCTGCGCGCCCGTAATGCAGATGAGAAAAAACGCCGCCGTACTGAGATCCTGGACGCCGCCGAGCGTCTGTGGTCCACCGCCTCCTACAGCGAACTGAGCATGAGCCAGGTGGCCGCCGAGGCCCGGCTGGCCAAAGGAACCCTGTACCTCTATTTCGACACCAAGGAAGAACTGTTTCTCGCCCTCCTGACCAGCCACCTCCAGCGCTGGGCCGCCGACTGCGTCCTGCGGCTGCGCGAGGAGCGTCCCCGCACCCCCGACGCTCTCACTGAGGCGCTTCTGCGCGGGCACGAGTCGGCCCAGCCGCTGCGCCGCCTGCTGCTGCTCTACGGCTCCGTGCTCGAGCGCAACGCCTCGCAGACCTGGATCCGGCAGGCCCAGCAGCTGATGTGGCAGGTGCTGCGCGACATCGTGCAGGAGCTGCCCTACCCGCCCGAGACCTCGGCGCGGCTCATCATGCACCTCTACGCCCTGTCGGTGGGCTGGCATCAGGTCGCCGAGCTCGGCCCGCGCCTCCAGCAGCCGCACGATCCCCCGAGCCGCGTGATCGGCGAGTCGCTGTTCGAGGACGAGTTCACCTATGCCCTCCAGGCGCTGCTGCGCCAGCTGTTGCCCCAGGTGGTGTGACCCCCGGCCGGGGCCGCCTCTGGTCTATCCGTCTGTCCACCCCGACCAACGAAGAGGGCTCCCTATGATGGGAGCCCTCTTTTGTCGTGCAGCGCCGTTATTCCTTGACGCCGCCCGACACCGTGCCGCCCACGAAGTAGCCCTGGAAGCCGTAGAACAGCGCGATGATCGGCAGGGCGCCCAGCGTGGCGGCGGCCGAGAACACGCCCCACTTGGTGTTGAACTGCCCCTGCGTGAACGACTGGAGCATGATGCCCACCGTCCATTTGTCCACCCCGGTGAGCAGGACGCTCGACAGGATGTACTCGGCGTAGGTGCCGATGAACTGGTTGAGGAAGATGAAGACCAGGATGCCGCCCGACAGCGGCAGCACCACGCGCACGAAGGTCTGCCAGCGGGTCGCGCCGTCCACCATGGCGGCCTCTTCGAGCGACTCGGGCAGCGACTCGACGTACCCCTTGTAGATCCAGGTGTTGAAGGCGATGGCCCCGCCCGAGTACGCCAGGATCAGGCCGGTGAAGGTGTTGCTCAGGCCCAGCGTGACCATCAGGGAGTACACGGCCACGAGCGCCAGAAACACCGGGAACATCTGGATGAAGATGAAGAACAGCAGGGTCTGGAAGCGGCCCGGAAAGCGCAGCCGCGCCATCGCGTAGCCGGCGGTCGTCGAGAGCAGGATCGCCAGCGCGCCCGTCACGCCCGACACGAACAGGGTATTGCGCACCGACAGCAGGAATTTGCTCTCGTTGGTCGTCCCCTGGAACTGCGCCGGAGTCACGAACAGCACGAGCGCCGCCACCGCCACGATCAGGATGCGCGTGACCCAGGCCCGCGTGCGCGTCAGGCCCTCGCTGTCGCGCCCGAACCGTCCGGCCAGCGCCAGCAGGCCCAGCGCGGCCAGCGCCGCTCCGCCGACGATGGCCAGCAGCAACTGCCACAGGGGCACGGTCACGCCCTCGAACAGCTGCCGGAAGTTCTCGAAGCTCAGCACGTCCAGCCGGGGGAGCAGACCGGTCTTGTAGAAGAGGTTGGGGTCGCTGAAGTTGGGGAAGGCGAACAGGCTGTTGCGCGGGTCGAAGGCCGCCACGAGCACGTAGAACAGCGGGTAGACCGCGATGAGCACGACCAGCATCAGGAACAGGTGGGTGAGCTGGTCGCCCAGCACCGCCGCGTAGCTGATCTTGCGCCGCAGGCGCGCCTCGCCGATCTTCTGGCCGAGCAGGCTGG